>CAZWQJ010000130.1:0-12327 GCA_964635825.1 uncultured Victivallales bacterium | reverse complement strand
TCGCGTCTGGTGGGGTGGGGCAGACTCCGGCCGATGCATGCCAACCCGACGACCAGCGCGATGCCGCCCGCGGTCGATCGACCGGGCCCGGACTGGCGATTCGCGTGGGTCCTGACGGCGGCGTTCGCCTTGCTGGGCGTCGCGATGCAGGGCCGGCACGAGATGTTTCGGGACGAGATCCAGGCCTGGCTGATTGCGCGCGATCTCGGGGTGGGCGACCTGCTGCGGTACTTGCGCTACGAGGGGCACCCCACATTGTGGTACCTCTGCCTGAAGGTGCTAGTGCCCTTCACCGATTCCCCCCGGGCGATGCAGAGCCTGCACCTCCTGATCATCTCTGCGGCCGTGTGGGTCGGGGCCGCGTTTGCCCCCTGCTCGCGCCCGCTGAAGGTGCTGGCGGCATTCGGTTACTTCTTTGCGTTCGAATACAGCGTGATCGCGCGCAACTATGCCTTGGGCGTGTTGCTGGGGTTTGCGTTCTGTGCGTTGTACGGCCGGCGCGCCGTGCGGCCGCTGTGGATGGCGGTGGTCCTGGCGTTGATGGCGAACACCAGCGCGCATGCCCTCGTGGTTGCCGTGACCGCCATGGCGGCACTGGTGTGGGAGCAGATCCAGCGCCCACTCGGAACTTCGACGCCCGCCCGGAGGGGACGGATCCTGGCGTTGGCCATCATGGCGGCCGGTGTTGCCTTTGCATTCTGGACGTTGCGGCCGCCTCCCGATGGCGGCTATGCGGCCGAGTGGCATACGGAGCTCGACCCCCACCGCGCGGCGCTCGTGGTCTCTCAGCTGGCGAATGCCTTTTTGCCGATGCCGGACTGGCAGCACCACTTCTGGAACAGCAACATTCTGTACCAGTTGCCGCATGACGGGGTGGTGCGCGTGGGACTTGCGGCGGGCATCCTGCTGGCGGCGGTGCTGGCCCTGGCTGCCACGCCGGCCGCGCTGGTGCTGTTCCTCTTCAGCGTGGCCGGCCTCGACTTGCTGTTCTACACGAAGTACATCGGCTACCTGCGCCATCATGGGTTCCTGTACGTCGCGTTCCTGATGGCCCTGTGGATCCGTCCCTCCTGCACGCGCGTCGCCTGGAGTTGGGGGCGACATGCCGGGGCGGTCGCCCGGGTGGCCCGGTGTGGCCGTTGGCTGTTCAGTGGCGTCCTGTTGCTGCAGGTGGGGGCGGCGATCGTGGCGTTGGCGTTGGACGCGGTTCTGCCGTGGTCACCGGCCGGGCAGGTCACGGACTACCTGCGCACGCACCGGCAGAGCCGGCTGGTGGTCGGTCTTTCGGACTGGCAGGCCTCCGTCGTGGCGGGGCCGCTGGGGCGCGAGCCCATCTACTTCCCCCGCGGTCGGCGCTTTGGCACCTACGTGCGCCTGGACCGGACGCAACTCCTGTTCGTGGAGGACACCGACGCCGTGTTCAATGGGATGGCCGTGGCGCACGCGCGCGGCCAGGATGGGCTATTCGTCGTCAGTTACCCTTTGCAGGATATCGCGCTGGCGTGGGGCGGGCTGCGACTGCTGGCGATGTATCCGGAGGGGGTGGTGCCGGGAGAGGTGTTCTATCTTTACGAGACCCGCCAGGCGGGCACCCCACCGCGCCGCACGGCGGTTCAGGGCCGGTAGGCGCGCAGGCGGTAGAAGCCGGTTGCGTTGGTCGTGCCGGTATGCAGGAGGTTGGTCTGCGTCAGGGTGGGCGGCGGATTGCTGACCAACAACACCCACGGGGGCAACGGCCCGGCGGCACTCTCGCTGTACTCGACGATCTGCTCGGCGGCGACGCCGCCCTGCCACGTCAGAACGAGGTCGCCATTGGACGCGCTCAGGCCGGTCAGCGCCAGGACAGAGTCGCGATCCTCCGGTTCCGTATCGGCGGTGTATTCGTGGCTGTTGATGGCGCCGTCGCCATCGGGGTCGCCGTCGGGTCCGTCGTCGCCGGTGGCAGAGGCGGGGCTGAGCCCATGGGCGGATTCCCATGCATCCGGAAGCCCGTCGTTGTCGACATCGCCGAGTCCGGTGACGAATTCGAAGGCACCGATGTCGGGCACGGCGTTGCTGTCGCCGTTGCCGTCCTGGGGGCGGAGGATACCGTCCAGGTCGAGCAGGGGGGCCCCGAGGCTGATGCCGGCGTCGACGCAGGGCGAGGCGGCGGTGAGATGGGCATCGATTGGCTCGACGGCGGAAACGGGGGCGGGGGCGTTGGTCAGGTTGCCGGTGCCCGCGAGCACGATGGGGGCGCAGACGTGTTCGAAGGTGTGGCTGCCTTCACGCGCATAGATGTCCGGGTCCGACAGGCCAGCCGTGTTGTGGTAGAAGATCGTGTTGCGGGACGTGCCGCCGTTGCGGTAGCCGAGCCCGCCGCCATAGGCCGCGGCCGCATTGCCGATGACGCTGCAGTTCAGGAAGGTGCCACCATCCCGGCAGTAGACGCCCCCGCCGTTGAGCGAGCGATTGGATATGACCAGGCAGTTGACGGCCATGGCATCGGTCCAGAGATAGGCGCCGCCGCCGTTGTCGGACGAGGTATTGCCGATGAGGCGGCATTCGTATAGCGCGCCGCCGGGGACCCCGCTGTCGCGATTGCCACACAGGGCCCCGCCGGCATCATCGACCGAGACATTGTTTTCCAGTGTGCAACCTCGCAGGAAGGCGGCGCCCGTCAAGGCGGCCGCGCCGCCCTCGTCGCCGGCGCGGTTCCGGGTCAGCAGGGAATTTTCCACCGCTCCGGCGCCAAGGAGGTAGACGCCGCCGCCATCTTCCTCGGACGAGTTGTCGGCGATGAGGCTGTCGCGAAGCGTGCCGCCCTGGTCGACGTAGGCGCCGCCGCCGCGGAAGATGGCGGTGTTGTTGGTGATGTCGCAGCGTTCGACGGTTCCGCCCTGCAGCAGGTAGAGGCCGCCGCCGGAGCCGCCCGCATCGTTGCGCTGGATGATGGAGTCGCGCACGGTGCCGCCGCGGTCGAGGTAGACACCGCCGCCATCGCCGGTGGCGCCACTGTTGGCGACGATGCAGTTGCGCAGTTCGCCGCCGAAGGAGAGGTTTGCGCCGCCGCCGTGGTCGGCGAAGCCGGCGACGATCGTGAAGGAGTCGACGAGTGCATTGGTGTGGCTGATCTGGACGCAGCGCACGCTGCCGCGGCCATCGAGCCAGGTGGCGTCGCGGCCGAAGGCGCCGCGCAGGGTGATGCCGCGCTGGATGTCGAGCGGCGCGTCGAGTGCAAAGGTTCCGTTGGAGACCAGGATGGTGACGCCGTCGATGGCGCTGCTCAAGGCCGCGGCGATATTGGTGGCGGCGGAGGCCCAGTCTGCGTAGGGCCACACGTGACCGCCATCGAGCGAGACGTACATGATGGGCGGGGTGAGCACGATGTAGTCGCTGTTCAAGACCGTGACGACTTTTTCCTCGGAGTTGCTCACGCTGAGCATGACGTCGTAGAGGCCGGCCTGGGTGTAAGTGTTGGTCACGACCGCGAGATCGGGGCCGGCGGCTTCCACGGAGCCGTTGCCGTCGAAATCCCAGCGGTAGTAGAAGCCGTTGCTGACGGTGCCGTACAGGACGGCGGTGAAGACGGTGGACAGGGGCGCGAACCCTTCGCGCGGGGAGCCGCTGAAATCGGCGCGGAACGAGACGAGTTCGTAGGCTCCCATGTCGGCGTCGAGGCCTTGGGGGCGCGAGGTGCCGGAGAGGTCGGTGTCGGGGGCGGTCGCGGCCGGCACCACGTCCACGCAGGGGCTGTCGGGCAGCAGGGTGTAGTCGTAGATGCGGAACGGCGCGCCGGCCAGGCCTGCGGCCGCGGCGTCGCCCCACACGTCGAGCGTGTTGGTGGTGTTGCCACAGACGAGGAATTGAAGCGTCTGGCGCGTATCCGGGCTGAGCGCACGGTCGCGGTGTTCGTTCTCGAGCCAGGGGCCGCCGGTAAAGCGCGTGGTGCCGGTGTTCGGGTTGTAGGTGGCATTGGTGGCCCACACACCGCCCGGCGCCGCCAGCCAGCGCGGCTCGATGCGGATGTTGCCGTTGCCTTCGTATCCAGGTTCATCCAGATCGGATCGGGCCACGGTCGCCGAGAGGTTGTAGAGATCGAGGTCATCCGCATTCCCCCACAGGATGGAATTCAGGATGGAGGGGACGGCGTCGCGCGCGTAGACCGCTTCGGGGCTGTTGCCGCTGAAGGTGCAGTTGCGAAGCTGCATGTCATAGGCGCGCGCATAGACGCCGCCGGCAAATTCGCCGGCCGAATTGCCCGCGATCAGGCAGTTCTCGAAGTTGGCGCCGAGGCCGGTGGTGGTGGCGAAGAGCACGCCGCCGCGGCCGCCCGGCGCCGTGTTGCCGGTGAAGCGGCAGCGCGTGAAGGTGACGTCCTCATGGTTGACGGCATTGGTCAGCGCGGAGCCCTCGCCGCCCGCTGCGCCGGACCCGCGATCCGTGCCGACCTCGCGCGCCAGATTGCCGCTGAAGATGCAGTCCTCGATCTGCACGTCGGCGACGCGCCGCAGATACAGGCCCCCGCCGGCGGCGGCGGCGTTATCGACAAACACGCAGCGGCGCAGGTGCAGGCTGCGCGTCACGTTGGCCCAGAGGCCGCCGCCCTGGTTGTTGCCGGCGAAGACGGAATCGTTGCCGGCGTTGCCGCCGCGGATGACGAATCCGTCGAAGAGGACATTGCTGCTGACGCAGGTGACGACATGGACGGCATTGTCGGCGCGGTTGCCCCAGTTGGCGGTATCGTTGCCGCTGAGGTCGCCGCTGAGAATGGTGGCATTGGCCTGAAGGTCACGCTGGGCGGTGGCGGTTTCGTTGCCGGCAAAGCCGCCGAAGAGCGTGGCGTTGGCGGGGAGGGAGAAGGTGCTGTTGGTGGAGGTTCCCGGCGTGTAGGTGCCGGCGGCCACCCAGTACTGGGCGAAGGCGGGCGGGTTGGCCAGCGCGGTGGCGAGGCTGTTGTAGGCATTGGCCCAGGAACTTCCATTGTTCGCGCCGGCAGCATCGCGGTCCACATAGATCACCTGGAAGTCGTCGTCGAAGATTTGGTAACTGGCCTGGATGGGGGTTCCGAGCATGGCGTTGGTGGGGTTGGACAGGCTCAAGAGCACGGTCTCGTTGGGCTCCGCGGTGTCGTCATTGATGATGGCCATGGTCAGGTTGGTTGCGGTGCGTCCGGCCGGGACGATCAACGTGCCGACGGGCAGGGTGAAATCGCTGCCGGCCTGCGCGCTGCCGCCGTCGGCCGTCAGGTCCACCGAAACTGGGAAAGGCGCGGCCGCGGAAAGCGAGACCGTCACACTCACCGGGGACACGCTTTCCCCGCCGGAGGCCGTCGCGGTTGTCAGCGAGATGCGCACGCCTTCGTCGTCCAGGATGGAGAGGGTGTGGTTGGTGATGGCGCCGAGCACGGCGTGCTGCGGCGTGTGCAGCCCGAGCGTCAGCGACTCCGTCAGTTCCAGTTGGGCGTCGTCCAGGAGGGCGACCGAGAGCGGTTGGAGAACCTGCCCGGCCGCGAAGGCGAGCACCCCCGTGCTGAGGACGTAGTCGGCGCCGTTGGAGGCGGTTCCGGCAAGGATGGTGTAGGCCACGGTGGAGGGCAGCCCGAAGGGGCTGGCCAGCAAGACCGGAATGTTCAGGGAGTAGGCGCCTTCGGTGGCCGAGCTGGTGGCGGTGGCAAAGGCAACATCCGGCGGCGGGCCGTCGTCGTCCAGAACGGTGAGTGCATGCGTGGAGGCGGCGCCCACCAGCGCGTTCGTGGGGCTGAAGAGCGTCACAAAGACGGTCTCGTTGCTTTCGGCGAGTGCATCGGGCAGGAGCGTGACCGCGATGGTGTGGTTGGTTTCCAGCGGGTTGAAGGTCAGCATGCCGGCGTTCAGGACGAAGTCAGTGCCGTTGGAGGCGCTGCCGCCGCTGACGGCGTAGTTGACGGTGACCGGCAGGTCGACGGGTGGCAGTAGAATGACATTCAGGTTGGCCGTGGTCGTGGACTCGGGCACGGTGGCCGCGTCCGGTGAAAAGCGGACGGCGACACCGCCGCCGACCTCGTGTGCGCCGATGTCGGGCCCGCCGCCGGAGTAGGAAAGGTCGTTGATGCCGGGGAGGATGATGCCGTTGTCGATCGCCGGGCTGCCGGCCGCGAGCGTGAAATCCCAGTTCGTCGCCGTGGGGGCGGTCAGCAGCGGGTTGGCGTTCACGGCATTGGTCAGGAAATGAAAGGAAGCGGGGGCGCCGGCGACGTTGGCGACGGAGTTGAAGCTGCCGATGCCGTTGATGCGCAGGAAGGGCCCGAGGGGTGCGTAGAGGATTTCCCGAGTCATTTCGACTGGATCCAGATAGTTCTGCCAGTTCCACCAGTTGGTGGCGGTGCCCTGCCAGATGTTGTTGGCCATGGTGAGGCGCTGCCAATTGGCGTATTGGACACGCCAGGCGGGCGTGCTGGGCACGTCGGTCCAGGTGGTGTTGTGGTAGAAGAACACCTCGCCGGTGTTGCCATAGTCGGTGCCGCCATTGCTTTTGACGGGGTAGCCCTGGAAGCCGCTGAGGCTCACCGAGGTGGTCTGTCCGTGGCGGCGCATGTCGTTGTAGAGGACGTAGGTTGGCCCGTGAACAGCCTGGGCGATGGAGATGCCGGAAAGGTAGTCCGTCATGCGGTTGCGGAAGACGCGCACATTGCGGGCGAAGCCATCGAGTTCCATGAGGTCGTCGCAGGCGCCGTCGATGGTGTTGTCGTAGAAGTCGGTTTCGCTGGTGTCTGGCACGGGTGAAAGCGCCGCGGGGGAGAGGTGGGCGCCATCGAACATGCCGCGGATGGCGTTGCGGCGCATCACCAGTCCGCGTCCGTCGTATGGCCAGTGCACGGTGAGGGAGCCGGTCTCGATGTAGCCGGAGTAATTGTAGCCGTCTTCGGACTTGGGCAGGAAGCCCCAGCGGGTGCAGTCGTCCACAAACGTGCAATCCTCCACCAGCAGGCGGTTGGCGACGCGCTTGATGCCGATGGGCGTGTTGTTGTACTCGAAATTGCAGTTGCGGATGGTCACGTCGTCCGAGGCGTTGTCATAGATGGCCATGCTTTGGAACCAGCGGAAGGAGAGGCCGTCGTAGATGACGTGGTGGTCGCCGCCGTGTTCGATGCCGGTGCCGCGCACGGAGACGCGCATCTCGATGTTGCCGGAGCCGGTGAACGTTGGGCAATAGATGTGGATGGAGTCGCCGGAGCAGTAGTACGCGCCGGTGATGTTGAACTTGGTAAAGGTGTTGGCCGGTTGGCCGGAGTAGCGCCCCATCAGTTCGGTCAGCGTGCGCACGGGATAGCAGCGGAAGGTCTGCCCGGTGACCTTGTTGCGGAATGCGACCAGCCAGGTCTGGCCGGAGAACGGGCGCTCATAGTACCCCCCTCCAACCGGTGACCAGCCGCTTTGCAGCATCGAAGGATCGGAACCGTCGATGACGACGAGTTCGCCCGGGTAGGCGCGGATGACAGTGGGGGCCTCGGCCGTGCCGACATCTGGCGGGTAGATCGTGCCTTCATAGTAGGTTCCCCGGCGGATCACAATGTGGGTCCCTGGCAGGGTCGTGGCGGCAAAGGCGGCGGCGAGGGTCCGCTTCGGCTGGGCCAGGGTGCCGGCGGAGGCATCGTTGCCAGTCGGCGCCACGAAGATCTGCTGCAGCGCGGGCGGCGTGGGCCCAGGCTCCGGACGCGTCGCCCCGCTGAAGGAGTCGCTGGCCGCGAGCCCGCCCGAGAGGTTGTAGTAGTCGGCGCGGTACTGGTTGGTGGTGCCGGGGGTCAGATTGAAGACGGATCCGGCGAAGTAGTCGAAGGTCGCGACCCGAACGGGTGCCTGGAGGAGTCGATCTCCCTGCGGGCGCACGTGGTAGAGGCGAATCTCGCCAACGGTGTCCGCCGTCAGGGGGGCCGGCGGGCGCAGCACCACGCCCAGCGTCTCGAAATTGCCGAAGGTCTCCACGGCCGCGCCGGCATGCCAGCAGGGCACCGCCGCCAGCAGGATCGCCAGCCCGGCGCGTATGCGCCACCGCCCGCGTCTATTCGCTGCCATGCACACCCCTATAGAATACGCGAAGACGGGGGCGGGGGCAATGCCAGAGGCGCTTATCGGCTCTCAGCGCGTGATCCAGAAGGGCTGGGTCCAGGCGAACTGTTCGCCTCGGCCCCAACACTCAAAGCGCACGTAGCGGGCGTCTTCCGGAACATCGATCACCAATTCGCGCTTGTCGACGGTGGCGATGCGCTGCTGAACATCGCGCATGGCCACGATCCGCTCGGCATTGCGCGTGCGCACGCGAATGCGCGATCCCTTGACCTCGATGGCCGTGATCTCCACGCCGGTCGAGGCGTAGAAGCGGCCGTGGCGCAAGGCGTCCGCGACGCTGGCGGCGGTGCGCTTGGCATACACCACGTTCCACCCCAGTTGGAAGTCGCCGACCGCGGCGTTGTGGAAGTCGTCGTTGGCGTAGCCCCAGACGTGGCGCCCGCGTGCCAGCAGCCGGTCCCAGTAGTTCAGGGCGTAGCTGCTGCCATGCAGGCGGCCAATGACCCCGTTGTAGATTTCGATGCCGGCGTAGCCCTGCCAGCGTTCGAGCCATTCAAAGGGGCAGTGGTCGAACTCCTTGAACCACATCGGATGGTTGACGATCGTGAACCCGCGCCCCCGCGCCACGTCGTCGATCACCCGCTGCCGGTCCTCCTGCGGATCCACTTTGCGGTCCGCATATACGTGCAGCATGTGGACGCCCATGGCGGTGATCTCGTTGCCAGGCAGCAGAACCATCCCCCGGTTCTTGAGCGTTGCGTAGTCCTGTTCCGACGTGAACACGTCGTGATCGGACATCATCAGGAATCCGTACCCCGCCTTGGCGTAGCGATCGATGACGTTCTGCAGCGGGTGCTTGCCGTCGCTGCGCGTCGAATGCGTGTGCAGATTTCCCCGCAGCCATTCGCCGCCCCGCAGGTTTCGGTACGGATGCTCAATGCGCACGATGGTCTCCTTCTGCTGGGCGTCTCCTTCGAGGCCCGTGGATTCAAGTCCCGTCCACGTTAGGGATTTGATCGATCGGCGTCCAGCCGACATATCGTTGACAATTCCTATCCGCATGGTGTACTAGCGTCTGTATTCGGGTTAACGCACAATAAGAGGAGGTCGAGCATGGCATCGAACAAGGGTGTTGTGTACATAAAGCCGGGCGTGGTGGAGGTTCAGTCGCTCGACTTTCCCAAGTTGGCGCTGGGGAAACGCAAGTGCGAGCACGGCGTGATCTTGAAGGTGGTGGCCACGAACATTTGCGGCAGCGACCAGCACATGGTTCGCGGGCGCACGACGGCTCCGGAAGGGCTCGTACTCGGGCACGAGATCACCGGTGAAGTGATCGAAGCGGGGCGCGACGTGGAGTTCATCAAGGTGGGCGACCTCGTCTCGGTTCCGTTCAACATTGCCTGCGGGCGCTGCCGCAACTGCAAGGAAGGCCGGACCGGCATCTGTCTGAACGTGAACCCGGCCCGTCCGGGCGCGGCCTACGGCTACGTCGACATGGGCGGTTGGGTGGGGGGCCAGGCCCAGTACGTGATGGTGCCCTACGCCGACTGGAATCTGCTGAAGTTCCCGGACAAGGCGCAGGCCATGGCCAAGATCAAGGACCTGACCCTGCTGTCGGATATCTTCCCGACGGGCTACCACGGCGCGGTGACGGCGGGCGTCACGACGGGCTCAGTTGTGTATGTGGCCGGGGCGGGCCCCGTGGGGCTGGCGTGCGCGGCGTCCTGCCAGTTATTGGGGGCGGCCTGCGTGATCGTCGGCGACATGATCCCCGAGCGCCTCAAGCAGGCGCGCAGCTTTGGCTGCGAGACGGTGGACATCAAGAAGGGTGTCAGCATTGCCGAGCAGATCGAGCAGATTGTGGGCGTGCCGGAAGTGGACTGCGCGGTGGACTGCGTGGGGTTTGAAGCGCGCGGCCACGGGCGCGATGCGGCGGTGGAGCGGCCGGCGACCGTGCTGAACACGCTCATGGAAGTCACCCGCGCGGGCGGTGGGGTTGGCATCCCGGGCCTGTACGTGACGGGCGATCCGGGTGGCGTGGATGACAACGCGAAGATCGGCATGCTGGGCATCCGGATCGGTCTGGGCTGGGCCAAGTCCCACACGCTCTGCACGGGCCAGTGCCCGGTCATGAAGTACCACCGCGGCCTGATGCAGGCGATCCTCTACGATCGCATCCAGATCGCCAAAGCCGTCAACGTCACGGTCATCTCGCTGGAGGAGGCCCCGAAGGGGTACCGCGACTTCGACAAGGGCGCCGCGCGCAAGTTCGTGCTGGATCCGCACCGGGTCGTGCGCCGCAAGGCCGCGTAAGCCGGCCGCGTCTCGCAACGGGCACGGGGGAGGGCGGTTGAGGCCGCCTCTTCACCGTGCCCATTTTTTTGCAGCGGGTGGCCTCTCCGTTGACTCGATCCCCCGTCTTCGCCCTGGCTGCCCGTTGAATAGGCATTGCGTAGCGGCGCGGGTGGCACCGCGCCCTCCCCACATGGGAATGAATTCGGTGATTGGGAGGGCCGGGTGCCACCCCGGCCGCGTTCTTCAACGGGCAACTCGGTGCGTGCTTGCGTCTGGGGCGCATCGCGCGTATATATTTCGGCTTTTGTGAGGGCCGCGGTCGATGCACTGGTTACAGGATCTGGTCATAGGGCACTCGGTGGCGCACACGGTGCTGATTCTCAGCTTCGTGATCGCCTGCGGCGTGGCCATCGGCCATATCCGCATCTTCGGAATCAGCCTGGGCATCGCGGGCGTGCTCTTTGCCGGGCTGATCTTCGGCCATTACCAGCTCACCATTAACGGGGAAGTTCTGGAGTTTCTGCGCGAGTTCGGGCTGATCCTGTTCGTGTTCACGATCGGCATGCAGGTGGGCCCCGGCTTCTTCGCTTCGCTGCGCAAGGAGGGGTTCAAGCTCAATGCGCTGGCCATGGCCGTGGTGCTGCTGGGCGTGCTGGTGGCCGCCGCGATTCATTTGTTTGCGGGCGTCCCGCTGCCGGTGATGGTGGGGTTGCTGTCGGGCGCCGTCACCAACACCCCGGGGCTGGGGGCGGGGCAGCAGGTCCTCAAGGAACAACTTCCCGGGCTCACGGATGCAGGGGAGATGGCGGGCCTTGGCTACGCCGTGGCCTATCCCTTTGGCATCGTCGGCATCATTCTCACGATGATCCTGATTCGGGTGATCTGGCGGATCATCCCGCAGCGCGAGGCTGAACAGTACGAGCGGGAGGTGGCCCCTTCAGGTGACCGCCCCGAGAATTACAACATCAAGGTGCTCAATCCCCGCCTCGCCGGTATGGAGGTGCGCCGCCTCGCGGCCCTCGTGCAGGCGCACTTCGTGATCTCGCGCCTGCTGCGGGGCGACTCGGTCGTGGTGCCGGACGCCGATACCCACCTGCATCTGGACGATGTGCTCCACGTCGTGGCGGCGCGCGAGGACGCCGAGAAGATGGCCATTGTCGTAGGCGAACTGACCAAGGTCGATGTGCGCAAGGTTCAGAGTGCCCTCGTGTCGCGCACGATCCTGATCACGCACAAGGAGATGGTCGGCAAGTCGATCCGCGAACTGGATCTGCTGGAGCGCCATGGGGTGGCCATCACGCGCCTGAGCCGTGCCGGCATTGAACTGCTGGCACGCGCCGGCATGACCCTGAGCTTCGGCG
Source organism: uncultured Victivallales bacterium (assembly GCA_964635825.1). Lineage (GTDB taxonomy): Bacteria > Verrucomicrobiota > Kiritimatiellia > UBA8416 > JAIOPI01 > CAZWQJ01. Next base: position 644 of record CAZWQJ010000130.1, on the reverse strand, counting down.
ACCGCGTGACGGTGGTGGGCGCCGAGGAAGATATCCAGAAGGTTGCCGTGGAACTGGGCGACTCGCTGCGGCAGTTGCAGCACCCCAACACGCTGCCCATTTTCGTCGGGGTCATTCTGGGCGTGCTGGTGGGGTGCATCCCGCTGCAGGTGCCGGGCATGCCCGCCCCCGTGAAGTTGGGGCTGGCGGGTGGGCCTTTGCTGGTGGCCATCCTGCTGAGCCGCTACGCTCGCATCGGGCCTATCGTCTGGTATCTGCCCCAGAGCGCCAACCTGATCGTGCGCGAACTCGGCATCAGCATCTTCCTGGCCTGCGTCGGCCTCAAGTCCGGTGGCCGCTTCGTCGAAACCCTCATCCACGGCGACGGGCTCTACTGGATGGCGCTCGCCGCCGGCATCACGATCATCCCTTTGCTCGTGGTCGGCATCGTCTCCCGCGCGGTCTTCAAGCTGAATTATCTCTCGATCTGCGGTCTGCTCGCCGGCAGCATGACCGATCCCCCCGCGCTGTCCTTCGCCAACCAGATCGCGGTCTCCGATGCCCCGGCCGTCACCTACGCCAGCGTCTACGCCCTCGTGATGTTCCTGCGCATCGTCACCGTGCAGATCCTCGTCCTGATTCTGGCCTGAGTCCCGATCCTGTGC
>CAZWQJ010000129.1:0-12337 GCA_964635825.1 uncultured Victivallales bacterium | reverse complement strand
CGCACGGTGGCCACGGCGGCATCGAGGTGCTCCGCCCCTTCGGGCGACATGGTGCCGACTCGCTCAAAGTCATACGCGGGAACGCCCACTTGCCAGGTCTCCGGCGCGGCGCCATAGAGATCGATCGTCATCTGCAGCAAGGCATCCGGAGCGCCGTGGTGCCCCAGCGTCGGCCCGCGCCCCTCTCCCGCAGGGCGTACGCGCGCCAGGCGCACGGCGGCGGCGCCCTTGGCCGCAAAGGCATCCACGAATACCACGCGGCGCGCGACCGCCATGACATCCGCCACTTCCGGGGTCAGCTGGTGCAAGAGCAGAACATCGACGCCAGGTCGCGCCCAGGCGGCCACCGTTCCCGCCACCCGGCGGCCGGCGGCATCGTCCCCCCGCAGGTCGCAGCCCCAGCCGATCACCAGGCAGGGCGCTGCGGTTGTGCGCGGAACCTCGTCACGCTCGAAGTTGCTCATCAAGCACAGTCCCCTTCGCATCCCGAAGTTGAATGTGCAGCGGCATGCCACCCAGGGCATGGGTTGAACAGCTCAGGCAAGGATCGTAGCAACGGATCACGGCTTCCACGCGGTTCAGCGCACCCTCGCTGATCGTGGCACCCTTGACGAAGCGCTTCGCCGCTTGCGTGATCCCCCGGTTCATCGCCAGGTTGTTGTGCCCGGTCGCAATGATCAGGTTGGCCCACGTGATCAAGCCATTCTCATCAATCTTGTAGTGATGGATGAGTGTGCCGCGTGGCGCCTCGGACACGCCGACGCCCTCGGACCGGTTCGGGTTGGCCACGGCGCGCACCTGCGTATTCAGGATGCCCGACGAGCCCAACAGTTCCGCGATGCGCTCTACGCCGTATAGGATCTCCACCAGCCGCGCATAGTGGAAGTGGAACGAGCTCAGCACGGCGCCATCCTGAAGCTTGCGGAACTCGGTCAGTTCCCGCTCGGCCAGCGGCGTCCCCATGCGGTCGCAGACGTTCAGGCGCGCCAGCGGCCCCACGCGGTACATCCCATCGTTGTAGCCAAGCGGCTTGAAGTACGGGGACTTCAGATAGCTGAACGGCTCCACCGCTTCGCCGATGTGGTGCGCGTACGCGCTCGACTCCAGATTGTCCGCCACAATCTGCCGCTTCGAGTCCACGATGCGCATGAACCCATCGTAATGCTCGATGCTGCCGTCCGGCCCGACCAGCCCCAGGAACAGGCTCGGGAAATTCGCAAACGCATCAATCTCCTCGCCGAACTTGGCGATGGCCGGCTTGAACCATTCCAGCGTGCGGCGCGCCACGGCGATCGCCTGCGGAATGTCGGCCAGGATCTGGTCGCGCGTGGCCTCGTCGAGCGGCTTGTTCACACCGCCCGCCACCACCCAGGCGGGATGCACGCGCTTGCCCCCGATCCGCTCGATGATCTGCTGCCCGAACTTGCGCAGCCAGATGCCGTCCTTCGCCAGTTCCGGGTACTTCGCGGCCACGCCCAGGATATGGCGCGAGCCGGGATCCGAATCCATGCCCAGCAGGAAGTCCGGCGAACTCAGGTGGAAGAAGCTCAGCGCATGCGACTGCACCATCTGCGCCAGGTTCACCACGCGGCGCAACTTCACGGCCGCAACCGGGATGCGCACCGCCATGATTTCGTCGCAGGCCTTGGCCGACGCCATCAGGTGGCTGACCGGACAGATGCCGCACGTGCGGGCCGTCAGCGACGGCATCTCCTGGAACGGCCGCCCCTCCGTGAACTTCTCGAAGCCACGGAACTGGGTGACGTGAAACTGGGCGTTCTCCACATCGCCGGCGTCGTTCAGGAAGATCGTGATCTTGGAGTGCCCCTCGATGCGCGTGACGGGATCGATGATAATCTGCTTCGCCATGGTCAACCTCCAGATCAGCCGAAACGGGCTTTGTGTTGAAGTTCCGGCATGCGGCCCTCCAGCAGGGACGCGACCGCCTCAAAAATGATGTCCGCATGCGGTGGGCACCCCGGCAGGAACACGTCCACCTTCACGAACTCGTGCACTGGCCGCGACTTCGGCAGCAACGGCGGAATCACCTGGTTGGGAATCGACGGGTTCGTCTGCGCGTTCTCGATGTACGCGCGGCGCAGCAGCTCATCGCGCGAAAAGTAGTTGCGCATGCCGGGCACGTTGCTGGTCACCGCGCAATCCCCCAGCGCCATCAGCAGCTTCGTGCGCGGCCGGATGTGCAGGATCTTGTGCAGGTCGTCCTCATTGCTGACGGCACCCTCCACGATCGTCAGGTCCACCCCATCCGGAAAGTCCTTGCGGTCCACCAGCGGGCTGTAGACCAAGTCGATCTTTTCCGCCACGGCCAGCAACCGCTCATCCATATCCAGAAAGGACATGTGGCAGCCCGAACACCCATCCAGCCAGACCGTTGCCACCTTGATTTTGCTCATGACCAGGACTCCCTCATGGACTGGAGGTACGGCAGGAACTGCGTGCGCTTCGTCATTTCGCCGGCGCCCTTGCCCTTCTCCGTTAACGCGCCCGTGGGGCAGACATGCACGCACTTGCCGCAGCTCGTGCAGCTGGTGGACGCGCCCCAGGGCTGGTTCAGATCGCTCACGATGCGGCAGTCGATGCCGCGCCCGCTGATGTCCCACGTGTGGGCGCCTTCGACTTCGTCGCAGGCCCGGACGCAGCGCGCACACAGCACGCAGCGGTTGTGGTCCACCGTAAAGCGCGCGTGCGTGGCATCCACCGGCAGGCGCGGGTACAGATAGGGAACCTCGATGCTCGTCACGCCCATGGACTGCGCCATGGACTGCAGTTCGCAGTGCCCGTTCGACACGCACACCGCGCAGACATGGTTGCGCTCGGCAAAGAGCAGCGACACGATGGTCTTGCGGTACTCGCCCAGGCGCTCCGAATCCGTCGTGACCTCCATGCCCTCGGTGGGCCGTGTCACGCAGGCCGGCAACAGCTTCGGCGTGCCCTTCACCTCCACCAGGCAGAGGCGGCACGCGCCCACCGGGTGCAGACCCGAAAGGTTGCACAGCGTGGGAATCTTGATGTCGTTCTCGCGCGCGACCTCGAGGATCGTCTGGCCCTCGCGGGCGCTGACTTCCTTCCGGTCGATTGTGAGGGTGATGATGGCCGTACTCACGCGTGCACCTCCGCCTGTTTTTCGATTCGGCACACGCCCGCCGGACACCGGTGTTCCGTGATGTGCGCAAGGTACTCGTGCCGGAAGTATTTCAACGTGGTCAGCACCGGGTTCGGCGCGGACTGCCCCAGCCCGCAGAGGCTGGTGAACTTCACGGTGTCGCAGAGCTTCTCCAGCAGCGCCAGGTCCGCCATCGTGGCGGTGCCGGACGTGATCTTGCAGAGCAGTTCATGCATCTGCGCCGTGCCCACGCGGCAGGGCACGCACTTCCCGCAAGACTCCGATTTGCAGAACTCCATGAAGTACTTGGCGACGTCGACCATGCAGGACGAGTCGTCCATCACGATCATGCCGCCGGAGCCCATGATGGAGCCGACCTTGGCCAGCGAGTCGTAGTCCACGGGCATGTCGAGGAACTGCTCGGGGATGCAGCCGCCGGAGGGGCCGCCCGTCTGGACCGCCTTGAACTTGCGGCCATCCGGAATGCCACCCCCGATATCGAAGATGATCTCCCGCAGGGAAATCCCCATGGGCACTTCGATCAGACCGGTGTTGGCGATGCGGCCGGCGAGCGCAAAGACCTTGGTGCCTTTGCTGCGCTCGGTGCCGATCGAGGCGAACCACTGGCCGCCGTTGCGCACAATGGGCGCGATGTTGGCCAGCGTTTCCACATTGTTGATCAGCGTGGGGCATCCCCAGAGGCCGGACTCCGCCGGGAACGGCGGCCGGGGGCGCGGCTGCCCGCGCTTGCCCTCGATCGATGCGATCAGCGCCGTTTCCTCGCCGCAGACGAATGCGCCGGCCCCCAGACGCACCTCGACATTGAATTCGTAGGCGGTGCCGCAGATGCCGTGCCCGAGCAGTCCCGCCCGCTGCGCCTGGCGGATGGCGTTGTTCAGGCGCTTGACGGCCAGAGGGTATTCAGCGCGCACATAGACGTAACCGTGGGTGGCGCCGACCGCGTAGCCCGCCAACGCCATGCCTTCCAGCACGCGGTGCGGATCGCTCTCCAGCACGCTGCGATCCATAAACGCGCCGGGGTCGCCTTCGTCGCCGTTGCAGATCACATACTTGCGGGGGCCGGTCGATTTCGCCACCATCTGCCACTTCAGGCCGGTCGAGAAGCCCGCGCCACCGCGCCCACGCAGGCCGCTGCCCAGCACTTCATTCACCACCTGCTGCGGCTGCATCTCCGTCAGCGCCTTCGACAGGGCCGTGTAGCCCCCGTTCGCCACGTAGTCTTCCAGGCGCTCGGGATTGATGCGCCCCGAGTTCTCCAGCACGATGAACTTCTGGCGCTTGAAGAACGGCGCCTCCAGCGAACACACCAACCGGTTAACGACACTCCCATCCAGCGAGGCGACGATCTCGGCGGCATCCGCGGCGGTCACGCGCTGATACAGGATGCGCTGTGGCTCCACCAGCACCAGCGGTCCTTCCGCGCACAGCCCGAGGCAACCCACGCCGCGCACTTCCACGCCTTCGAGCTTCCGGTTGGCGACCTCGTCCTGCAGCGCCTTCAACAGGGTGGCCCCGTGACAGGACTGGCAGCCCGCTGCCATGCACACGTTCAGACGGCAGCGCACCTTCTCGCGCGCTTCCAGTTCCGCATCCGCAAGACTCTTCAATTGTTCGGGAATCATGATGCCACACACCTGCGGAGTCGATCCGCCGTTTCTTCCGCCGTCAGTTTGCCGCTCATCTCGCCATCAATCACCACGGCCGGCGCCAGCCCGCAGGAGCCCAGGCAGCGCGCCGTGAGCAGCGAGAGCTGGTTGTCCGGAGTTGTCTCGCCCGGCCGGATGCCGAACTCCTTCTCGATCTGGTCCAGGATCTTCTGGGCGCCCTTGATGTAGCAGGCCGTCCCCAGGCAGACCACGCACGTGTGCTTGCCCTTCGGCTTCAGGGTGAAGAAGTGATAGAAGGTGGCAACGCCGTACACCTTGCTCACCGGCAGGCGCAACGAGGCGGCAACGAAATGCAGGCTGACCTCGTCCAGATAGCCAAACGACTCCTGCACGGCGTGCAGGCTCTCAATCAGCGCGTCGGCGCGATGTCCGTGCCGGCGCATGACGTTGTCGACCAGCCGCCAGCGCTTGTCGGCGGACGGCATTTCGACGCGGGGGGCTTCAAGGGCCATAGGAACTCCGGGGTCGGGGTTGGGGTTCGGCGAACTCAGACGTGGGCCACGAGCTGCTCACGCAACGAGCGGATACGCTCCAACATGAGTCGCGCAAAGCGCACGTGCAGCGTATAGCCGAAGTCGTGATCCTGTTCCATGCTGGCGCGCAGACACCGGCCATCCAGTACGATGGCGCGAACGTCTTCCATCGGCCGCGCATTCAGATTCCACGTGTAGGGCGGGAACATCCAGGACCAGCCCAGCACATCGCCGTCGGCCAGCGTCTGAATGATGATGGCCCCGCGCCCCGGCGGCACCACTTCCAGCGCCACGCGCCCCTCGCGGATGATATAGCACTTGTCCGCCAGGTCGTTGGCCCGCGTCATCAGTTCACCGGGCGCAAAACGCGCGTTCGCCGCACAGCCCGCCAGCTTCTCGATATGGGCCGGCGACATGTCCGCAAAAAACGGATGCGCTCGCAATATCGGCTGAAGGTCCTTGACGTCCCCCATGGAGCTCCTTCCGGGCTGGCTGTCCGTCGCGGGGGCCCCCTGCGGGCACGAGCCACGAACATACCGCCAATTGTGAATAATTTAACGTTAATACTTTAGCCATCACCGGGATCGGCGCGCAAGCGTTATTTGGGTTGGCGCCACAATTTCGGCTGCGGTGCGTGCGGGGACCGCGTAGGCTGGGGCCTCGCAGGGGCAAAACAGAAAGGGGGACAGGCATGTTGGTAATCCAGGTGATGGTGCAGGTCCGGGCGGACCAGGTGGAGGACTTCCGGGCCGCGACCCTCGAAAACGCCCGCCACAGCGTGCAGGAAGCCGGCGTGGCGCGGTTTGACGTGTTGCAGCAGCGCGACGATCCGACGCGTTTCGTGCTGATGGAGGCCTATCGCGATGCGGAGGCGCCAGCCCGTCACAAAGAGACGTCGCACTACCAGCGTTGGAGAGATGCGGTGGCGCCGATGATGGCGGAACCGCGGCGCAGTGTGGCGTATGGGAGTGTGTTCCCACCGGAGGGCGACTGGTAGCCGGGGCCGGGGCACCGGGGTGCGCCTGCAGCAGGACTCACCCGGCGTCGTAGACGCGCACCGGTACCGTCGGAAACCGGTGGCGGAAGCGGGCGGCGAAGGCCTCGAGTTCGTCGGCCGACAGTGCCGAGACCCAGTCTTCCGCCGTAGACCGGGCCACGGTGTACAGTTGAACACCCTGCAGGCGGCAGCCTTCGCGCCGCAACTGCTCCACGCAGGCGAGGTACTGCTCGAACTCGGCGTCGGGCAGCGGCTGTCCGTGTTGGCGCAGCAGCATGGTCTGCAGCACGAGGTCATGCTTCCGGCCGGTCTCGCGCAAATTCTCCAGGATTTGGGAGAAGGGCACGCGACTGCGATCGAGGGCCTCGTAGCCGGCCGCGCTGCCGGCATCGAGCTTGGCCCAGATCTCGCCGCGATAGCGGGCCATGAGATTCAGAGCCTCGACGACGCCGGGATCGTGCAGGCGCGAGGCGTTGGTGATCAGCACGAGTTTCAGATCGCGCAGCCCGAGCCGGATCTTGGACGCCGCCGCAATGGCCACGGCCTGTTCAAACCAGCGGCAAAGCGTCGGTTCACCGTCGCCGGAGAAGGCAATGTTGTCGAGCCGCCGCATGGACGGCTCGACCCCGGCGAATGGGCCGTCTTGCCAGAAAGTATCCGACAGCACCAGTTCCAGCAGCGAATCGAGTTCCTCCTTCAAGACGGTGAGATCCACGAGGGGGTGCGGCGCCGGAGGCGGGGTGCGCTTCACCTGGCAGTAGACACAGTTGAAATTGCAGTTCTGGTCGGTGCTGAGGTTGATGCCGATGGAGAGCCCCTCGCTGCGGCGGCTGATGACGGGGTACACATACTGATAGTTCCGCCAGCGGCGCGAATGGTCGCGGACGAGGTCGCGCGTGGAGGAGGCTGGCTCTTCTGCGGATTCGGAGGAGTCACTCATGCGATCCTTTCCGCTCACGCGGGGCGCCCTCCCCAATCCCGGCACTGCTCCCGCACCAGTTTGAGGCGCTCCCACGGTGTGCGGATGGACGTTTGGCAGGACGCGCTGAAGATGAAGCGCCGGCGGCTCGCACGCGGCAGGTAGTCCGCATAGAAGGCGCGCACCTGGTCGTCGTTCATGCTTTCCTGCTCGTGGGCGCCAAAGCCGCCGATGAACAGGAAGCCTGGGTGGCAGGCCTGGGCAGCGGCGGCACTCCAGTCCCCGAGCGGCGGGTGGGCAATGCCTTCGAGCCCGCTCACCCCGCACTCGGCAAAGACGGGCGCCAACCCGGCGAGCTTGCCGCAGGCGTGCACGAAGAGCGTCTTGCCGTGCGCGCGCATCAGCGCGGCGGCGTCCTTCACGTACGGGGCCCAGTAGCGGCGCGCCAGATCCGGCGGATAAAAGGGCGTGTCGACGTTGTCCATGAGGATGGCGGACGCCACGCGGGGGTGCCGGGCCAGGCGTTCCACCACCGGCCGCACGCCGGCCCAGTACGTGTCGCACAGCGCCTGGGCCGCATCCGGTTCGTCCATCAGAAACAGGCACGAGTAGGCCAGCCCGAAGTTCAGATGCAGCATCTTCAGCGGCGTGCAGGCCACCGGGACGTTGACCAGCCCGTCATCCCCCACGGCGCGATCGACGGCATCAAAGGCCTCTTCGTCCCAATGGTACGCGCGCTGCTCAAGCAGGTGGCGGAAGGCATCGCCGTCGCGCGACCAGTCCTTGACGAAATGCGACTCCTCGTGGGAGGTCGTCAGGGCCACCTGCTGCGTTCGCACCATCTCCAGCCGGCCGTAGGGCGTCTCGTAGGCAATCGTGCGGCGCGGCCCCGTGGGTGAGGGCTCATCGTGTTCCTGGACCTTCAGCAGGGTGTCGCGTTCGCGGTAGCCGCCGTCGAGGTTGCGCGAAAAGATGTCGCAGCCCAGGATTTTCATGGCGTCGATGTAGCTGCCGCAGCCGCGCAGTTCCGCGGGCAGAGTGCCGAAGCGCGTATGGTGAGAGAACCACTGCGCAAAGTTCATCGCAAACGGCACCCAGGCCGGCTCCTCGCCCGCCAGCACCCGCATCAGGTTTTCGCGCTTGGTCATAGGGTCTCAGCGCTTGCCGTACTGATGAATGGCATCGTACAGCGCGACAATGTTGGCGGTGGGGCTGACCGCCTGCAGATTGTGGCAGGGTGCGCAGATCCAACGCGCGCCCGCATAGAGGTCGATGCTCTCGCGCACTTCCGCGGCCACGTCGTCCGGCGTGCCGAACGGCAACGTCTGCTGGTTGTCGATGGAACCATGGAAGCCGACCCGCGCGCCGAAGTCGCGCACCAGGCCGTCGCGCTCCATCCCCGGGCAGCGCCACTGGATCGGATTGAGCACCTCGATGCCGACGTAGTCGATCAAGTCCGGCAGAAAGGTGCGCGCGGCGCCATCCGTGTGATACATGACGTGGACACCATGGTGGTGCGCCAGCTCCACCATCTTGCGCTGGTTCTCGCGCAGATACCGCCGATACGTGTGCAGCCCCATGAGCGGACCGGTTTGCCCGCCCAGGTCCTCGGCCACGTAGGTGACCTTGATGCGGCCTTGCCCGGCCTCGAAGATGCGGCGGTTGTATTCGTAGTGGAAGTCGAAGAGGTGGCCGAGAATCGCATCGGCAAGGTCGGGGGCCAGCATCAGGTCCTCGAAGCCCTGCTCCAGGCCACGCATCTGGCAGTACCGCAGAAAGGGCTCGTAGCCTCCCGCCTGCAGAATCCGATAGCCGTCGTCCTGGGTGACGGCATCCGTGATCGCCGTGTAGTCAAACTCGGCGGGATCGGGCCAGCGGAAGCGGTGGACTTCGTCGACCGTGGTCACATGGGCCAGCGGAAAGTGCGAGGTCTCGCGGTACTCGCCGGTCTCGTAGGCGATATTACGAAAGCGCAGCCCCCAGATATCCGCTTCGGGGTCGTCGGGGTGCTGGGTGCGGAGCGCCCTGGGGCCGAGGCAGCGCGGCCGGTCGATGTGCAGCTTGCGCCACAGGGCCTCGTAGGTGCTGCACCCCAGGTCGCGGAACAGGCGCTGGTAGACCTCGTCCGTCGCCCAGATGTCCGTCGGAATGCGGTCGGGCGTCCGCTTCTCCAAGAGCGCCATCCAGCGTTCGCACGGTGTCATCTCGGCAGGGGCGGGAAGGGGTGTCGTGTTCATAGGCATCGGGGGATCTTCGACCGTCGTCCTGAAATCAATATCCAGCAAATCACGATAGAGGGCGTCGGATAAATAGCAACCCCAAAAGTGGGCCCGGGGGTTGGGTGCCGCTGAGGCGGAATGACGCCCAGTCAGGATTCGGTCGCGGTTTCATCCTCCTCTTCGCCGTTGACGACCGGCGGTCTCCCTTGCTAACTCTATCCCGCCATAACGGGTTCCCGGGATTTGCCATGCGAAACGCACGCATCCTCGTAATCGATGGTAGCCACGATCTGCAGCACTTCGCCTCGACGGTGCTGGAACGCGCCGGGTACCACATCACCGCCGCCGCTTCGGGCGAGAGCGGCTTGGATGCGGTGGCGCACCGGACACCCGATCTGGTGATGCTGGAGCGGCAGCTGCCCGACATGTGCGGGCTGGCGCTATGCCGGCGACTGGCCAGCGCTCCCCCGTCCCGCCGGGTTCCGGTAATCATCATGGGGCAGCACGTGGGCGAACACGATCATGTGGCCGCCTTCGATGCGGACGCGGCGGCCATGCTGCCGAAGCCACTCCACACGGCGATGGCGCTCGCCCTGATCCGGATGTTGCTGCGGCGGTCGGCGGCACAGGAGACGCCGGATGCCCGCCCCATGCGCGTGCGCGGCCTCTCGATCGATGTCGGCCGCCATGAAGTGTTTTGCAGCGGGGTGCGCATCCACCTCACCGCCACCGAGCTGGCCGTCCTGCGCGTCCTGGCCAGCCGCGCCGGCTGGGTTTTCTCCCGCGATCGCATTGTCGATGCCATTCACGGAGCGAACTATGCCGTGACGGACCGCGCCATTGACGCGCAGATCAGCGCCTTGCGGCGCAAACTTGGTTCCGCCAGCCACCTGGTGGAAACGGTGCGCGGCGTGGGCTATCGACTGAAGCGCTGATCGGCGGCACAGGGCGCATGGCCCTTTTGCGGGGAGTTGGCGCCCACCGTCGCGCGGGGCTCTGTCCCGCGCCCTCGGAGGCACGCGACAGAGCCGCGTGCCACAGCGGCGCGCGCGGGCCGCTTTTGGGATTGGAATACGCGTATTCAGCGACTAAGCTACCGCCGCGATGCTCGTGGCCTTCGACGACCGGAAAACGACCGGGCGCCGGCCGAGGTATCCATACGATTCATGCGGCTTACCATCATCCATAGGCGCTGGCGCCGGGCACTCGCGGTGCTGGGGGGGATCGGCTCGGTGCTCGCCGCGGGCGCGCAGGAGCCTGTACGTGAGTTTTCCCCGCTGGCCGTGCACCAGGCCGTCCGAACGAATGACATCGGCTATCTGAAGGATCTCGTCGTCAATGGGGATCCCGCCCTGATCAATGCGGTGCTGGGGCGCGGCGTCACGCCACTGCACGTGGCGGCGGTTCAGGATCGCGACGAAGCCGCCGCCCTCTTGCTGCAGCATGGCGCCGAGGTGGATGCACGGACGGCCACCGGGTTCACCCCCCTGCATTGGGCGGCCAGCCGCAATTCGCGGGCAACCGCCGAAGTTCTCTTGCGCAACGGGGCGGACGTCAACGCCCGCTCCACCACCGGCATCACGCCGCTGCACTGGGCGGCCATGCACGGCGCCGTCAAGGTCATGCCGCTCCTGCTGGAAGCGGGAGCCGACGCCTCTGCGGAAACCGACAGCGGGGCACAGCCGTTGCACTGGGCCTACCTGGGCAAATCCGACGAAGCGGCCATGCTCATCGCGGACCGCATCGTGACGCTGGAGATGGAGTCCGAGAAGACGAACATCGTGCAGATGGCCGAAGAGCCTGCGGCCGAACTCGCGCTGGTGCTGGAATCCGAACCGATGGAGCCGGTGGCAGACGAGCCCGTCATGGAGGAGCTGGCCGAAACGCCAATGCCCGCGGCCGAAGAGGTGCCCACGACACCCTCCCCCTCCGCGGAAGAAGCCCCCGCCGTGGTGGCGCCCCCGCCGCCCGAGCCCCCGAAGACGGACATCTATATCGCGCGCGTCGGCGAAGCCAAGGGGCAGGCCCTGATCGTCAATATCGGTCTCGGCGAAACCATCGTCCTGGAATGGATCAGTCCGCTGAAGCTGTGGGTGGGCAAACACGAAATCTCCAATGGGCAATTCCGACGTTTTCGCCCCACCCACAACAGCCGCTTCCGCGAGAACTTCACGCTCGACGGCAACGATCAGCCGGTCGTCTACGTGAGCTGGCAGGACGCGCAAGATTTCTGCGAGTGGCTGAACCGCACCTACCGCGACCGTCTGCCGCGAGGGTTCGAATTCCGGTTGCCCTACGCGGCGGAGTGGACGTTGCTGGCGCGCTGTGGCGAGAATCGCAAGTATCCGTGGGGCAATCGCTGGCCCCCCACCTACGGCAATCTCGCCGACCTCACCGCCCACGAAAAACTGGTGGAGTGGCACGGCATCAGCGGCTACGACGACGGCTTCCCGGTGACCTGCCCGGTGTCCTTGAGCGGCGTCAGCGAGTGGGGCCTCTACGGCATGGCCGGCAACGTCTGGGAATGGTGCGCCGACACCTACCCCGGCGACGCGCGCTACAAGATGCGCCGCGGCGGATCCTGGGATTTTGACACCGAACCGAACCTGCGCATCAGCGCCATCGGATTCGACCGCCCCGAAGTGCGCGACGATACCATCGGGTTCCGCATCGTCGCCAGCATGCCGCGGGAGTGATGCCCATCTTTTTTTCTCTTGGATGATTTCGGACACGGCCGACACGGAGGTCGGCCCTCCAAATCCAAAACAGGCCATTTCGGTATCTTGGAGGGTCGGGCTCCCACCTACGCCGGGCCTACGGCGGCCAAGCTGTCCCGACCGCGTCCGAAAAGATTCAAGGAAAGGGTCGATTGACAAAGTAAGTTAGCCTTTGGCGAAGTAAGTGCGCCTGGGGGCGC
>CAZWQJ010000128.1:0-12362 GCA_964635825.1 uncultured Victivallales bacterium | reverse complement strand
GGGTTGGTGGTGGGACAAGGATTCGAACCTTGGAAGGCGTTAGCCAGCAGATTTACAGTCTGCCCTCGTTGACCACTTGAGTATCCCACCGTCGGACCATGACGGGCGGGCAGCATCGTGCACGCTGGCCACCATTTCGGACAAGCAAAAAATACAGGTTAGCGGCGTGCGCGCACCTCGATGGTGAGGTGGGCCACGTCGTGAATGTCGGCGAGGCGCTGTTTGTAGGCTTCCGCGGTCTGGGCGTGGCCACTTTCCACGGTGAGTTCGGCGGCGAAAAGGCCCGGGGCGATGGTCCAGAGGTGAAGGTCGAGCACGCGCGAGTCGCCATCCTCCTCGATCGCGGTGCGCAGGGCCTCGCGGCGTGCGACCGGCGCCTGGGCATCCAGCAGCACGCCGCCGGCGGCGCGCAACAACCCGACCGACCACCGCCCGACCAGTAGCGCGCCGGCGATGCCGACCACGGGGTCCATGACCGACAGTCCCCACCATTTGCCCGCCAGCAGGGCGGCAATCGCCAGCACCGACGTCAGGGCATCCGCCAGCACATGCAGATAGGCCGCTCGCAGATTATGGTCGTCACCATGGCCGTGCGCATCGTGATCATGGTCGTGGTCATCGTGATCGCCGTCCGCCGCGTGGTCGTGGTCGTGGTCGTGGTCGTGGCGATCGCCGAGAATCCAGACGCTGATGGCGTTGACAAGCAGCCCCACCACGGCCACGAGGATGGCCTGGTTGAAGGCAATCGGCACAGGCTGAAGCAGGCGATGCAGGCTTTCGCCCGCCATCACGGCCGCGAACAGCAACAGCAGCAGCGCGCCGGTGAATCCGCCCAGCGCGTTGACTTTGCCGGTGCCGAAGGCCAGGCGGGTATCATGGGCGTGGCGCCGCGCAAAGTGGTACGCGAAGGCATTGACGGCGAGGGCGGCCGCATGCGAGGCCATGTGCAGGCCATCCGCCAGCAGGGCCATCGAGCCAAACAGAATTCCGGCCGCAATTTCCGCCACCATCATCAGGGCGGTCAGCGCGATCACGACGCGCGTGCGCCGCTCCGCCTCCCGCACCCGATCCTGCCCGAAGCCATGCCGGTGCGGCGCTCCCCACGGAATTTGCGTGCCCGCAATCATCGCCGCCCTCTGCGTCCGACAGCCGATCGCTACAGCGCGACCTCCAGCCCGCCGATCACCGACAGGCCCGGCTGTTCAACTCCGAAGTATTCGGCATAGGACTCATCAAACAGGTTCTGCACGTTCAACGTCACGGCGGCATGGCGCCCCAGGGGCACGCGGCTGCTCCAGTCGAAGACCGTGTAGGCATCGAGCTCATCCGATGGCGTGTTGCGATCGTCGGCGTAGCGGTCGGCCACATAGCGTCCGCTCAGCGCGTGCCGGCCCAGTGCCGCCGCGTCGTACGACACCCCCGCCGCCGCCACATGCGGGGCGAGATACTGCAGGCGGTTGCCTTCCACCGACGGGTCCGTCGGAAACTCGTCGTACTCACCCTCGGTGTAGGTGTACGTCACATAGACCTCGGCCCGCTCCGTCACCGCGGCGCGAACACCGGATTCGATGCCGTACGTCTGGCTGCGCGCGATGTTGCGGTTGCGGAAAACCCCATCCGTGTCCTCGGCAAACTCGAACGAATCCTTGAGGTCGTTATAGAAGCCGGTCAGTTCCAGTTGCACGCGTTCGGTGGGCCGCGCGCGCCCGCCCAGTTCGTAGGCCGTCATCGTCTCCGGATCGAGCTGCGGGTTGCCCTCGAAGAACCGATCGTCGTAGAACCCGCGGAAGTAGCGGTCCGAGAGCGACGGCGCGCGATAGGCCCGCGCCACGCCCGCAAACAGCTCAGCGTCCGGCCCCACGCGCCAAAGCGCCGACCCGCGCGGCGTCACCTCGCTGCCGTAGTCCTCATCGTCATCCGCGCGCACGCCGCCCACCAGCGTCAGCCGCTCCAATAGCAGGTATTCATCCTGCAGGTAGGCGCCGGCCACCCGGCCCTCTTCGTCGATCGGGCCCGACACATCGCGCGAGTCCACCGAGTCCTCGCGCACATCGGCGCCCACGGTCACCCGGTTGCGCCGGCCGGACCACAGCGACTGCTGCACCTCGGCCCCCAGCGTCTCCATGTCGTAGTGCCCCTCGCCCGGAAACTTCCAGCGATACACCTGGTCGTCCCCGTTGCGGTAGGCGCGCACGAGCACCGTCGCCTCGCGCGCCGGATCCCACGTGCAGGTCCATTCGCCGTGCTGGTAGTCCTTGTCGATCTCGCGGTCGCTGGTGTCGTCGCTGCCTTCCGCTCCGTAGTACCCGGTGTAGAAGCGCGCGTCCGCATGCTCGCCCAGATCCAGTCCCACGTTGCCGGTGAGGTTATCCTCCTTCCAGTTGCGTCGCGTGCCATCCGCGTTGCGCTGGTCGCCGTCCGTCTGCAGGTGCCCCGCCGTGAGGTAGTAATCCACCGGCCCCTGCTGCCCGCCGTGGCGCGCGCGGTACTGCTGGAAGTCATCCGTCCCGTACGCCGCGCGCACATCCGCCTGGGGCGTGGCCGTCCCGCGACGCGTCACGATGTTGATCACGCCCGCCATCGCATCCGATCCGTACAGCGCCGACGCCGGCCCGCGCAGCACCTCGATCCGCTCGATGTGGTCGGCCGTCATGAGCGCAAAATCCACGCCACCCTGGAACGGTTCGGCCACCCGGCGCCCGTCCACCAGCACCAGCACCCGCTTGCTGATCAGCCCCGGCGACTGCCCGCGCAAAATCGGCTTCATCGGGGTGCCTGGCACCGCGCTGCCCTGCACCACCACCCCCGGCAACTGCCGCAGCGCCTCCAGCGCATTCGCACCCACCAGTTGGGACAGGTCGTTGGTCGTCACCACGCCCACCGCCCCCGCCACATCCTGCGGGCGCTGTTCCACGCGGTTCACCACCACCATGTCCCCGAGATCCACCACGTTCGTCCCCGCCGCCATCGCGCCGTGCGAACCGCACCACGCCAACCCAACCACAACGCCCGCCGCCGCCACCGCCGCCTGCCGATGCATCTTCATGTTGCGCATATAGCACCATAACGCCCGCTGGCGTCCAGTCCTTAGCCTAAGTGTTTGTGAACCCGCCCCATCACTCCCCTATAAACGCCCGCCGCCCCGATTGGGTTCACTTTGGATGGCGCCTCTCTCTCGTCTGCTGGTCCACCGTGGGCGGGCCACGGTCTTTTCTTGTGACTGTTTTCGGACTCGGTCGGGACAGAGCCCGCCCCTCCAAGCCACCGAAAAGGCCTGTTTTCGATTT
Source organism: uncultured Victivallales bacterium (assembly GCA_964635825.1). Classification (GTDB taxonomy): domain Bacteria; phylum Verrucomicrobiota; class Kiritimatiellia; order UBA8416; family JAIOPI01; genus CAZWQJ01. The sequence continues at coordinate 9,075 of CAZWQJ010000128.1, read as the reverse complement.
GGAGGGCCGACCTCCGTGTCGGCCGTGTGTCAGAAATGGGCCAAAAGGAAAGACCGTGGCGGGCGGGCACACGGGCACTCAGTTCGCCGTTGTCGCTGGCCCCGCCCTGCGGTAGAGTAGACCGCTTATGAACATGTCTACCCGCTACCGCGAAGGGCTTGCGGACGTGCGCCGCCTCGTGGTGAAGATCGGGAGCAGGGTCCTCGTGCAGAAGACCGGCCGCCCCGACGTTCGCCGCATGCGCGCGCTGGTCCGCGAAATCGCCTCGCTGCGCCGCGATGGGCGCGAGATCGCCATTGTCACCTCGGGCGCCATCGGCGCCGGCATGGAGGCGCTCGGCATGCACGATCGCCCCACCCTCCTGCCGGATCTCCAGATGGCCGCCGCCGTCGGACAGACGCGCCTCATGTCGCGCTACGATGCGCTCTTCGGCAAGGAAGACCTGCGCGTGGGCCAACTGCTTCTCACCCACGCCGACTTCGAGCACAAGGTGCGCTACACGAATGCGCGCCGCACCCTCGAGAACCTGATCCGCAAGGGCGTCATCCCCATCATCAACGAAAACGACGTCGTGGCCGACGAAGAGATTCGCGCCGATCTCGCGCTGGGGGACAACGACTACCTGGCCTCCCTCGTCGTGCGCATGATCCGCGCCGACTTGCTCGTGCTCCTGTCCACCACGGACGGCGTGCGCGATACCGGCAGCGGCGGCCGCTCACACCGCATCTCGTTCATCGAGGAAATCAACACCAAGACGTTTGCCCTCGTGCGCCAGGGCGACAATCGCCTCTCCAAGGGCGGCATGGCCTCGAAATTGCGCTGCGCCCAGACCGTGTCACGCACGGGCTGTTCGGTGGTGATCGCCAATGGCCGCGACAACGGAGTCCTGCGAAGCATCGTCAGCGGCGACGATACCGGCACACTGATTCTGGCCAGTTGAGCGCGGCAACGCCGCGCACGGGGGATGTTGCGATGAATCTGCATGATGAAATCCGGTTGTATGGCACCCAGGCACTGGCCGCCTCGCGCGAACTGAACCTCGTCAATTCCCGCAAGAAAAACCTGATCCTGGAAGCGATGGCCGACGAGGTCGAGGCGCGCCAGGCGGACATTCTGAAGGCCAACGAGCGCGATGTGGCCGACGCCCGCAACGATGGCCTCGCCCCGGCCCTGATCGACCGCCTGATTCTCAACGAGCGCCGCCTGATGGCCGCCATCAAGGGCATCCGCGATGTCGCCACCCTCAAGGACCCCATCGGCGGGAACATCAGCCAGTGGATCCGCCCCAACGGCCTGAAGATCGTCAAGCGGCGCGTCCCCATCGGCGTCATCGCCATCCTCTACGAGTCGCGGCCCAACGTCACCGTCGATACCGCCGCGCTCTGCATCAAGACCTCCAACGCCGTCATTCTGCGCGGCGGCAAGGAAGCGCGGCACTCCAACAAGGCCCTGGCCGAGGCGCTGATCGCCGGCGGCCGCAAAAAGGGGTTGCCCGAGCACGCCATCCAGCTCATCGCCACCACCGACCGGCACGCCGTCAAGGAACTCGTCCAACTCGAGGGGCTCGTGGACCTCGTCATCCCCCGCGGCGGCGAGGCGCTCATCCGCGCCGTGACCGAGCACGCGCGCGTCCCCGTCATCAAGCACTACAAGGGTGTCTGCCATGTCTATGTTGACGAGACGGCCAACCTCGACATGGCCCTGCAGATCGTGGAAAACGCCAAGTGCCAGCGGCCCGGCGTCTGCAATGCCCTCGAAACCCTGCTCGTCCACGAAAAGGTCGCCACGTCTTTCATGACCCTGCTGGGCGCGCGTATGCGCGACGTCCACGTGGAACTGCGCGGCGATCCGGCCACCTGCGCCCTGATCCCCGACGCCAAGCCCGCCACCGAAGAAGACTGGTATGCGGAGTATCTGGATCTCATCCTGGCCGTGCGCATCGTGCCTTCACTGGCCGCGGCCATCGCCCACATCAATCAGTACGGCTCCCACCACTCCGATGCCATCGTGACGGAGTCCCCCGCCGCCGAAAAGGCGTTCCTGCAGGAAGTGGATTCCGCAACCGTCTACGTCAATGCATCGACGCGGTTCACGGATGGCGGCGAATTCGGGATGGGCGCGGAAATCGGGATCAGCACCGACAAGCTTCACGCCCGCGGCCCCATGGGCCTCGAAGAACTGACCACCTACAAGTACCTGATCTACGGCAACGGCCAAGTCCGCGGCTAAAAAGTCGGAGCGGTTATTCGTTATTCGTTAACCGTTAACCGTTAACTGATAACTGATAACTGATAACTGATAACCGATAACCGATAACCGATCCCCGCCTACTTATCTTCCGGCCGCATCGGCTCCGCCGCCGCCACCGGCGCGCTGGCGGCAACCGGTACCTCGGCGACCACCACCGGCGCTGCATCCGCCTGACCCATCGGGATCACCAGCGTCTGACGGCTGACTTCGGGAACCGGGGCCGACTCCATCGACACCGGCGCGGTCTCGGGGCCCGGCATATCCAACTCTTCCACCGATGCCGGCGGCATCGCAACCAGCTCACCCGAATCCGCTCGCGGCTGCACCTGGCCGCGGTTCTGCGAGTAACGCCCCGTATGCCGCAGATCCTCGTTCTGGTCCTTCAGCTCCAGGCCGAAGCGATCGCCCAACCAGCTCCATTCCGATGTCGAGAAATTCAGCACTTGGTCGAGCGTATTGGCCATGTCCGCCACATTCAGGCTCTCGACCGTAGCCGCCACCTCGATGCTCGCCACCGCATCCGCCACTTCCTTCGGCATGATGGCCGCCCCGCCAATCACCACGGTCCGCGCCGGAGGCACGCTGAAGAGCTGCCCACTCGCGAGCTCGCCCGCCTGGATGGCCACCCAATCGGCGCGATCGTTGTTCCACGCGTACAGCATCGGCCGCTTGCTCAGGGCCGGCTGGTCGTAGGCCACCATGTAGACCGAACGAATGCGCGCGATGTCGAAGCTAAACTGCACCACGGTGTGGCGCGAAGGCATGACCAGAAGCGTGGTTCCGGAGGGCTTGCTCCCCGGCGTGGTGGCACACGACACACACAACGCCATCGCCAGCAAAGGCCATGCAACCGTCTTCAGGGTGGTCTTCATCGTCAAAGTATCTCCTTCTTCTCCAAAATCTAGGCCCTGCGCCTCCCACTGTCAATCTTGCAGCCTGCGCAAAGGCTTGAGACCGGGCCCGTATTGCGCTAGCGTTCTTCCTTCCAACCGGGCTGGCCACATTGGATGCGCGCCGTTCGCCCGGGGAAGAAAGGCTGCCATGGCACGCGTTTACAACTTCTGCGCCGGTCCCGCGGTTCTGCCGTTCGAAGTGCTCGAAGAAGCCCAGTCGACGCTGGTCGACTACCGCGGCTCGGGCATGTCCCTCATGGAGTGCAGCCACCGCGGCAAGGAGTACATGGCCGTGCAGGAAGAGGCCATTGCCAACCTGCGCGAGCTGCTTCGCCTGCCCGCGGACTACGCCGTGCTGCTGCTCCAGGGCGGCGCCAGCGGCCAGTTCGCCATGGTCCCCTTGAACCTGCTGCCGGCCGGCGGCATCGCCGACTACACCCGCTCCGGCGCCTGGGGCGTCAAGGCCCTCAAGGAAGCCAAGCTCATCGGCAAAGTCAACATCGCCGCCGACTGCGCGGATGAGCTCCCCACCCGCGTGCCGCGCGTCGAGGAACTCAAGTACACATCCGGCGCCGCCTACGTGCACATCACCTCCAACGAGACCATCTCCGGCGCCCAGTGGAAAGAGTTCCCCAAGCCCGCCGCACCGCTGGTGGCCGATATGTCCTCGGACATCCTGTCGCGCCCCATCGATGCCAAACAGTTCGGCCTGATCTACGCCGGAGCCCAGAAGAACCTCGGCCCGTCGGGCGTCACCCTCGTGATCGTCCGCAAGGATCTCGCCGAGCGCGCTCCCGCCACGATCCCCACCATCTTCCGCTACCAGACCCACATTGAGAACGATTCGATGTACAACACGCCGCCCTGCTTCTCCGTGTACATCCTCATGCTCGTCACGCGCTGGATCAAGAAAACCGGGCTGGCGGCGCTCTACGCCCAGAACCGCGCCAAGGCCGCCTCGCTCTACGCGGCCATCGACGGCTCCGGCGGCTACTACCGCGGAACCGCCCTGCAGGAGTGCCGCTCCGACATGAACATCACCTTCCGCCTCCCCAGCGAGGATCTGGAAGAACGCTTTGCCAAGGAAGCATCCGCAGCCGGCTTGAAGCAACTCAAGGGGCACCGCTCCGTCGGAGGCCTGCGCGCCTCCATCTACAACGCCTTCCCTCCCGCCGGCGTTGACGCCTTGGTGAGTTTCATGCGAGAGTTCCAGAAGAAGAACGGCTGACGCGGGAAGCGCTCGCTTCCCCGCGATGACGGCCACGACGCGCCTGTAGCTCAATTGGATAGAGCATCAGCCTCCGAAGCTGAGGGTTGTGAGTTCGATTCTCGCCAGGCGCACCACCAACGGGAGAACACCATGCCTTTTACCTTGCCGATCGGCGCCAGCGCTCCGGATTTCCGCCTCCCCGCCACCGATGGCCGTACCTACGCACTCGCCGATCTCCAGGACGCCGCCGTGCTCGTCGTCTTCTTTACCTGCAACCATTGCCCATACGTCACCGGGTCCGATGAAGTCACCCGCCGCACGGCCGATGCCTTCGCCCCGCGCGGCGTGCGCCTCGTGGGCATCAACTCCAACAGCCCCAACACCTACGCCCAAGACAGCTTTGCACACATGCTCACCCGCATGCAGGAGCACCGCTTCCCCTGGCTCTATCTGCACGACGCCACCCAGGACGTCGCCCGCGCCTACGGCGCCCTGCGCACCCCCCACTTCTTCGCCTTCGACCGCCAGCGCCGCCTGATCTACACCGGCCGCGGCATCGATAGCCCGCGCGATGCCACCAAGATGAAGGTCAACGATCTCGAGCGCGCCCTGCGCGAACACCTCGACGGCAAACCCGTCAGCGTCCCCGTCACCAACCCCATCGGCTGCAACGTGAAATGGGATGGCAAAGACGCCCACTGGATGCCCGCCGACGCCTGCGACCTCGTCTAGCCCATCCACGGACGGCACGGAGGCCGTCCCTCCAGCTTCCAAAACGAGTCTCTTCTTGAGATTCATGGAGGGCTCCGTCCCGACCGCACATTCGTGACCGTTTCACCGCTTCCATGCCCCTGGGGCAGGCCACGCGTGTCTCTGCATCCGTGCCATCCGTGAAATCCGTGGTTCCTCCGCTCAAGGTGGCCCGGGCGCTCCGCGCGCGGGCTCCCCGGGGTTCATGGATCCGGTCGGGTTCACTATCGCGCCGGCGCCAGCCGCAACACGATCGTGCGCGCGCGGCGATGCGACAGGGTGCGGTCCCACTCGACCAGGCGCGGGTAATCCCCCGGGTCCACGATGGCCGGTGCGCGGAAGACTTCCCCTTGCAGCACCACACTTTCCACCCCGTCCGTGCGCTCGCTGGCCGATGACAGTTCAATCGACGTGTTCGCCACCCCGTTGAACCGGCGCGCGGGCGGCGCCATCACCACCTCAAATCCCGCCGGCACATCCAGCCGGCATTGCGTCTTCCAGACGCCGTTCACATCCAGGAAAAGCGGCAACGCGCGGCGGTCCGAGCGCAGCGCAAACAGGCGGTCGAACGTCTCCGGCAGCGCCACGTACAGATAGTCGCCATCGCGCACCCCGTAGGCCGGCAGGCGCACCGTGAACTCCACTTGCCCCGGATAGCCGCTGAAATCCGTCCTCAGCGGTCCTTCCGCCACCGCTCCCTGCGAAAACTTCGCCAGGCGCTCCTGGTGATAGCGCCGCCGCTCCTCCGGCGTCATCTCCTGGTAACGGCGATTCTCATTGCCAAAACTGTTACCAAAATAGAGCGTGCGGTGGGTCAGCAGCGCGTTGCCCTGCGCATCGAGGCTGATGCGGTGCTCGGTCCAGATGCGGTCCTCGCGGGCGGGTAGCACCGCCACGATTTCGCCGCGGGGCAGCGTCAGCGCCCACATGTCCTCGTGGCCACTGGCCCCGATGGCGCCATACTGGTCGCTATCGCCCAGATAGACATGGTGCCCCGCCGCCAGGTTGAGCGACGGCGCCGTCACCCGCACGAGCACGTCCGGCAGCACATCGGCCTCCGCGGCGGCATCCAGCGAGCGGCGCAAGGGCTCGATCGCCGGTCGCCGCGATGCCAGCACGAACTCCGGCTCAAACCCGGCCGCCCGCGCGAGTGCATACAGCACGACCGCGCGGTCGGCGGTGGACCCGTAACCATCGCTCAGGGTGACGTCGGCGCGCGTGATGGCCGACAACGGCAATTCGGGGAAGGTCGGCCCCGCCAACCGCACCCGCAGAGCCACCAGATCCCGAATCTGCTGCAGCAGGGCCCACGGATCTTTCGTCGCCTGCGCGAGGCGGCGCCCCTCGGCCTCGCAAGCCGGTTGCTTCGTGGCCGCTTGCTCCAGCGCATGGCTCACCGTTCCGGCATAGGCCGCCCACGTGCCGAACGACACGGATACCGTCGGCTGCATCAGCCAGTCCGGCGGCGTCTGCTCCTCGCGCCGCGTCGCCGGAACATCGGTGACGGTCCACTCATACGTATCCAGCGCCCGCCCCCCATCCGCAAAAATGGCCTCGCTGATGGCCCGCCCCTCGAACGCGTTGCGGTGCAGCGTCACGGGCCAGCCCCGCGGCACACTCACCGTCACATGCTTCCGGCGAATAGCCTCCGCCGACGCAAACGATTCTCGCACCGCGAGGAGCGGGCGATCGCGGCGCGTGATGGCCAGCGTGTACTCGATGGTCCCGCCCACCACCACCGCCGGAAAACTGGCCACCAGCGTGCGCCCCGACGGATAGCGCGGCGTGCTCCCGGCCCACTCGGCATCCATCTCGTTGATCTCGGCCCGGCTGATCTCCGAGACTTTCCCATCCGGCGCCGTCACCACGCCCCGCACCAGTTCCACCGCGCCCCAGGCCGGGTTGAATGGAATCGCCAATTCGCTGTACTGCTTCTTCCCCGCGTACGTCAGGATGCGCCGGCGCACCGTGCGCGTCTCGTGCAACGTCCCGTCCGCGTCCAACACGAACTTGGCGGTCTCGTCCTCCACCACGGAGTCCGCCCCGGCCGTCAGCGCATCGCCCGCCGCCGCCTTCATCGAGTAGATCGGCATCCGCCGCAGCGCCCGCTCCACATCCACCAGCACCGCCTTCAGCCCCCGGTAGTCCGCCGCGCTGAACGAAACCGCATCCAGCAGAAACTCGGATTGCGCGTCCAGCACCAGTCCGCTTTGGCGCACGGCCATCGACCAGGACACCGTGTTGGTGTTCACCGGGGCCAGCAGCGGCATCGATTCCGGCGTGTTGAAGGCCGGCGACAACTCCAGCGTCACCTGTTCGCGCACGCCGCACGCCACGTCGGTCTCCAGCGGATAGCGGCGCTCCTGCAGCCCCGTCTGGCCCAGGATGAAATTGACCATGCCGAGGCGCGTGCCCAGGAAGGGCAGCGGCAGCATCGCCAGGTCGCCGCCGCGCAGCAGGATGTCCTCCGCCTCGTAGACCACCCGCGCCGTCAGCCCGCTCGACATGTCCATCAGGTCCGCCGGCAGGATCTCCACGTCGTCCACGCGGGCCCCCGGCATCGCGGCGCGCAGAGCCCCTTCGAGCAGGCGCCGACGCTCCTGCGGCTGAATCTGCGCAAAATAGCCCCGGTACGCATTATCATTGACGCCGTCAAAATACAGCTGCGTCTCCGCCGTCAGGCGCCCCTCGCCATCGACATAGCCGCGCGTCTCGACCCGCATCAGGTTGTTGGTCGCGGGAGCGACCGGCGACAGGCGCAGCGGGTCGCCCTCCGGCGACGCCACCAGGTAGCTGCGATTGTGCAGATACGCCGGCAGCAGATCTTTCGTCGTCTCATCCGTCGGATCCATCAACTGGTAACCCTCGCCGGTGCGCACGGCCACGATGGCATGGTTGAAGGCCGGCTGCGGCACCTCCGGATCCTTGCGGGCACCCGTGTGAATGAGGACGGGAAAGGACTCGAACCCGGCCGCCCGCAGCATGCTCACCAGCAGCGCCGCCTTGTCGCGGCACACGCCGTGCCGCGCGGCAAAGGTGTCCCCCACATCGTGCGGCTCGTAGCCAGGCGCTTCCGACTCGGCGATGATCCCCATGTAGCGGATCTCCTGCGCCACAAAGCCAAACAGGGCCTGGATCTTCTCTGCATCGCTTGCCGCGTCCGCCGTCAGCGCCGCCACCTTTTCCTCGATCGCCGGCGTCCGCGCGAAATGCGGTTCGGAGAGCCGCCAGTACCAGCGCGACACGGTCTCCCAATCCGGAATGGTGCTGACCAGCAGGCGCTGCACGACCGTGTGCAGTTCCGGCATGTTGGGCTCCGGGAACATGCGCGGCACATCGCGCACCTCCCAGCGGTAATGGATGCGGTCCCCCTGCTGCTGGCGGCTGGCCGTCACGCGCCCCGGCAGCGGGTCCTTCAGCGCGATCGCCGCCAGCGGGCAGTTCGTCGGACCATCGATCTCAATCGTCTGACTCACCATCGGCCGCGTGGATTCGAGCACAAACCAGTCGCCCCAACTATCCGCCATCCGCGCCTGCACCACACGGTCGAACATCACGAAGTGCAGGATGTCCCCCACCTGCAGTCCGCCCACGTTGACTTCAATCAGCTTCTCATTCGGATTGTAGATGTTGGCTTCCATCGACGACGGGTTGATCATGATGCGGCTCTGCGCCGCCACATCGACCACCGTCGTGCCGCCGGCGGCATGGATGATCTCCACCAACGGAATCTGGCAGTCCTCGGGCCCCCGCTGGTACGGAATGACGAAGTAGCTCGAAAGCGTCAAGTAGTCGCGGCGCCCCTTTTCCGTGAGGATCTGAATGTACTCCTCATGCCATTGCTCGCTGGTGCCGTCCGCCTCGTAGCGGATGCGCTGCAGCCCCGCGAGCAGCACCGTGTCGGCGTCCGGCGCTTGATTGGTCGAGACCGCGGCGGCTAGCGCGGCGGCCCGGTCGAGCATGCCGACGCCC
>CAZWQJ010000127.1:0-12387 GCA_964635825.1 uncultured Victivallales bacterium | reverse complement strand
TGGTGGGTGATGGAGCGCCAGCTGAGGATGGAGCCGGCGATGAGGAGGGCGCAGCCGAGCCAGACGCCGGGGGTGGGGACGATGCGGAGGTAGAGGCAGGAGATGAGGAGGGAGAGGAGCGGGGTGAGGTAGGAACAGGCGGCGACGGTGGAGACGCGGCCGCGGCGCATGGCGAAATCCCAACTGCTGTAGGCGAGGGCGGAGGAGATGCCGAGGGCGGCAACTTCGATGGCAGCGCGCGGGGTCCAGGTGGGGGCTTGTCCGGTGGCGACGCAGGCGGCGATGATGAGGAGGCCGCTGGCGAGCATGAAGACTTCGATGGCGCCAGAGCCGCCGCCGACCCAGCGGCGGGTGAGGGTGGAGTAGAAGCCCCAGGTGAGGGCGGAGACCAGGCCGAGGGCGTAGGGCAGGGGATTTGCGTAGAGGTTGTGGAGCAGGGCGTCGAGGGAGACGGCGCTGCCGGTGGTCATGGCGAGGACTTCGCCGATGAGGGCGAGGAGGATGCCGGGGACGAGCAGGCGCAGGTCGGCGCGGTTGGGGAGGAGGATGATGGAGAGGAGCAGGGTGATGGCGGGCCAGAGGTAGTTGAGCAGGCCGACGGCGAGGACCTGCTCGCGGTTGCGGGCGAGGCCGATGCCGATGAAGAGTACGGCCAGGTTGACGACGAAGAGCGAGCCGCAGACGAGCAGGTAGCGCGGGGGCAGGGTGCGCATGCGGGCGAGGGCGCCGCGGCGGAAGAGCAGGGGGGTGCAGAGGATGACGCCGGCCCAGGTGTAGGTGGCGGCGGCGCCGGGCAGGCCACCGATCTGTTCGGTCATGCTGCGGGCGACGGCGACGGTGCTGCTCCAGAGGAGGATGGCGACAAGTCCCATCAGGGTGCCGAGCCCGTGGTGCGGGTTCGGCGTCGGAGGCATACTCACGGGGCGGCAGCCTTCGTGCCGGCAATGGCGGCATGCACGAGTTCAGCCATGCGGAGGGAGCCGTCGCGGGTGGGGAAGAAGCCGTCGAGGAAGAGGTCGGGGTGATCCTTGAGCGGGGTGTAGAAGTCGATGAAGCCGGCGCCGGTGGCGGCGGAGACCTCGCGGAGCATGGGGAGCATTTGTTCGGGGATGGTGGCGGGGGCGATGGTGGCGGTGGCGTTGGTGAAGACGGGGGTGGGGCTGCAGATCCAGACGCGTGGCTTGGTGGGGAGGCCTTTGAAGGTTTCGACCATGGCGGTGTAGTCCTTCACAAACTCGTCGGCGTGGGGCCAGTTGTTGGAGCGGGCGTCGTTGGAGCCGAGGCAGATCACGACGACGTCGGGGTCGTAGAGGATGGCGGAGGGCATGGCCTGGTGGCGGAAGAGCGGGAAGTCGGCGGCGGCCATCACGCAGACGCGCGGGGCGGCCATGTTGGCGACGATCCAACCTTCGCCGAGGAGGCGGGTGAGGTGGGCGGGGTAGCAATCGTCCGCGGGCTTTTCGAGGCCGAGGCCCATGGAGAGCATATCGCCCAGGCAGACGACGCGGATGCTGTCGGTGCGATTGGAGGCGATGAGGGGGGCATCCTCGGCGGCGCGGGCCAGGGGCTGGACGCCGAGGGTGAAGGCGAGGGCGAGGGCGAGTCCGCATGCGGCTCGTTGCCACAGGGGCCGGGTTTTTCGGAATGTGTTCCGCGATGCTGCACGCCACATGGGGAGGGACTATACGGAATCGGGCGGTGGTTGTCTTGCAAAACCTACGCGAAGGATGCGCCACGCGGTGGCGCTACCACATTCGGGAGCGTGCGTGGCCGTGGCCAGAAGAATCCTAACGCGGGCACGACCGCAGTTAAGACGGAGTAACCACGGATGACACGGATGAAACGGATGGTATGGGACAAATCCGTGCGATCCGTGACATCCGTGGTGAAATCTTCGCCGGAAACGAAGAATCAGCCGTGCAGATTGACGAATTATGACCTCCGAATATCGAAGGCCGGGATCCGTGGCGGCACCCTTGCCTTCGATGATCTGCGGTTCCCGACGTAGGATGGCGAAGTGGACCAGGCGGAATGATCGGGGCCAAGGGCCGTGATGTGCGGCTAACGCTATGCGGCACGCGGGAACAGACTGTCGCCCGCGGCTCGGCCCAGCCTCGCCCTCCAGTTGGCATGATCAAGGACCTCTTGCCTTGGGAACGGCGCGGTGGCTTGCGTGGGTTGGGGGGCGTGGCGCATGATGGGCGGCGGTTCAGGATCGGGAGGATGGATGAATGGACTTGGGCGGACATGGGTGGCGGGATGGTTGCTGGCGGGTGTGGCGGCGAGCAGCGTGGGGGGTGAGGTCATGAGCGGGGGTGTGCCGGCGGACTGGCGTCATGCCGACAACGGGCGGGAAATTCCGACGGAGTATTACAGCGATCAGCCGTACCTGGTGCGGACGGGCGACGGGGCCTGGCTCTGCACGGTGACGACCGGCGGCGGCGAGGAGGGGCACAACGGCCAGCATGTGGTTGCGATGCGCAGCACGGATCAGGGGCGCACGTGGTCGGTGCCGGTGGATGTGGAACCGGCGGAGGGGCCGGAGGCGTCCTACGCGGTGTTGCTGCGCACGCCGTCGGGGCGGATCTACTGCTTTTACAATCACAACACGGACCATGTGCGTGAGGTGAAGTGCGAGGATGGCAACGTCTTCAAGCGTGTGGATTCGCTGGGTCACTACGTGTTCAAATTTTCGGATGACGATGGGCGCACGTGGAGCGCATCGCGCTACGAGGTGCCGGTGCGCGAATTTCGCTGTGACCGCGAGAACGTGTATGGCGGGGCGCTGCGTTTCTTCTGGAATGTGGGGCGGCCGCTGGTGGTGGGCGATGCGGCGTACATGTCGCTGCACAAGGTGGGCGCCATGGGTGTGGGGTTCTTTGCGCAATCGGAAGGCGTGTTGTTGAAGAGCGACAACATACTGACGGAGCAGGACCCCGCGAAGATTCGGTGGGAAACGCTGCCGGATGGGGATGTCGGCCTGCGCACGCCGGCGGGTGGCGGCCGTGTGTCTGAGGAGCAGAGCTACTCGGTGCTTTCGGATGGGACGCTCTATGTGGTGTACCGGAGTGTGGACGGGTATCCGGTGGAAAGTTACAGCCGCGATGGGGGGCACACGTGGAGTGCGGCGCGCTACAAGTGCTTCGCCGACGGACGGCGCATGAAGCATCCGCGTGCGGCGAACTTTGCGTGGCGCTGCGAGAATGGTCAGTGGCTCTACTGGTTCCACAATCATGGGGGCCGTTTTGTGCCGAAGCTGGACCCGACGGGGTTTGAGGACCGCAATCCGGTGTGGGTGTCGGCGGGGCGGGAGATCGATACGCCGGCGGGGTGCGAACTTTCGTGGAGCGAGCCGGAGATCCTGCTGTACGAGGATGACCCGTTCGTGCGCATGAGCTACCCCGACCTGCTGGAGGAAGACGGCAAGGTTTACGTGACCGAGACGAATAAGGATCGGGCGCGCGTGCATGAGCTGGACCGCGCGTTTCTGGAGGCGTTGTGGGGCCAGCACGCGCGGCGCGAGGTGGCGCGCGAAGGGTTGCTGCTGGAGTTGCCGGTGGAAGGGTCGGGCACGGTGCCGGGGCGCGTGGCGGGGCCGATGCTGCCCAACTTCAGCGAGCGCGATCCCTCCCAGGCGGACTACGGGCTACGCGACAAACGGGCCGGGTTCACACTCGACCTATGGATCCGGATGGAGGCCTGGACGGCGGGGCAGGAGTTGCTTTCGAATCGCACGCCGGACGGGCGCGGGTTTGTGCTGCGGACGGTGGCGGCCGGCGCGGTGGAGTTGGAAATGAGCGACGGGCGCACGGTGAGCCGCTGGGCCTGCGATGCGGGTGCGATTGCCACGGGGCAGCCCGCGCATGTGGTGGTTGTCGTGGATGGCGGGCCGAAGATCGTGACGTTTGTGACCAACGGGCGCTTGAACGACGGCGGCGATGAACGCCAATTTGGGTGGGGGCGATTCAGTCCGCTTTTGCGGCATGTGAACGGCACGCCGGAGTGGCGAGTGGGGGCGGGGGTCGAGGGGGAGATCCTGGGCCTGCGGGTGTACGGTCGGCGGCTGATGACGACGGAGGCGGTTGGGAACTGGCGGGCGGGGCGGTAGCAGAGGGCGGGACCCCGCGGCAGCTTGTTCGTGCACGGCGATCAATGGCGCTCGGCGCAGCCTCGCGCTCCAAGGGGGGCGTATGGAGCGCGAGGCTGTGCCGAGCGTTACCGGGCCGCTGTTGAAGGCCCCGGACGGACCGGACGGAGCCGGTCCCTCCATCGGAGAAGCCCGTCGGCGGGTCTTCAAGGGGCTGCTGGGGCGGGCGTGCTTTCCGCGGCGGCGGCTTTTTCCAGTTCTTCAAACGCGGGCAGGGATGGGTTTTGCGCGCGGGCTTGTTCCCAGCTTTGGCGGGCGGCGTCGGTTCGGTTGAGGCCCAATTGGAGATAGGCGAGTTTGGCCCAATGCTGGGGGCGGAACGGATCGAGGCGGAGGGCGCGTTCGAGGTAGTCGATGGCTTCGGAAGGTTCGCCGCGGGCGGCGTGGAGGGCGGCGAGGTTGCGCCAGACGGCGGCATCGACGTCGGGTCGGCAGGGGAGGCCCGTTTCGGCGCGCTGCATGGCGGCGAGGGCGGCATCGGGCTGGCCGAGCATCATGTGGGCGGCGCCGATGGCGACGAAGGTGGGGGTGATGTCGAAGTTGGGGTACTGGCCGGCATGGACGAGGGCGGCGCGGGCGTGGCGGAGGGTGGCGTCGTAGTCGCGGATCTCGAAAGCGGCGGCGGCGGCATTGGCGAGGACGTAAGGATCGCGGGGGGCGAGTGGGAGTTCGGCGGCCCAGACGGTCTGGTTGCTGCGCCAGGCGGGGACGCGGGCGGTGGTGAGGACGATGCAGGTGGCGGCGATGCCGGCGGTGGCGAGGAGGAGGACGTGGCGCGGGTTGCGGGGCCAGGGGCGCGCGGGGGTGCCGCGCCACATGGCGGCGGCCACGGATGCGGCGAACAGGCACGCACCTATTGAGGGTAGGAATAGATAGCGTTCGGCCATGGGGTTGAAGATGGGGTAGATGTTGGCGACGGGGGCCAGCGTGATAAACCACCAGCCGAAGGCGAGGAGCGCGTAGGGCCAATGGCGCAGGCGGATGGTGAGGGCGGCGACGGCGGCCAGCGCGGCGGCGGAAATCCAGAAGCGGAAATCGAGTGCGGAGGAGAAGAGGGATGAGGAGTAGAAGGCGCGCAGGGGGTGAGGGACGAGGAAGAGCCAGAGGTAGCGGGCCTGGATTTTGACGTCGGCGATGAGGGTGCTGAGGAGGGAGCCGCCGAGTTGCGGGAGGCTGGCTTCGCCGGCGGCGCGCAGCCAGTGGAAGCGGAGCATCAGGAATAGCGCTGTGAGGAGCAGGAGCATGGTGGTGGTGGCGATGCGGAGGGCGGGGCGGCGCGGGGCGGGGGGTTCGCGGAACTCGGTGCAGGCGAGGAGCAGGACGAGGGCTGGGTAGACGATGGCGGATTCCTTGGAGAGGAGGGCCAGCACGTAGCAGGTCCAGGAGGCGGCGAGCCAGCCCCAGGGGCGGGCGGCATCGCGCGCGCGAAGGTGGGCGGCGAGGGCGAGGGGGATCAGCAGCGCGACGAGGAGATCCTCGCGGAAGGCGATGCTGCAGACGACTTCGCTGTGGAGCGGGTGCAGGGCGAAGAGGCTGGCGCCGAGCAGGGCCACGCGCCGTTCGCGGGAGAGTTGGCGGAAGAGGGCATAGACGGCGAGGACGGTGAGTCCGTAGAGGATGAGGTTGGTGAGGTGCGGACCCCCGGGGTTGGCGCCGAAGAGGTGCCAGTCGAGGAAGTAGGTCAGGGTGCAGATGGGGCGGTAGCTGGCCTCGGCGCTGATGTCGAAGTAGCGCGGGGACACGAGCAGGGGCAGGTTGGCGAGATCGCGAATGAAGGCGTTGTCCGCGTAGACGAAGCCGTCATCGATCGTGTAGCCATTTTGAAGCGCGCGGACGTAGGGAAGCCCGGCGAGGGTCAGCAGCAGAGCGACGGCGGCCAGCCCCGCGCCGAGGCGACGCGAACCGGCCGGGCTCGCCATCATGGAAGGCTCCGGGAGGGGGCGGTCGGGGGGGCGTCGGCCAGCGCGAACTCCTCGGGTTTGTGTTCGCGGGCGTAGCGGACGAGGGCGCGAACGTTGTCGGGCGGGGTGAGCGGCGAGATTTCGCAGCCGCTGTTCACGATATGGTGGCGGCCGCAGGTTTCGTGGCAGCGGCGCGCGGCTTCGTAGACGCGGTCGGGGGTGCCTTCGAGCAGATCGGTGATGGTGGAGACATTGCCGCTGATGATGGCATTGGGGAGGAGGTCGCGGCGCGCGCGGTGGAGGTCGACGGGGAAATCCAGTTCGAAGATATCGGCGGGGAGGGCACGCATGTGGGTGAGGAGGGCGCCGGTCTGGCCGCACATGTGGAGGCGTGTGAGGACCTCGGGGTGGGCCTGCTTGATGAAGGCCAGCACGCGCTGCTGTTCGGGCAGGACGAACTCCGCATAGAACTCGGGCTTCAGCAGGGAAGCGGCGGCATCGCTCATGCCGATGGTGTCGGCGCCAGCGGCGATCTGGACGGGGGCGTAGGCGATGGCGACATCGGCGGCAAAGCGCAGCAGGGCGCGAACGAAATCGGGATCGTCGTGGAAGTCCATCATGATGGTATTGAGACCGCGCAGTTCCTGAGCGAGGGCGAGGGGGCCCTCCACCCAGCCGACGATCGAGGCGTCGTCGCGGGCGCGCTCGCGCATCATGGCGATGCCCTTGACGCGGTCGTGCATGCGACCGCCGGTGAGGGGATCGGGCACGCGGAAGGTGGCGAGGCGGGACTTGTCCGTGAGGGCGGCGCGCGATTCGTTGACGGCGGGTCCCTGATCCTGGAACCAGTCGAGGCTGGCGCCGCCGGCGATGTCGAAGACTTCGCGGCCGGGATCGGAGCAGGTGAGCAGGCAGTCGACGCCGAAGTCCTCGGCGACGCGCAGTTGGGCGTCCGCCATGATGCGGAAGTCGCGGGTGTAGTCGATGAAGGAGACGCCGGCGTGGCGCGCGGCGAACATCATCAGCATGCCCTGCACCGGGAGATGATCAACCGGTTGTCCCCGCACCGCCCGATGCACGCGTTCTCTGGATAGCATGGTGTCTCCCGACGTCGCCGCCGAACGGAATCGATTTGTGGCGGGAGCATACGCCGCGGGGCGGGCGGGCACAAGAGGGGAACGCAGAGGGCAAGGCAGAGGGGAATGCAGCCGGCGGCGTCGCGGGGTGGTGGGACCCGGCCGCGCCACACAAGGGCTGCGGACTTCGTGATCGTGATCGTGATCGCGAGCGGGAAGGAAGAGAGCGAGAGAAGCGCGCAACGCGAAACACGCAACACGCAACGCTCAATTCCGGAAGAGGCCGACTTGGGTGTTGAGCGGTCATTCGCAACAGGCTGCAACTGCATCCAGAAGAAGGGTTTTCAGATCAGCGGAGCCACTGGCGCGATGCCGCCAGAGGAAGCGTGGCATGAGACCGATGGGAGATCGGCGTGTACGAGTAGGTGTACGAGTACGGCGGGGGGAGCCAATCCCATACTCGTACACCTACTCGTACACACGAATCTCCTGAGATGGGCTACGGTGTCTCAGAAGAGCCCGGCCCGCTGTCCGCGCCGTGTCAGAGGGAGCGAGAATGAGACCGAGGGAGAGAGCCATTCCGGCCGACACGGCTTGCCCGCCGAAGGCCCGGCGCAGGCGGGAGGTCGGCCCTCCAGGTTGGAAGTGTCGAGGGCTTTCGGGGGATTGCGATTAGGATTCAGTAGCGTCCCATTGGGAATTGGAATGTTGGAAGGATGGAACAATGGGAATGGGGCGGGGATTTCGATTCTGACAAGCGATGAACTCGGATGCGCACGCGACAGGAAGAATGGGATCTGCTTGTGCAAGTGCTTCATTTTCAACACCCCAACATTCCATTGTTCCAACCCCTATGGGATGCCAATGATTAGGATTAGGATTGCGATGAGGAATGGGGATGAAATCTACTTGGTGGCAGAGGCGAGGAGGGCGGTTTCGGCTTGGTGGCGGGTGAGGCCGGGGATGCGGACGCATTTGTGGCGGCCGGTCTGGCCGCGTACGAGTTGCAGGGCGGAGGGTGGGAGGCCGAGTTGGCGGCCCAGGAACTTCAGGAGGGCGCGGTTGGCTTCGCCATCGACGGGAGGGGCGCGCAGGCGGATGCGCAGTTCGCCGTTTACGAGGTCCAGCACTTCGTCCCGACTGGCGCGCGGGATGACCTTGATGGCGAGGTCGTTGCCGCTGCCGGGGGCGGGGGTGGTCACGGGCCGGCCCCGGTGATGCGGACGTAGCTGGAGAGCAGGATGGCATGCAGGAAGCCCTGCACGAGGCCGAGGACGACGATGTAGATGAGCGGGGAGAGGTCGATCATGCCAATGCGCAGGGGGTAGCGGCGCAGGGGGCCGAGGAGGGTGTCGGTCCATTCGCGGCAGGCCAAGGAGACGGCGGGGGTGCCGGTGAGGAGGCCGACCCAGGAGCCGATGATGAAGATCAGCATCATCTGTACGAGGAGGGAGAGGACTTCGACCCAGCCGCGCATGGCGGAGATGAGGCAGCCGACGATGAACGTGGGGGAGGCGGAGGGGGAGGGCAGGACCACGAGGCCCTGGGTGTAGGGGCTGAGGTGGGTGGGCGGGCCGCTGAGGCTGAGGGCCGCCACGAGGATCATGCCGAACGCGAGCAGGGCGGGTGGGCGCCAGAGGTAGGGGATGCGGACGAATGGTTCGCACAGGGCATGGAGGGCGGAGGTGGGTTGCTGCTGCGCGTCGTGGGCGTCGGTGCGCAGGAAGACGATGGCGAAGCTCCAGAGGCGGAAGAGGAAGACGGCGAACGAGAGCAGGGTGAAGATCAGGAAGCTGCCCATGTCGCCTTCCTGGGGCTGACGCCATTCGAAGCCGACGTGGAGGATCCAGCCCGAATCGGTGTGGGGGGCCGCGAAGGCCCGCAGGGTCAGCAGCATCAGGATGGCCACCAGGGCGACCGCGCGCTCCGACAGGACGACGAAGGCCGGTTTCAGGAACGCGATCACCGCGTTCGTCAGCCGCCGGAATGTCCCCAGGTAGGGATTGTATGACAGGCGGAAGTCGCTGCCGGTCCAGAGGTGAAACCAGAACGCCAGCAGAAACAGATTGAAGAACGTATCCCACATTGCGAAGGCCATGCGGCGTATGTTGGAGAGGGCGAGCGGCGAATGCAAGCCGGATTGGACGGTGCCGGCGCATGAATGGCGAGCCCGCCCGCGGAGCGGCCGGGCCACCTTCAGGCCAGGCGGTAGATTGGGAACAGGTTCCTGGCGCTGCGGGTGTACCGGGCGCGCCGAGACCGCCGCGCCGAGGCACCGGTGGAGGCCGGGGGAGGATTGTACAATCGAACGCCAGAAAGACCGACCGGCGCCTGCACCGGCATTACCACGCTGCCACCGCGCCGCTTGCTGTTAATCACTAAACAAGGCCTGACCCCTAAGCCCTCCAAGGTTGACGAGGTAGTCCGGATCGCTGCAGTTCTCGGCAACGTTCTCGATGGGGGGCCCGTCGTTGGTAAGCGCAGGACAGCAATGCGCCTTGGCCGAGCGCCTGTCGATCCGTGATCGGCGGCAAACGGTTGTGGCCCGCGCCGCCGATGCGCACAATCGCCCTCTCTAACACGGCTCAGCCGGAGGCTTCGCCCTACCCACGCATCATCAAGGATCGCGTGCGGACTCGGGGTAGGGCGAAGCCTCCGGCTGAGCCGCGCCCACACGGCCGTTCTCATGGGGCCCCTCTCTTTCGCCGCACATTTGGGTCGCCTGTCCGCATTTGCGTTGGGTGGGGGGATTGGGGTAGTCTGTTCGTTCACGGCGCGACCGCGCCGGCAAACGGGCTCCGGTAGCTCAACTGGACAGAGCAGCGGTTTCCTAAACCGCAGGTTGCGCGTTCGATTCGCGCCCGGGGCACCAACCTACTTCGCACTTGCAATTCCGGGCGTGTTTGGCGAGAGGTTCGGGATGCGTGAAGAACGGGAATTGGGGTGGCAGACGGCGCTTGTCTCGGACGAGCGATACCAGGGACACAATCCGCAGGACTGGCATCCGGAGTGTCCGGCGCGATGTGAGGCGGTGCTGGCGGGGATAACGCGGGCGGTGCCGGCGGGGCGCTTGCTGGCGCTGGCGCCGCGGATGGCGACGGTGGAGGAGGTGGCGCTGTGTCACCCGGCGTCGTACATCGAGCAGGTGCGTGCGGATGTGGCGTCGGGGGCCTCGCAGTTGAGCACGGGGGACACGGAGATTGTGGCGTGTTCGTATGAGGTGGCGCTGCTGGCGGTGGGTGGGGTGTTGGCGGCGGTGGATGCGGTGTGCGAGGGGCGGGTGCGCAACGCCTTCTGCGCGGTGCGGCCGCCAGGGCATCATGCCTGCCGTGAGCGGGGGATGGGCTTCTGCATATTCAACAACGTGGCGGTGGCGGCGCGCTATGCGCAGCAGCGCTACGGGATTGAGCGGGTGCTGATCGTGGATTGGGATGTGCACCACGGCAACGGCACGCAGGAAATTTTCTATGCGGATCCGACGGTGTACTACTTCAGCACGCACCAGTGGCCGCTATTTCCGGGGACGGGGGCGCCTACGGAGACGGGCCGCGGGGCGGGCATGGGCTACACGCGCAATTGCATCTTTGCGGCGGGCGCGACGGGCGCGGACGTGATGGCCGCCTTTCAGGATCAGTTGCTGCCGGCGATGGAGCAATTCCAGCCGGAGCTGGTGCTGGTGTCGGCGGGGTTTGACGCGCGCAAGGACGAGCCGCTCAGCAATTTGGAATTGGAGGATGCGGACTTCGGCGCGTTGACGCGGCTGGTGATGGGGCTCGCGGATCGCTATGCGGGCGGGCGGCTGGTCTCGGTGCTCGAAGGCGGGTACGGGCTGGAGGGGCTGGGGCTATCCGCGGGTGAGCATGTGCGGGTGCTGGCGGGCGGGTGAGGGGCGCGCGAAGAAAGAGGTTGGACGGCGGCGGGGGGCGGCGACGGGAGGCGGCTCACCCGGAGGGTTCGCCCTACCGGAGTTTGCATGGCTTAGTCGCTCGGCGCAGCCTCGCGCTCCACAGGTGGGGTGTTAGCTGGAGCGCGAGGCTGTGCCGAGCGTGAGGGCGGCCGCTGCTAAGCGCCTTCTTCCTGCATCTGGTCGTAGAAGCCGACGTAGTCGTCGGGGGTCTTGCTGGCGCGCCACTTCATGGCATCGCGCGGGTGGCGATTGAGGCGGCCGCTGATGGAGTACGGGATGCTGTAGCCCCAGTCCATCTGCTTGGAGAGGGGGAGGAAGATATCCTGGCAGGCCTGGAGGACGGGGCGGAGTTTGAACTTCGGGTTGTGGAGGAAGCCGAGGATCAATTCCATGGGGCAGTTGCCGGCGCCACGGCCGAGGCCGCTGATGGTGGCGTCGAGGCGGTTGGCGCCGCTGATGAGGGCTTCGATGGTGTTGGCGAAGGCGAGCTGCATGTTGTTGTGGCCGTGGAAGCCGACTTCCTTGCCGGTGCCATCCATGGCGGCTTTGTACATCTGGGTGAGCTTGCGCACCTGCTCGGAGTACATGGCGCCAAAGCTGTCGACGATGTAGACGCCGGCGGCGGGGCTTTTGGCGATGAGGTCGAGGGCGGCGCGGATTTCCGATTCCGGCACGATGGAGACGGCCATGAGCTGCATCATGGTCTCGTAGCCCTTGTCGTGGGCGTCCTTGATCATGTCGAGGGCGGTGGGGATCTGGTTGATGTAGCAGGCGACGCGGACGCAATCGATGACGCTCTTGTCGCGGGGCAGGAGGGACTCGTGGTAGTCGGTGCGCTCGGCGTCGGCCATGACGGCGATCTGGGTGCCGGGGGATTTTTCGCCGACGATGCGGCGCAGGTCGTCTTCCTCGCAGAACTTCCAGCGACCGTATTGGGTGGGGGAGTAGACCTTGGTGGAGGCCTTGTAGCCCATCTCGACGTAGTCGACGCCGGCGGCGACGGCGGTCTGGTAGACGCGCTTGACGAAGGCATCGTCGAACTGGTGATCGTTGCAGAGGCCGCCGTCGCGAATCGTGCAGTCGAGGACTTTGATGTCGGGCCGGTAGGCGACCCACTCGGTTGCGGAATTGTGTGTGGCGGCATTGCTCATCGCGGAATCTCCCCTGAAGTTAAGCGGCCATCATGACGATCGTCCTGCCGGGCGTCAAGAGGCGGTGCGCGCGCCAGGGCAAACGCATCCAAGTTCAGGGATCTGAGTGCCGGTCGGTGTTGTGGATACCGTGGCGTGCGTTTGGTGCGAATCGTGGCGGCCATGTCACCTGTATCGCGGCGTCATCACCGCTCAGGCGGACCGG
>CAZWQJ010000126.1:2812-12498 GCA_964635825.1 uncultured Victivallales bacterium | reverse complement strand
CCCAAATGTGCGGCTAACGGTTCTGGCCCGCGCCACCAATGCGCACAATCGCCCCCTCGGACGCGGCTCAGCCAGAGGCTTCGCCCTACCCATGCATCATCAAGCATTGCGTGCGGACTCGAGGTAGGGCGAAGCCTCCGGCTGAGCCGTGTCCACAGGGCCACACTCATGGGGCGCCGCTCGTTAGCCGCACATTTGGGCGTCCCGCCTCCCCTTGATTCGCCGCCCCCATCGCGCTATCGTGGGCCGCTATGAAGGCCTGTGTCTATGCCCGCACGTCGCGCGTGGAGAAGCTGCACACGACGACCAAGATCGAACACCAGGTGGCCTTCTGTCTCGACCTCGCGCGCCGCGAGAACGTCACGGTGGATGCCGAACACATCTTCACCGACATCGAACTCACCGGCGATCTGCCGCCCGCCAATTGGGTCGAGGGCGACACGCCCTCCCGGCCCGCGCTGGCGGCCATGCTGGCGGCCATCGAGGAACAAGGCGTGTCCTTCGTGATCGTCCGCCGCTTCGAAAAATTGGGAACCACATCCGAGGTGCTCTCCGGTCTGCGCGATTGTTTTCTGGAAGCTGGCGTGACCGTGCTGGCGGTGCGCGAGATCGCCGAAGATCCCAGCGACCCCACAACCCTGTTCGCGTTGTCGGTCCTTGCACCCTGCGTGCGCTTCGTGGCCAATGCGCTCCCCGAGCAGCGCGAACGCCTCCGGGCGAAGAAGCAGGAAGAGGCCGCGCGCCTGCGCGCCAAACTCGCCCGCCTGGAGGCCGAGATTGCCGACATGTAGCACCAGCCGCAAAGGCACCCGCGCATGCTGAACGTCACCCTGGTCTGCCCCCAGATCCCCCACAACACCGGCGCCATCGCCCGGCTCTGCGTCGGCCTCGGCGCCCGCCTCCATCTCGTGCGCCCACTCGCCTTCTCCCTGCGCGAGTCCCACCTCAAACGCGCCGCACTCGACTACTGGCCCCATGTCGACCTCGTCGTGCACGACAACTGGGAGGCCTACCTCGCCGCCACCGAACCCGCGGACCTTGTCTTCCTCAGCACGCGTGGCGAACGCGACTACTGGGACCACGCCTTCCGCCCCGACAGCCACCTCGTCTTCGGCAACGAAACCGAGGGCCTGCCCGCGGATTTCTACACGCGCTACCGCGATCGACTCCTCCGCATCCCCATGCCAGGGCCCCACGCACGCAGCATCAACCTCGCCAACGCCGCCGCCATCGTCGCCTACGAGGCTGCCCGCCAAACCCGCGCACGCGCTTGACCACCCCGCCGCCGTCCTCGTACTGTTCCAGCGGGAGGGGAAACAAACGATGAGCGAGAACGAGAACGAGGGTATTGCGATTGCGAAACATCACAAGGCGCTGACTCAGGAGCAGGTCGACGCCTTCATGGCCGACGGCTATCTCCGCCTGGGCCGCATTCTCGACGACGACACCCTGGCCCTGCTGCGGCGCGAGTACGACGCCGAATTCGAACGGGCCCGCGAAAGCGGCAACTACCTCAACCTGGCGGCGGACGCCAATGCCGACCTCGAGCAGAAGCGCAAGGCGCCGGTCCAGATGCTCCAGATCATGCAGATGTGCGAACGCAACATCCACTTCCGCAAGGTGCTGCACCACGAGGGCATCCTCAACGTGATCGAGGACGTCATCGGACCCAACATCCAGCTCTTCCACGATCAGGCCTTGTTCAAACCCGCCCACCATGGCGGCGCCGTGTTCTGGCATCAGGACAACGGCTACTGGCGCTGTACC
This sequence comes from uncultured Victivallales bacterium, assembly GCA_964635825.1. Lineage (GTDB taxonomy): Bacteria > Verrucomicrobiota > Kiritimatiellia > UBA8416 > JAIOPI01 > CAZWQJ01. Next base: position 10,731 of record CAZWQJ010000126.1, on the reverse strand, counting down.
CCCGCCAACCTCGTCAGCATCTGGATGACCCTGGACGATGTCGTCGCGGAAAACGGCGCCATGCAGGTGATTCCCGGTTCGCACCTCCGCCCGGTTCGCCACAGCCCGAATGAACGCGCCTCCTTCCTCTACAACATCGAGAAGTACGTCGACACCTCCAAGGCACTCGTGGTCGACCTTCCCGCAGGCGGGGCCATGATCCACCACTGCCAGACGCTGCACTACACCCAGCCCAACACCACCGACCGCCAGCGCCGCGCGTTCATCATGCATTTCATGACGCCCGGCACCGCCCGCGACGGTGTCACCATGCCCGTCTCCTTCGAACGCCCCATGTTGCGCATGCGCATGTGACCGCTCGGCGCGGGTGGCACCGCGCCCTCCCCATCCACGCGGGGTCCCGCCATCGGGAGGGCCGGGTGCCACCCCGGCCGCGCCATCGCGCCGATTGTTGCAATCCCAGCGCTTGACACCCCCCCCCTCCTTCGCTATGGTTTTCCGTTTTGAGGGCGGGGGGCAGTTTCCCCGGAGCCCGCTATTCTGGGAGTCTGGGCATGGAACCGTATGCAGTAATCGAAACCGGCGGCAAACAGTACCGCGTGCAGGCGAACGATACCCTCAAGGTGGAACGCCTCGAGGATGCCGTGGGTGCCAAAATCGCGCTCGGTCGCGTGTTGGCCCTCTCGGATGGCAGCGCACTCAAGGTGGGCAAGCCGGAAGTCGCGGGCGCCAAGGTCATGTCCACCATCGTCGAGCACATGCGCGGCGACAAGGTCGTTTCCTTCAAGAAGAAGCGCCGCCAGGGATACAAGCGCAAGGTGGGGCACCGGCAGGAATTGACGGTCGTCCGTATCGAATCAATTGCCTAGGACGACGAGGGAGAAGAAGCAATGGCTACCCATAAGAGTGCGGGCTCCGCAAAAAACGGTCGTGACAGTCAGTCCAAGCGGTTGGGCGTCAAGCGTTATGCCGGCCAGGTGGTGACGGCGGGGTCCATCCTCGTTCGCCAGCGCGGCACCCGCTTCAAGCCCGGCCTCAACGTCAAGCGCGGCTCGGACGACACGCTCTTCGCCCTGATCGATGGAACCGTGTCCTTCGACCGCCCGAACCGGCGCGTCCATGTGGCGCCGGTACCCGTCGCGGCGTCCTGATGTCCCTTCCCCGCCCCCCGTTCACCACCCGCACCCCACAAAGGCCGTCGTGAAGACGCGCACCTTTGTCGATGTGGTGACGTTGTACGCCACGTCGGGGCACGGGGGAAACGGCTGCTCCAGCTTCCGCCGCGAAAAATTTGTCCCCAAGGGCGGCCCGGACGGCGGCGATGGCGGCCGTGGCGGCCACGTCATCCTGCGCGCCAACCGCGACGAAGATTCCCTGCTGCGCCTGTTCTACGCCCCCCACCAGCGCGCCCAGCACGGTGGCCACGGCATGGGCGCCCGCATGCACGGCCGCGATGGCGAAGACTGCGTGATCATGGTTCCCTGCGGCACGCAAGTGCGCGACCGCGACACCGGCGTGCTGCTGGCGGATCTGCTCGAGCATGACCAGGAACTCGTCGCCGCGCGCGGCGGCAAAGGCGGCTTCGGCAACTGGCATTGGCGCAGCGCCACCCACCAGGCACCCACCGAGCACTCGGATGGCGAAGAGGCTCAGGAAGTCGTCTTGCGGCTCGACCTCAAGCTGGTGGCCGATGCCGGCCTCGTCGGGCTCCCGAATGCGGGCAAGTCCTCCATCCTGGCAGCCATCACCGGCGCGCACCCCAAGATCGCCCCCTACCCGTTCACCACCCTCAACCCGATCATCGGCACTCTGATCTTCGACGATCTCACCCGCATCCGCCTCGCCGACGTCCCCGGACTGATCCCCGGCGCCCACGAAGGCATCGGGCTCGGTCACGATTTCCTGCGGCATGTCGAGCGCTCGGGCATCCTCGTCTATGTCATCGACATGGCCGGCGTCGATGCCCGCGATCCCGTTCAGGACTACCGCGACCTGCGCAAGGAACTCGGCCTCTACCAGAAGGACCTGCTCAAGCGCCCGTCCCTCGTCGTGGCCAACAAGATGGATCTGCCGGACGCCGTCGAGAACCTCAAGGTCTTCAAGCGCAAGACGCGCGTCAAGGTCATCCCCGTCTCGACCGTCACCGGCCTGGGCCTCGATGCCCTCAAAGCCGCCCTGCAGCAGAGCTGGGAACAGAAGTCCAAAGCCGCTGAGCCGGACTTGGAGCGCTAGCCGCCTGGCGTGGTGAGCGAAACGCTCGCTGATTCGTGAACACAGTCGGCGAGCCGCCGACCCTCCAGAGCAATTGCCCCTTTTTCGAATGCGTCCGATGGAGGGCCGACCTCCCGCCTTCGCCAAGAGGCTTCGGCGGGGCAAGCCGTGTCGGCCGCTTATCCAACGGTCTCAGAACGGCCCGCGCACCGCCGCCCGCAGGAACCAGCTGTCGTCGATCGTCAGCTCGCGGTCGACGGTGGACTCGGAACGGCTGAACTCGAAGTCGCGGCTGAAGACATTCCCCAACTCGACGGCCAGCTGCATCTCGGCGGTGATGTGCCAGGCCACGCCGCCAAACGCGCGCCAGTCCTCAACCGTGATCTCCTCGCGATCAAAGGGCGACTCTTCGTGCAGCGCATAGGTCGTGTCGTTCCAGTCCAGGCCGATGTAGGGCGTGATGTAGGCTGGCGTGTAGTATGTCAGCCGCGTTTCCGGCACGCCCGCCTTCAACAGCAGCCGCGGGGCAATCTCCCAGCCAAGGCCGACCACCGGCATCACGATCCGCTCAAAGCCCGGGCGGATTTCGAGGCCGACCATGCCGGACAGCACCGGCGTAAAGGGCGTGCGCACCACGCCGGAGAACGGCATGTAGAGCCCGTCCAGATCCAATTCTTCCAGGTCGGAATAGAGCCCGGGCTTCGCACGCGCCTCGAACGCGCTGCCGTTCATGAACCGCCACGTGGCGCCACTATCCAGCACAAACGCACCCAGTTGATCGGGCAGATGCACGTCCGCAGAATCCGTGAAGATCGTCAGATCGTAGTCCAGATTCAGATCGACATCGCTTTCCAGCACATTCTGGAAATACGCCAACTGCCAGAACCCGGCGAACTCGAGCATGGCCGTCTGGCCCTCGCCCTCGATCGACTCCTCGGCCAGGAACCCCATATCCACCTCGTACATCGGACGCAGGGATCGGTCGAGAATCCGCACGGGATTCGATTCGTCGCCAGCACGCGTGGCGCCGAACGCCGTCGCCGCCGCCACCATCACCATGCCGAACAGAATGCTCTTTGCACGCATGCCATCACCTCACCAGTTTCCCAAGGAAAAGCGTACTATAGGCAAGCGGGTCCGCGGAAACAACAGCGATTCCGCAGCACGTCAGAGGCGGTGCCAAAATCGACGGCGCGGGTAGCACCGCGCCCTCCCCCTCCAAGACAGGCCGCGTTCTCTGGGCTCCGGGAGGGCCGGGTGCCACCCCGGCCGCCTCCTCTCAATTTCTGCACCGCATCTCAGTGCCGCGGTGGACTCTCGGCCGCCCCCCTCGGAACCGGCGGCACAAACGCGCGCACCTCACCAATGTCGCGGGTGCCGGTCAGAAGCATCAGCAGGCGGTCGAACCCCAAGGCCACGCCGGCACTGGCCGGCAGCCCCCGCGCCAATGCCGACAGAAAGGGCTCGTCCAGCGGATAGACCTCCTGCCCGCGACGGCGGCGGCCCTCGGCGCAGTCTTCGAAGCGACGGCGCTGCTCCGCCACATCCGTCAGTTCGCTGAAGGCATTGGCCAGTTCCAGCCCACCCGCATACAGCTCCCAGCGCTCGGCCACCGGTGGGGGCCCGGGTCGGCAACGGGCCAGCGCGGCTGCAGCGGGCGGGTAGTCCATCAAGACCACCGCGCGCCCGGCCGGCAACGCGGGCTCCACTTTGCCCACGAGATCGAGGTCGAACCGATCCGCCTCATAGGCCTCCAGCGGATCCCAGCCCGCGTGGCGGCGGTAGGCCTCGCGCACGGTCATGCGCGCCCAGGGGGCACGCAGCTCCACGCCCGGTGCCAACGGTCCCGGCCATGCCCGCTGCACGGCTGCGTCGGCCAGGATCGCCGCCACCAGCCCTTCGGTTTCCGCGATCATGTCGCCGTAGTCCATGCCCGCCGCATACCATTCGACCATGGTAAATTCCGGCAGGTGGCGACGCCCCTCCTCGCCCGCGCGAAAACAGGGGCCAATCTCGTAGATCCGCGGCAGCCCATCCGCCAGCAACCGCTTGAGATGCAATTCCGGGGAGGTACGCAGCCAGGCTCCGGCCGCGGGAATCGCGTCAATGTGGTCTTCCAGCGCCGGCGTCGCCAGCCGCACCGGGGTTTCGACGTGCAAATACCCGCGCCCGTCGAAGTATTGCCGGACGGCATTCAGTGCCGCGGCGCGCAACCGGAGCGCACGAGCGGTGCCGGATGCCGCGTCCATTACTTCTTCGAAACGCGATCGGCGTACTCGCCCGTGCGGGTGTCGATCTTGATCAAATCGCCCTGGTTCACGAACAACGGCACCGCAACTTCGTAGCCGCCTTCCACCGTCGCCGGCTTCAGCGTGTTCGTCGCCGTGTTGCCGCGCGCACCCGGATCCGTCTGGATAATCCGCTTCTCCACAAAGTTCGGCAGGGTGATGTCCACCGGGATGTTGTTGTGAAACAGCACCTCGATCGTCATGTCCTCCACCAGCAGCAGCCGCTTCTCCGCCAGCACCTCCGCGCTGATGCTCACCTGCTCGTAGTTCTCATCCAGAAAAACGTAATGATCGCCATCGATGTATGAGTACTGCAGCTTCTTATCCGCCAGCGCCGGCACGTCGATCCGATCCACCTGGCGGTAGGTCTTCACCATCGTGGAGCCATTGATCATGTTCTTGACCCGGCACGTATAGATCGCCTGCCCCTTGCCCGGCTTCATGAACTCGAATTCCGTGATCACGTACGGAACCCCGTCGATCTCCACCTTCAACCCCTTGCGCAAATCGGAAACCGTATACATCGCTGTTCCTCTCTGGCTGCACACCACGCCGGTAGTCGCCACCCCGTGGAGGGTCGCCCGCCCGTGATAAAGGCAAGGATTCTAGCGCGCGGCCCCCGCTCTGTCAATTGCCCCCGCCGCCCTTCCTTGACTCAACTGTTAGGGAAAGGTTAGGGTCCGGACTGCCGCGATGGCTTTGGCTGGGCGCTGACGATCGCGGGTCGGGATGCGCGCCCCACATCGTACGCTGGAGGACGAATAACATGAAGATTCGCATCGGATACTGGCTCGCCACGCTCGTCGCGGGGGCCGTCTTGGTCACCGGCTGCGGCCGTCAGCGCTCGTCCATCACCGTGGCGGGTTCCACCGCCTTCCAACCCTTCGCCGAAAAGCTGGCCGAGCAGTTCATGGCGGCTCACCCCGAGATGGGCGTGACCGTCCAGGGCGGCGGCTCGGCCGTCGGCGTTCAGGCCGCGCTCTCCGGCGCGGCCGCCATCGGCATGGCCGACCTCGTGACCCTGCCGCCCGAAGCCCAGGCCCTCAAGAGCACCGTCGTGGCGCGCGATGGTATCACGGTGGTCGTCCACCCGAACAACCCCGTGGCCGTGCTGACCACCGCCCAGGTGCGCGACCTGTTCAACGGCACCATCCACAACTGGAGCGCGGTGGGAGGCCCTGATGCCCCCGTCACGGTCGTCTCACGCGAAGCCGGCTCCGGCACGCGCACCTCCTTCGAGCAGGTCCTTGGCGGATTCGACCTCTCCGCCGACGCCATCATCCAGGATTCCAACGGCACCATCCGCGAAACCGTCGCCAATGACCCGAACTCCGTCGGCTATCTCTCCCACGGCCTCCTCAACGAGCGCATCAAAGCCGTCGATGTGGATGGCTACGCCTGCACCGTGGAAGCCATCGTCGCCGGCCAATACAAGCTGGTCCGCCCCGTCTTCTTCCTCACCCAGGGCGAACCGGTTGGCACGGCCAAGGCCTATATCGACTATGTCCTCAGCCCCGAAGGGCAGGACACGATCCGCACCAGTGGCCTGCTGCCGGCGCTCTGACTTCGCGCCTGAAACGGACCCGACGCGCATGAAAGGCTCCGGCGAAAAGACCGTAAAGACCATCCTCCTGGCGGTGGCGCTTTCTGCCATTGCCAGCCTGCTGCTGATCGCGGTCTTCATCTTCAAGGAGGGGGTCCCCTTCATCCTGCGCGTCGGCCTGCGCGACTTCCTGTTCGCATCGGACTGGGAACCGCTCGCCGGCAAGTTCGGCATCTACCCGATGATCGTGGCCTCCCTCTGGGTCACCCTCGGCGCCATGCTCGTGGGCGCCCCGCTGGGCGTGGCCGGCGCCATCTTCCTCAATGAGTTCGTCCCGCGCTCGGTGATGCGCATCGTCAAACCCACCATCGAGCTGCTCGCCGGCATCCCCTCCGTCGTCTACGGATTCATTGGCGTGGTGGTCCTCGCCCCGCTGATCCGCCAGTACGCCGGCGGCCCCGGCCTCTCCGTGCTCGCCGCCTCCATCATCCTCGGCATCATGATCCTGCCCACCGTCATCAGCATCTCCACCGACGCGATCATGAGCGTGCCCCCCTACTACCGCGAAGGCGCCCTCGCCCTCGGCGCCACCCGCTGGCAGAGCGTCCACATGGTCACCCTGCGCGCCGCGCGCTCCGGCATCATCGCCAGCATCATCCTCGCCATGGGCCGCGCCATCGGCGAAACCATGGCCGTCATCATGGTCGCCGGCAACACCGTCAAAATCCCCAACTCGGCCCTGGATTCCGTGCGCACTCTGACCGCCAATATTGCCATGGAAATGCAGTACGCCACCGGCCCCCACCGCCAGGCCCTCTTCGCCACCGGCGTCGTCCTGTTCGTCGTCATCATGATCCTGAATGCCACCGCCATGGCCGTCATGAAACAGCGCGTGAGGCGCCCATGATCCGCATTCCGCCCCGCTACACGCAGCGCGTCGCCGTGGGCGTGCTCGGGCTGGCCACCGCCCTGACCCTCGCCATCCTCATCTTCATCATCGTCTTCGTCCTGCGCCAGGGTCTGCCCGTCGTCAACTGGTCCTTCCTCTTCACCAAGCCGCTGGACATGGGCCGCGCCGGCGGCATTCTGCCCACCCTGATCGGCACGGTCAGCCTGCCCCTGCTCGCCATCGCCCTGGCGCTGCCTCTCGGCGTCGGTACCGCCGTCTACCTCACCGAGTACACCCAGGAATCACGCGTCACGCGCATCATCCGCTTCGGCACCGACTGCCTCGCCGGCATCCCCTCCATCATCTTCGGCCTCTTCGGATTCATCTTCTTCGTGACCATGCTGGGCATGGGCTGGAGCATGCTCTCCGGCGGCCTGACCCTCGCCATCATGATCCTGCCCACGATCATCCGCACCTCGGAGGAGGCCATTCGCGCGGTCCCCTACAGCTTCCGCGAAGTCAGCTTCTCGCTGGGTGCGACGCGCTGGGAAACCGTCGTGAAGGTCGTCCTGCCGAACGCCCTGCCCGGCATCGTCACCGGCGTCATGCTCAGCATCGGGCGCTGCATCGGCGAAACCGCCGCCGTCATCTTCACCGCCGGCTCTTCCCTGCGCATGCCCACCTCCGCCTTCGATTCCGTACGCACGATGTCGGTGCATTTCTATCTGCTGGCCCGCGAGGGCATTTCGGACGAAAACGCCTACGGCACCGCCGCCGTCCTGATCCTGGCGGTGCTGCTGGTGAACGCGACCTCCTACTGGTTGATGCACCGCTTCATCGCGCGCCGCGCCTGATCCCCGCCCATGCCCACCGACACCCCAACGCCCACGCCGGTCGCCGCGGCCCCCAAGATCCGCGCCCGCCGCCTCAGCGTCTTCTTCGGTCCCGTGCAATCGCTGCGCGGGATCTCGTTGGAGGTTCCCGCCAA
>CAZWQJ010000126.1:0-2712 GCA_964635825.1 uncultured Victivallales bacterium | reverse complement strand
TGGACCCGCTCATCGAGGAAAGCCTGCGCGCCGCGTTTCTCTGGGACGAGGTCAAGGACCGCCTCACCATGTCCGGCATGCGCCTCTCCGGCGGCCAGCAGCAGCGCCTGTGTCTCGCGCGCGCCCTCGCCATGAAGCCCGAGGTGATCCTTCTGGACGAGCCCTGCTCCGGCCTCGACCCCATTTCCACCGCCCGCATCGAAGAGGCCCTGACTGCCCTCAAGCGCCAGTACACCATCATCCTCGTCACCAACAACACCAAGCAGGCCGCGCGCGTCGCCGACACCACCGCCTTCTTCCTGATGGGCGAAATGATCGAACACGGCGTCACCCGCCAGCTCTTCACCGTCCCGCACGACCCGCGCACCAACGACTACGTCACCGGACGCTTCGGATGAGACGACAGGAACCGCAGATGCACGCTGATACACGCAGATCTATGCAGGATGGGCTCATGGGCCATCGGCCTCTCTATATCTGCGTCAATCAGCGTTCATCCGCGGTTCCGTTCTGGCGGGATTTCCAATGAGCAGCAAGATCGACATCCGCGACTTGAATCTGCACTACGGCCATTTCCAGGCGCTGAAGGGCGTCAGCATGCCCGTCGCCGAGCGCCAGATCACCGCACTCATCGGGCCCTCGGGCTGCGGCAAGTCCTCCCTCCTGCGCACCCTCAACCGCATGAACGACCTCATCGACGGCGTGCGCATCCACGGCGCCATCGAACTGGATGGGCACGACATCTACGCCCCCGACGTCTACGTCTGCGACTTGCGCAAGCGCGTCGGCATGGTCTTCCAGCGCCCCAACCCCTTCCCCCTCACCATTCGCGACAATGTCACCTTCGGCCTGCGCGTGGCCGGTGAGTTCGGCGCCGCACGCCTGGCCGAAACCGTCGAGCGCAGCCTGCGCGCCGCCTGGCTTTGGGACCAGGTGAAGGACAAGCTGGATGCCCCCGCCCTGACCCTGCCCCTCGACCAGCAGCAACGCCTGTGCGTCGCCCGCCTGCTTGCCGTCGAACCGGAGGTCATCCTCATGGACGAGCCCTGCTCGGCCCTCGACCCCATCGCCACCGCCAAGATCGAAGAACTGATGCTGGAACTGAAAAAGCAGTACACAATCGTCATCGTAACCCACAACATGCAGCAGGCCGCCCGCATCTCCGACTTCTCGGGCTATATGCTGCTGGGCGACATGATCGAGTTCGGCACCACGCCCCAGATGTTTACGAATCCGAAGCAACGGCATACACAGGACTACGTCAGCGGCCGCTACGGGTGACGGACGCGACGGCCCCCATAAAGGAGTACGCAATGGATCGGCATATGGACGAACTGCTCGATGGCCTCAAGGGGCAACTGCTGCGCATGGCCGCGCTGGCAGAGCTGATGATCGCCGACGCCGTCCGCATGCTGGTCGAGCGCGACCGCAGCGTCGAGGAGTCCATCCGCGCCCACGAGCATGAGGTCAATCAGCTGCAGGTCGAAATCGACGAGAGCTGCCTCAACCTGATCGCGCTGCACCAGCCCGCCGCCGGCGACCTGCGCTTCATCCTCGGCGCCAGCAAGACCAACTGCGATCTGGAGCGCCTCGCGGACCAGGCCATCAACATCGCCGACAAGGCCCTGCGCCTGATCGACGCGCCCACGGTAACGGCCTTCGACATCCTGCCGCGCATGGCCACGCTCGCCCGCGCCATGGTCAAGGACAGCCTGCACGCCTTCGTCAACCGCGATGTGCAGAAGTCGCGCGCCGTGCTGGTACGCGACGACGAATTGGATGATCTCAAGCGCGAGGTCACCGACAAGCTGGTGTCGATCATGACCACAGACCCGGCCCGCATCCGCGCCGCGATGGATCTGGCCCTGGTTGCGCGCAACCTCGAGCGCATCGGCGACCACGCCACGAACATCGCCGAGAACACGATCTTCGTCGTGGAAGGCCGCGACATCCGCCACCAACTGGGGCCGAACGGCGCCGGTATTTGAGCGGGAATCAGCGTCAATCTGCGTTCATCTGCGGTTCCTGGATTCAACGCTCTGAGACGCCGCGCTTGGATCACTTCGCCGGCACGAAATTCATGGCGGCGGAGTTGAGGCAATAGCGCAGGCCCGTCGGCGGCGGGCCGTCGTCAAACACGTGCCCGAGATGGGCCCCGCAGCGCGTGCAGAGAATCTCCACCCGCAGCATGCCCAGGCTGCGGTCGGCGTGCTCGGTGATGTTCTCCTTGGCGACCGGCTCGAAGAAGCTCGGCCAGCCCGTGCCCGAATCGAACTTGGCGCTGGAACGAAACAGGGGCAGGTCGCAGCCCACGCAGGCGTAGAGCCCATCCTGGTGGTTGTCGTGGAAGATGCCGCAGAACGGCCGCTCCGTGCCCTGCGCGCGAACCACCTTGTACTGCTCCGGCGTCAACTTCGCGCGCCATTCCGCGTCCGTCTTCACCACCCGCGGCACCTCCTGCGGTGCCCCCAGGCTTCCATCGTCCGCCAGCAGTCGCACCGACACATTGCTCGAGGAATGGCTCATGGCGCTCTCCGGGGTTCCCGCCTGGCAGCCCACAGCCACAAGGCCCAGGCCACACCAGAGGACTATCACATGTTTGATACTCATAAAATTCAATCGTGGACCGCCGCCAATCCTTACATGAACTCACCCTCGATGCGGCACCCATGACTACTATACGAGTCTAGCCCGAATGTTGCCCAGCGCGGC
>CAZWQJ010000125.1:0-12602 GCA_964635825.1 uncultured Victivallales bacterium | reverse complement strand
ACGAACCTGTGGATCAACATCGTCTCCAGCAGCGTGGGCGGCGGCGGTTGGGGGCCAGGTCAGGGCGGCGATATGATCAACGCGATCCGCGACAACCCGCAAAATGCCGTCTACCAGCAGGCGATCGAGGACTGGACAGACGTGGCGCCCGGGCGCGTCGCCATCTGGCACTGGTCGACCGATTTCGTCGATCACAGCGTCGAGTGGCCCAACCTCTTCACCATGGCTGACAACATCCGCCTCTGGCGTGAGCAGCAGGTTGCGGCGGTGGCCCTGCAGACCACCGGCGGCGAGGGCAACTGGGGCTGGCTCAAGCACTGGGTGTGGCTCAAGCTGATGTGGAATCCCGATGCCGATGTCGAGGCCTTGGTGCGCGAGTTCTTAAGCGGCTACTATGGGCCAGCGGCCGCGCCGATCCTGTGGGAGTACCACCAGTATGTCGAACAGGTCAGGCTGGAGAGCGGCTTCGGCGCCAACGCCTGCGACGGGGGCCAAGCCAACGCCATGACCATCCTTAACGGGCTGTTCCCGCTTGCAAAGCTCGACGACATGGACGCGCTGCTCGAGCAGGCGACGCAAGCGGCGGCCACGGAGGAAGACCCGGTCTACGCCCGGCGGGTTCAGCACGCCCGCGCCTACTCGGTGGACCAACTCAAGATCGTGGATGCCGCCGGCGTGCAACCGTACCCGGGCGGACACTTCTACCCGCCGGAGACCGTGACGCTCGCCCGGATCCAGGACCCCCGCGACGGCAGCTTTTGGATGGTGCCCGGCAACACGCCGGATATGCCTGCGCGCGTGGAGCGTCGGGATGAGTCCCTGAAGGTTGGCGGGGATCGGGAATGGGGCGCCGGGTTCATCAACCGTTTCTGGTACCAGCGCGGGGTTGGCGGCAAACTGGCCCGCATCGAGAGCCAAGCCCTGGCCGTGGAGGTCTGCCCGAACCTGGTGGGCACGATCACCAGCGTGATCCACAAGCCGACGGGCAAGGAACTGCTCGCGGGGCGATTCCCACTGTACGAATGGCCCAGCGGCATGCAGTCGATGGAATGCTTCCTGCCCGCAACCGCGCCGAGTCGGCTCGTAATGGAGCAATGGATCCAGACCGACGTCTGGTATTACCAGGAAGACCGGCAGCGCTACTGTCGGACGATCGAACTCGCGGAGGATGCTCCCGAGATGCGCATCGCCCGCGAATTCACCGGCAACGCCCCCGGTATGCCCGACCCCTCCAGCTTCCCCAGCATCTGGACCTTCCAGGCCCCGGAGTTGGCCACCGCGAGCGTGACTGTCACCGTAAACGGAGAGCGCAAGGCTTTGATCCTGGTGCGGGAAAAGGGTTCGACGGAGATCCTTCTGGACCAGCCCGCAGACCTCGCGGTTGTCGATCTTGACCGGGGCGACGGCCTTCTCGTGACGCTAACTACGCCGGTTGCGGGATGGTCCGCGGTCACGGTGACCACCGACCCCGACCGCAAGGCCGTTTCCGTGGCTCTGAAAGGCATCCCCCTGGCAATGATCCCCGAGGGGAACGGCTACAACTTGCCAGGCGCCGTACTGCGGGCCAGGATGACGGGGGAGGTGGCGGTCGTCACCTGGCGAGGCGTTGACATGACGTGGAGCCAGCCGGACACGAACAGCTTCAGTTACACCTACAACAATGGCGACACGGCCAACTTCACCGGGGCAGGAGTCGGTAACATCACGATTGCTCCCGGCGGCGTGGCGCCGGCCGCCATCAACCTGACCGGTGGTTACCACTACCAGTTCAACATTGGCGAGGACAACGCGCTGGGCACGGGCCCCATCTCGATCGGCTACCAATGTGCAGACACCTTCAATAACACCAAGGGCAGCGAACTTACCCTGGCGAACGACATCACCTTGCCCAGCGGCGGCTGGTTGTGGTTGGCGGGAGGGGCGTACCGGCTGACGGGCACGGTGACTGGCCCCAACGGTGGCAATCCCATCGTCTTCGTCGGCGAGCCAGGCAATACGGTGACGCTCGAAAACGGTGTGGCTGGCGCAGGGACGCAGTTTGACCTCGGCTACAACAGTGGGGAAAAGTTCAGGATCAATGGCGCGAGTACGGCGAGTTGCCGGCAAACCCGTCAAGCCGTCTGGGTTCAGATCGGTGCCAACAACGTGTTCGGTCCGGCTGGCACGCAGGTCATGACGGGCGAAAACCCCACGTTCGAGGCTGTCGGCGGCCCCCGGACGCTGAGCAACAACTTTGGCAACCGGGGCATGAGCGTGCTCGGGGCGCATGACCTGACGCTTAACGGATATTTCGGCGTCAACGAAAGCCGGTACAACTTGACCAAGCTGGGGACGGCGACGCTGATCCTCGGCGCCGACAACGTGGCCGGCGGCTGGGCCCAGACGATCAGGATCTGCGAAGGCGCGGTCCGGCTCGCGCACCCCAACGCGCGGGGCGCGTGCGGCGTTCAGTTCTCCGGCGGTGTGCTGGAACTCGGCGCCGGCGACTTCACGCTGGCGACCAACATCTCGCCCCAGTCCAGTGCATCGGTGGGTTGGGTCACCGACGGTGCCTATGGCGGCAGCGGCGGCTTCAGTGCCTACGGCGCCAACCGCAGCGTGAACCTCGGCGGCGCCGGCGCGCCGGTGACGTGGGGCGCGGGCGGGTTCGTCCCCGCCGGCCAGGCGCTGATCTTCGGTTCCTCGAAGTCCGACGCCCGGCTCGATTTCAAGAACCCGATCAACTTGGGCGGTGCGGTGCGGACGATCCGCGTGGACGACAACCCGAACTCAAGCGCTGACCGGGCCGTGCTTTCGGGCGCGCTTTCGGGGACGACCGGCAACGGCCTTGCCAAGACCGGGGTGGGACTTTTGCTGCTCAATGCCACGAATACCTATTCCGGCGTCACCACGGTCACGGCGGGCTCGCTGGGTGGCACCGGCAGTCTGGCCGGGGGGCTCGTGTTCGAGTCCGCGGCGGCCTATCACGCCGACCTCGGCGCTTCGGCGGCCGCCACGGAGACGCTGACGGTTGGCGGCTCGCTGACGCTGAACGACAACACGCTCATGGTTCAAGGCCCGGCGGTTCTGGAAACCGGGTCGGACTACCTGGTGATGGCGGTCAGCGGAACGGTTGCGGGCAGCTTCTACCCGACGCCGACCTGGGTTGGGCCCGTCCCCGAGCACGGAACGAACTTCACGGTGGTCACGGATGCCGGGGCGAAACAGGTCAGGCTCCACTACGCCCCGGGCGGTCCGATGGTCGTGTGCGTGACCTTCGACGCGCAGGGCGGCACGGAGCTGAGTCCAGTGGCGACGTTCAGGGCGGTCGGTGCTCCGTACGGTAGCCTGGCGACGACCACCCGTGCGGGCCATACGTTCGCGGGCTGGTGGTCCGCCGCCGGCGGCGGTACGGAGGTGACCGCCGCCACGACGGTCAGCGCCACCCTCGATCACACCCTCTACGCCCGGTGGACGCCCCACACCTATACGGTAACCTACGTCGCCAACGGCGCCACCTCGGGCGCCGCGCCCGCGCCGCAGGTGAAGACGCATGGGGTCGATCTGCCGGCGGAAACGAATTACGGCAATCTCGCCAGGACTGGCTGCACCTTCACCGGATGGAATACGGCCGCGAACGGATCCGGCACCGACTACCCGGTCGGTCGCTTGTATGCGGTCGATGCCAGCGTGACGCTCTACGCCAAGTGGGCGCCCCTCACCTATGCGGTGACCTACAACGCCAACGGCGCCACATCGGGCACGGTGCCGGCGGCGCAGGTGAAGACGTACGGAGTGGCGCTGACCCTGGCGGCGAACCTTGGCGGACTGAGCAAGCCTGAGTATGTCTTCGGGGGGTGGAGCACGGCCGCCGACGGGTCGGGCGCCTACTACGCGGCTGGCGCCACCTACAGCGCCGACGCGGCCGTGACGCTCTACGTCAAGTGGATGGCCGGCACCATCACGCTGAACAATGGCGCGGGAGCGTTGGCACGGTCCCGATCGGCCTGGCTGCAGGGGAATCTGGCGATCAGCACCGGTCCGACGGCGGCGACGCGCATCTACTGGGGGCCGACGGATGGCGGTACGGCCATGCCAGTCTGGAGCAGCGTGATCGACTTGGGTGTTCTGCCGGCGGGGCCGCTTTCCGGCCGCGTGCAAGGACTGACGCCAAACACGACGTACTACTACCGCTGCTACGCCACGAACACGGCCGTGGACGCGTGGGCGGCGTACTCGACGAACTTCACGACGCTCCCGGACGAGCCGATGCTGGCCACCGCGTCGGCGGGATCTCCCGCGTCGGCCTTCTCCTTTTCATGGGATGGCGAAACGGGCCGCACCTACTCGGCGCAGTTTTCGACGAATCTGCTGAACACGAACGGATGGACCGCCCTGGTCCCCTACACGAACATGCCCGGGGTGGACGGGGTGATGAACGCGGTGGATGCCAACGCCAGCGGATTTGCGTCCCGATTCTATCGCGCACAGGTGAACCTTCGCGACTACCTGTGCGTGGACCTCTCGGGCGGAACGGGGGCGGTGTCCTATCCGGTGACCTACTACCGCACGGTGGACGATGTGCCCGGTGGTCCCAACAGCGACGCCTACAAGACAACCAACCTCTTGCTGCGCCTGATCCCCCAAGGCCGCTTCATCATGGGGAGCCCCTCGAATGAGCTGGGGCGTGCTCCCGGCGAGACGCAGCACGCCGTGACGCTGACCCGCGACTTCTACACCGGGGTATTTGAAGTGACGCAGCGACAATGGGAACTGGTGATGGGCAGCCGGCCCAGCTACTTCACCAACACGGACTACTATGCCAGCCGTCCGGTGGAAAAGGTGAGCTACTACGACATCCGCGAGAACCCGGACAACAGCGACGATCCGGCGGTGAACTGGCCGTCGAACAGTACGGTGAATGCCGCCTCGTTCATGGGCAAGTTGCGGACGAAGACGGGGATTGCGACCTTCGACTTGCCGACGGAATCGCAATGGGAATACGCCTGCCGTGCGAACACCGCGACGGCGCTGAACAGCGGCAAGAACCTGACGACGGACGACACCAATAGTTGCCCGAACATGACCGAGGTCGGGCGGTATCGGTACAACGGCGGTGCGGACAGCAGCCGGGGAGGCGCGCCGACGGGGGGCACGGCACAAGTCGGCTCCTACCTGCCGAATGCCTGGGGCCTCTACGACATGCACGGCAACGTGGCCGAGTGGTGCCTGGATTGGTATGGAACGTACCCGGGCACGGTGACCGACCCGCGCGGCGCAGGCGCAGCCCCATACTGGATCTGTGTTTTCCGGGGCGGCTACTGGTCCAAATACGCGCCCTACTGTCGCTCCGCGGCCCGCGACGGCTTCGATCCGGACTACCGCTCTCCCTATTTCGGGTTCCGGGTGTGCTGCGTGCCGCCCCCTTCAAGTCAACCGTGAGCAGGAGCGCGGGAATCATGCCTGCCATTCTGCACATGAGCCCAGCCCCTACGCGCTCAAGATGGACAATGCCAGCCGCGACGACGGCGGCCTATGGGCGCAAGCGTTGCTCGCGGAGGCGAACCGGGATGATGAAACACGACAGATGATGAAACACGAATTGACGGCCCGAGGCTCTTGCGATATGCTTACCTGTAACGATACGGTTAAGAAGACGGAAGGACAGACCGGACGATGACACACAGCCACACAAGCGCTTCGGGCGGCGAGGCGGGCACCTCGAACCTCCGTGGCGTGATCCCGTGCCGCATGGGCCGGCGTCGGTCACGCATCCGGTCGGTCTTGGCGGTCGGCCTGGTGGCGCTGATCGCCGCAGGGCAGACCGGCCAGGCGGCTGGCCCCGTGGGGGTGAGACCCCTGGCCATCCAGAACCCGGGTTTTGAAGCGCCGGTGGTCGGGGCGGACCAGGAGTCCGTGGCCGGTCCTGGAACGGGCTGGGCCTCCACGGGCAGTCCGGCCCTGCACCGCAAGGCCGCGTACAAGAACTACCTGGCTCCCGAGCAATTCGCGGCGGTGGGGGGAGGGCAGTTTCTGAATGCGCGCGGGGCCACCGTCAGTCAGACACTCGGGGCGACCTACACGGCCGGCAAGCAGTACATCCTGACCTGCCTGGTGGGCAAGACCGCCCCCAACATGTGGCCCTGCACCGGATACGCCGTGCAACTCAAACGCGGCGACGTCATCGTGGCGGAGGTCGCGACAAAGACGATGAGCGCGACGGGAACCGCACCCCCGCCCCCAGACACCATGCTCGATCTGGTCACCGTCAAGTATACGGCGGTAGCGGCGGACCAGGGGCAACCGATCACGGTTGCCTTGTCGGGGCAAGGGGCCGCCTTGTTCGACGATGTCAAACTCACCGAGCGCGCAGCCTCCGGCGACGCGACCGTCTCGATTCCCATCGCGGCGAATGGGAATGTCGAACAGGCGTACGTCCTCCGGCGGTATCTGCTCGAGAGCACGCCCTGCGACGTGAACGTCGTCGAGACCTCGGCGGAGCTCCCGGCGAGCGGCCTGGGCATTGTCCTGAGCATCCAGGACGAGATTCCGGGGTTGAGTGCACGGCCGACTGCGTTACAGGGCTACCGTATTGCCGCCAACGGCAATCGCGCAACCCTATCCGCCCGCACGGAGCGCGGGTTGACCTATGCCGTGTCTGGCCTGCTGGAGGATCACCTCGGCGTGCGCTTTTTCGCGCCGAATTGCCAGGTGGTCCCGAAGCGGGCCACGTTCGCGCTGCCCGATTTTGAGGAGGTGCGGGAGCCGGCCATCCAGGTCCGCTCGATGTTCGGTTTCGGCGGCGCCTGGGAAATCCGCAACCGCGGCGGCGGGCTCCCTGCCGACATCCTGGTCGCGAGCCACAACTTCTACGCGTATGCGCCTCCGGACAAGTACCTCCGGTCGCACCCCGAGTGGTATCCGCTGCTCGATGGCAAACGCCAGCAGCATTGGCTGCACGGCCTCTGCTACAGCAACCCGGACCTGGCCCGGCAGATGGCGGCCAACATCATGGCGGAGATCCGCGCGGCCAAGCTGCCCGCCGAGGTGCCGGTAAAGATTGGACAGGGCGACGGATTCATCGCCTGCGGTTGCGAGGTGTGCCGGAAGGTGGCGAACGACAACGCCAGCGAGGCCGGCCCGGTCATCCTGCTGCTCAACCGGGTGCTGGAGGCCATGCACGCGGAGTTCCCGGAACACCAGCTCATCACCTTCGCCTACGGCGACACCATCCGCATGCCCAAGGCCATCAAGCCGCATGCGAACCTGTGGATCAACATCGTCTCGAGCAGCATTGGCGGCGGCGGTTGGGGGATTGGCCAGGGCGGCGACATGGTCGGCACGATCCGCCGCAATCGTCATAATGTCGTGTACCAGGAGGCCATCGAGCAGTGGACGAAGGCGGCGCCGGGGCGGGTCGCCATTTGGAACTGGTCGACCGGTTTCATCGATCACAGCGTCGAGTGGCCGAACCTGTTCACGATGGTGGACAACGTCCGCTTCTGGCGGGAGCAGGGAGTCGCGGCCGTGGCGCTGCAGACCACGGGCGGCGAGGGCAACTGGGGCTGGCTCAAGCACTGGGTGTGGCTCAAGCTGATGTGGAACCCCGATGCTGATGTCAACGCCTTGGTCCGCGAATTCCTGGCCGGCTACTACGGGCCAAAGGCGGCGCCGATCCTGTGGGAGTACCTCCAGTATGTGGAGCAGGTCCGGAGCAAGAGCGATTTTACCGCCAATGCCTGCGACGGGGGCCAAGCCAACGCCATGAATTTTATCAAGGGATTGTTCCCGCCGCCGATTCTCGACCGCATGGACGCGTTGCTCGAGCAGGCAACCCTGGTTGCGGCCGCGGAGCAGGACCCGATCTACGCCCAACGGGTGCAGCACGCCCGCGCCTACTCGGTGGACCAGCTCAAGATCGTGGCGGCGGCCGATGTGTCGCCGTACCCGGGCGGGCACTTCTATCCGCCGGAGAAGGTCAAGCTGTTCCGCGTCCAGGACCCCCGCGACGGCAGTTTCTGGATGGTGCCGGGGGCAACGCCTGACATGCCCGCGCGCGTGGAGCGCCGGGATGAGTCGCTGAAGTTTGGCGGGGATCGGGAATGGGGCGCCGGATTCATCAACCGTTTCTGGTACCAGCGTGGAGTTGGCGGCAAGCTGACCCGCATCGAGAGCCGGGACCTGGCCGTGGAAGTCTGCCCGAACCTGGTGGGCACCATCACCAGCCTGATCCACAAGCCGACGGGCAAGGAACTGCTCGCGGGACGGTTCCCGCTGTACGAGTGGCACGGCGGCATGCAGTCGATGGAATGCTTCCTGCCCGAGACCACCGCGCGCCGGATGGTGATGGAACAGTGGATCCAGACCGACGTCTGGCACTACCAGGAAAAACGGCTGCGCTACCGGCGTACCCTTGAACTGGGGGCCAAGGACGCGACGCTGCGCATCGCCCGCACGTTTGTGGACGACAGGCCGGGAACCGCCGGGGGCATGCCCAATCCGGCAACGTTCCCGAGTATCTGGTGCTGGCAGGTGCCGGAGCCGGCCAAGGCGTCGCTGACCGTGACGGTGCGCGGCCAGACCCACACGTTGTCGCTGGCGGAGACGGGCGTATTGGACGTGCCACTGGCGCCCGCGGCGGAGCCGATGGTGATCGTGCTGGTCCGCGGGGACGGTCTGCGCGTCACGTTGACGATCCCCGTCCGCGGCTGGACCAAGCTGACCGCTTCGGCCGATCCCGAAGCGAAAACCCTGACGCTCAACCTGGCCGGCGAACCAACCGCGTTGAGCCCGGACGCGCACACGCTCGAGCTGCCCGGGATGGTTATTGAAGTGGAGGGGGCGCCGGGTGAATAGGGGAAGACCATCATGAAAGTTGCAGTCCTTGGTGCGGGTGGCATGGGATGCACGGTAATCGGGCAGCTCAAGGCGTGTCCGGATGTGGACGGAATCGTGGCGTACGACATCGTGCCGGCGCGGGTGAAGCGCGCGGTGGAAACCTACCGGGTGACGGGTACGACGCGGCTCGAAGACGTCATGGACGATCCCGAGGTCAAGCTGGTATTCGTGACCGCCGCCAACGATGCCCACAAGCCGCTGGTGATGGCAGCCTTCGCGGCCGGCAAGGCGGTGATGTGCGAGAAGCCGATCGCGACGAACCTGGACGATGCCGAGGAGATGGTGGCGGAGTCCGAGCGCTTGGGGCTGTTCTTTCAGATCGGGTTCGAACTGCGCTACTCGAAGCTCTACGTCAAGGTCAAGGAGTGGATCGATGCGGGGCTCCTGGGCGACGTGGTCAACACGCAGTGCTCGTACATCTGCTCCGAGTTCCATGGCAAGGGCTCGTGGCGCAACGTGGCGGACTTGGGCGGCAGCATGTTCGGCGAGAAACTCTCCCACTATGTGGACCTGCCGCGCTGGTGGATCGGGTCGCACGTCGAGGACGTTTTCGTTGCCTGCGCGCCCAACGTGGTGCCCTACTACCAGGTCCGCGACAACTACCACGCCATCTACCGTTTTGCCAACGGCGCGGTCAGCTCGCTGACTTTCGTCATGTACGTGGGCGAAACGTTCGACGGCGACCCGCTGCAGAATGTCATCGACCAGCAGAAGGATGACGGGCACCAACTGACCTATCTGGTGGTCGGCACCCGCGGCGCCGCCGCGACCGACGTGTTCAATCGCAGCATCCGGCGCTGGGAGTTCGGCGACTCGCCGGCCTGCCTGACGAGCAAGATCGCCGAACGGCTGACGTGGGACCCGCGTGAAGACGGCACGTACTTCCACGATAGCGCCACCCAGAACCTGGACATCGTGCGCCGCGTGGCGGCCGGCCTGCCGCCCATGACTCCGGCGCGTGACGCCCTGGCAACCATGCGGTTGTGTTTTGCCGCCGAGGAGTCCGCCAACGCCCGTTGCTCTGTGCGGTTGAGCGAACCGGCACCTGCCTGGAATGGCGCTTCTCTAAGCCAGCGGCTCGGCACAGCCTCGCCCTCCAAAGACTCACCATTCCCGCAAATGGAGGGCGAGCCTGTGGCGAGCCGTCTGGGGGCACATCCCAAACCAGGCTCAAGCAAGCGCCATTCGCCCCTGTCCGCCGCGGGAATTCAAGTCCACGAAAGACACGCGCGATGACCAATGAATTGACGCATGCCGGATCGCGGTGCGCCCCGCGCCTGGTGGCATGTCTGGACGCGGAGCGGCAGCTCGCCCGGATCGGCAACGGGCTGCTCGAACTGGAATGGCAGCTCGGCGACACGCTGCGCCTGAAGAGCCTGCGGGCATTGGCCACGGGCGCCGAATGGATTCCCGCACCGCCGGAGTTTGCGTGGGGGGCGGACACGTTCCACGCCGCCCTGGTGACGACGGACCGGCGCGATCTGTGGCCGGAACTGGCCCCGCCATCATGCGCCTTCACGCTGCGCCTCTCGCGTCCGGCGTCCAGCGATTCGTTGAGTTCGGTGACTGCGGAGGCAGGCTCGGCAACGGGCGGCGCGGTGCTGACCGGGGGGACGCCCGGCCAACTGATGCCGGACCGCTGCCAGGCGTCGGTAGAAGGCGACACGGCCCGGCTGGTCATTGTGATGGCGTATCCAGAACGGGGCGTCGAGGTCGCGGTGCATGTGGAACTCCGGGAGGGTGTTCCCGCCCTGCGGCACTGGTGCGAAGTCCGCAACACCGCCGACACCCCGTTGCGCTTGCACAGCCTGTCCAGTCTCCAGCTCGCGTTGCGTCCGAGTCCGGCCGATCTGGATCTGTTGTGGTTCGAGAGTTTCAACCACCCCTGCCACGACAAGGCGGCATCGCGCTGGCGTCTGGCGCAGCCGCGATGCGAACGGCTGGGCGCCGGACTGCGCCGTACACTGCACTACAGCGTCTACCCCCGCGAGCACGACGGTTCGTTCGGCTGCCTGGGCTGGGCCGCCCTGCGCGACCCGGCGTTGGACGAAGGCCTCTTCTTCGGCTGGGAATGGTCCGGGGATTTCGATTTCGAGGTCGGCGATTTCCGCGATGGGGCCGGAGTCTTTGGCGTGCGGGCCGGCTTCAGCGAGGCGGGCGACTACTATCGCGATCTGGTGCCCGGCGAGAGCTTCGTGGTGCCCAAGACGTTGCTCGGATGTTTTCGGGGCGGGCTCGAGGACGCGGGCCGCGCCACCCGCAATACGGCGGAGACGCTCTACGGACTCCCCTGGCCCGAGGGCAAGGCCCCCATGTTCACCGGCTATGACACCTGGTCCAACTGGCAGGACTTCAAGACCAACCGCAACCACCTCCTGCCCGGGCGACTGGACCGCGAGATCGATATCGCCCGCGAGCTCGGCTGCGAGCTGTTCATCCTCGACTACGATTGGTTTCCGATGCTGGGTGACTTCCGCTCCGATCCCGCTCGCTTTCCGGATGGGATCGAGGCCTACACCCGCCGCATCAAAGCCGCCGGCATGAAGATCGGGCTGTGGTCCGGCTTCGGCCAGGCGCATGCCGATGCCCCCGTGGTTCGCGAGCATCCTGAGTGGCTGGTCACGCGCGGCGGCCGCGCGGTCTCGGGCGGCTGGGGCATGGTCCAGCTCTGCCTCGGCTATTCGCCCTGCCGGGATTGGGTGCTCGAACAGCTCACGCGCATTATCCGGGAGTTTGGCGTCGACTGGATCAAGCATGACTTCGATCTTATCCCGGTCTCCGACGCGCACCATCACGCGCCGCATGCCCGGGACACGCGCATCGAGAGCGTGCTGGGCTACTACCACATCATGGAGCAGCTGCACGCCCGGTTCCCCAAGCTCTACCTGGACAACTGGACCCCGGCCAACGGCGGATCGGATTTCGGCGCCTTCCAGAGGCATCATTCCATGCTGATGTGCGACTGGTATGCTCCGGTCGGTGTGCGATCCATGCACGCGGGCCTCACCCATCTGGTCCCATCGCCGCGCACGCACACCTACATACGCGGCTTCAGCGTGGCGGATGAGCGCAGCCCCTACACCTATCGTTCCGCCGCCTTCGGCAACGGCGTCTACCTGCTCAACGACATCCTCCAATGGGACGACACCACGCGTGCCGCGGTGAGCCGTGAGCTGGCGTTGTTTAAGCAGGACCGCGACCTGTTCCACGCCGGCACGGTCTACGACCTGCTGGGCCAGACTCCCAGCCACTACGGGTGGGATGCGCGTTTCGTGTATGACGCGCAGGCTGGCCGCGGCATGGCCCAGGTGTTTCGCAATCACGATCCCCGGACGGCCATGCCGATTCGACTCCGGGGGCTGGAGGCGGACGCGACCTACCGCATCGAACAGGTCGATGCCGGCACGTCCACGCAGGCTAGCGGCGCCGCACTCATGACAGAGGGGGTCGCCGTGACGCTTCCGACGCCGTTTTCCGCGGAGACTCTGCGCATCGCCCGTGAAGGAGATCGCCGATGACGAAACCCCTCAATCGAAAACATGCAAGCGGGTCCATCCGGTCGCTTCTGGCGGCCGGTCTGGTCGCGTTGTCCATGGCGCCTGGCGCGCTGGCGGTAACGCGGACGGGCCGGGATTCCGTGTGGAGCCAGCCAGACCCCGACAGTTTCGATGTGCCGTACAACGCCGGGGATCCGGCGGTCTTCGACGGGGCCGGTCCCAGCACGG
>CAZWQJ010000124.1:9722-12655 GCA_964635825.1 uncultured Victivallales bacterium | reverse complement strand
TACCACCCGCTCTCGGGATCGTAGTTCCGTCCATTGAACAGGTACGGATTCCCCACCGCCGACCAGGCCAGCGGCACACCCGCCCCCGTGCGGATGTCCGGTCGCCCAAAATCGGCGTATTCATACTGCTCGACAATGGCGCCGGCCGCGTCCGTCAGCTTCGTCACATTGTAGAGATCGTCCTGGTGATAGTAGTAGTCGACCCCACCGCGGCGCATCGCCAGCACCTCGTCGACATAGTTTCCATAGACGTACGTGGCCGTCACCGCGTTCGCCGCATCCCGCTCCTCGATCACCCGATCGCCACCATCGTAAACATAGCGCGTGGTGCCGGGCGTCGGGCCGCCCGTCAGCGTCCGCGACAGCCGCCGCCCCATCGCGTCGTAGGCGTACTGCGCCGTCACCCCCGCCGCCACGTCGACAAATTCGACCATGTGGTTGCGGTAGTCGTACGTCATGCGCTTCTCGCCCGGCTGCCCCAGGTTGATGCTCGTCAGATTCCCGTTGGCGTCATAGCGCCGCGTATCGAAGGGCGTCGATGTGTACTGGTGCAGCGCCGCATCGGCCGGCTCGGGCGTCGCCGCGCTGCGCGTGTACACGCCCGCATCCACCGGCCCCGTCACCGCCTGCCGGTTCCCAGCCCCGTCCAGCGTGTACGCCATCGCGCCACCCGCGCTGGCCACCGTCTGCGTCATCCGGTACACCGAATCGTAGGAGAACCGCTGCGCGGCCCCGTTCACCAGGTTCGTACGCAGCGTCTTGTTGTACATCGCATCCCAGGCGTAGCGGCGATCGTCGATCGTCGCCGGACTGCCCAGAGGATCGCGAACGTACGCCGTGCGCGTCACGCGCCGCGCCGTGTCGTAGGTCACATCCAGTTGCGTGCCGTTGCGCGCCGTGCGCCGGACCACGCGCGTCGGCCCCGCATAGGAATACGCCGCCACCACCCCGCCGTCATCCGCCACCGTCCGCCGATTGTTCAGCGAATCGTACGTGAACGCCGCAAACCGCCCGCCCGGATATCCGATCCGCGTCGTGTTGCCCGCTCCGTCATAGGACAACTGCGTCATCTGCCCATTCACCGTCTCGCTCAACTTGCGCGACAGCGAATCGTACGCCCGCTCGACCACCGAATCGTTGTCAGCCGCCCGCACAATCCTACCGAGTCCATCGTAGGCGTAGACCTCCACCGTCGTCGCCGTGGAGATGCCGCCGGCCGGCGCAATGTCCATGCGCGTCACGCGGTTGAGCAAATCGAATGTCCGCACGCAGACCGTGCCGTTGGCATCCACGCTGCGCACCACGTTCCCATGCACATCGTAGGCCGTCGAGTTGGTCGTCCCGTCGGCGTGGCGGATCGCCACCACGCGGTCGCGGTTGTCGTATCGGTACGTGGTGGTCTGGCCCGTATCGTCCGTCCGGGTGACCAGCCGGCAGGCGTCGTCCCACGTCTGCTGCATCGTGATCTGGCCGGCCGGCGCGCCCGCACCCGTCCCCGTCGTCGTCAGCAAGCGCACGCTGCGCGTCAATCGCCCGAGCCCATCCAGCTCCGAGCGCGTCACGTTCCCCTGCGCGTCCGTCACCCGCAGCGCATTGTGCCGCGAGTCGTAGGCGTAGCGAGTCGTGTTCCCGGCAGAATCTACCGCCTCCACCAATCGGCTCAGGTTGTCGTAGCGGTTGCTCAATACAAAGACTTGCGCCGGCCCGCCCAGGTCGGACCGCTCCGTCTCCGTCAGCGTCACGAGCTTGCTGTTGGCGTCGTAGGTCCGGACCACCGTGTTGCTCTGCGCATCGATGCGCTGCACGAGCCGGCCAACCCGGTCGTACACCTGCACCTGCGCATTCCCGCGGTCGTCCCATGTGCGCGTCATCTGACCCAGTCCATTATACTCCTGAATTCCCGTTAGCACGCCGTCCAGCAGGTTGCTCTGCGTGCCCGCCACAAAGTGCGCCTGCTCCACCCGCAGCACGCGGTTCATCGCGTCGTATGCCGTGCGCTGCTCGCTCTGCAGCACATTGTTCGTCCCGCCCTCGGGCCCATCCACCAACTCGCCCCACAGGCGCACCGTCAGCGGCATGTTGCCGGCATCGTAGGTCCACGTGGTCTCGTTGCCCATCGCGTCGACCGCGCGCACCTGGCGGTTATACCCGTCATAGACCACTTCCGTCGCCCGCGGCGTGTCCTCCAGCGCCTGTTGCGTCCGCACGAGGTTGCCGTTGCCGTCGTAGTCGCGCTGCTCCGTCGCCTGGTCCGGCGTGCCCGACGCCTGCACCACCTGGAAAACCAGGTCGCGCTCGTCATAACGCGTCACCACCGTGTTCCCGGGCTGGCTCCCATTCACCGCCACACCCGACCGCGTCAGAATCGGATTCCGGTTGCGATCAAACCGCGTCTCCGTCACCAGCGACCGCCCCGGCTCGATCTCCGTCGTCGTCCGCACCGCCAGATTCAAAATGTCGAAGTCGGAGGAAATCGTGAACCACGGATTTGACGCCACCAGGGCACCCGTCTCGTCCCGGTTCTCCGTCTCCGTACGCACCAGGTTGCCGTTGGCATCCATGTGGTAATCTTTGACGTACCGCAGCCCCGAGCCGTCGCTGACTTCGGCCGAGAACTGCCGCATCACCTCATCGTTCTGATTGAAGATGAACTGCTGCGTCTTGCCGCGCGGATCGGTCACCGCCACCACGTTGCCCACCCTGTCGTACTGATAGCGCGTCGTCAGGTTCAGCCCGCCGTCGTCCACAATCAGCTCTTTGAGAAACCCGTTCTGCGCACCGTCCGACGGCCCGTAGTAAACGTGCCGGTCCACGCGCCGGTGGCTATTGCCATTGTCCGGATACTCCTGGCGCACCATCCGCCCACGCGCATCGTACGCAAACGCTTCCCGGATGCTGCTGACCCGGTGCACGATCTGCGTCAGATTCCCGTC
>CAZWQJ010000124.1:6786-9622 GCA_964635825.1 uncultured Victivallales bacterium | reverse complement strand
CCCACTCGGTGATGTTGCCGTTCGGATGGTACTCGCGGCGCTTCAACCCCTCGCCATTCCACTCGTACCGCGTCTCGAAGTAGTCCGGATCGTGGATGCGCAGCTTGTTGGCCGGGCGGTTCTGCGTCTCCGTGGTGAACAGGCCCGGCGCGGCACGACCCGTGTACTCGCGCTTGATCGTGCAGCGGTTCGCCTCGTCGTAGCAGTACTCTTTCACATTCCCGTTGCGGTCGTTGAAGATGGTCTTCACCACCGAGCCGCCGTTCTCGTCGGTCGGGTTCACCTCCGCATAGGCCATCTCGATCGTGTCGCCCGGATCGCCCCAGCGCTGGCGCACGATCCGGTCGAAGTCGAGATCCGTGTCGTTCGTCGTCGCGGCATACTCGTTTACCAGGTACGGCCCCAGTCCGTAGGTCGGATCGCGCGGATCGTTGCGGCGCCCATC
The DNA here is from genome assembly GCA_964635825.1 of uncultured Victivallales bacterium. Taxonomy (GTDB): domain Bacteria; phylum Verrucomicrobiota; class Kiritimatiellia; order UBA8416; family JAIOPI01; genus CAZWQJ01. The sequence continues at coordinate 9,177 of CAZWQJ010000124.1, read as the reverse complement.
CGTGATCGTCGCCAGGTTGCCATTGAGCCGCTCATCCGCGTGCCCCGTCGTGTACGTGTAGGTCACGCGCCGCCCATCCGGGAAGTCGTTGCCGTTGGGCGTGTTCGTCACCGCCGGCAGGATGAACGCCTTGAGATCCCCCTCGCTGCCGCCGCTTTCGCCGGGCCCGTAGTACAGGTAGCGCCACATCCGCCCCGTGAAATCCACCACCGCATCCACCCGGCCCTGCGCGTTGTAGCCAATGTGAATGTCGCGGTTGAGCGTGTCCCGCACCATCTCCAACCGCGCCGGCGACCCACCGCCGTAGAAGAACGTGAGCGTGTTGCCGTGCCGGTCGATGCTCTGCTGCAAACGCCCGTCCGCCGCCGATCCCGTAAACCCGTTGAACACCCACCGCCCCTTGTCCTCAAACTCGAGCGCGTAAGTCCCATCGCCATTGCGCACCAGCTCGCGGAAAAACTCGGGGCAGGTCCACAGATTGTTGGTGCCCGACGGCGTGTACGTGTCCGCGCGCGTGTTGCCATCGTGTACGTCGATCGTGCGATCGTCGTTGGTCGTGACGTACACGTTGTACGAGTAGTCCCAGTTGCGACCCTGCACCGTGTCGACCCCGATCTTCGAACGGTACTTTCGCGCCCAGATGAAATCCAAACCCACGCCACGGATGCGCACGTCTTCCGAGTCCAGGTAGAACTCCCCCGAGAAGGGATAGACCGGATCCACGAACTTGTCCTGCTCATCGAGCGGGCAGCGCTGCTTGAGCGGCGAGCCCGGCGGCATGTGCATGCTGCCCTTCTCGCGGTCCTTGAACTTCGCCCGCGGCCGCGTGGAGGACATCAGCAGGTACGGCGTGCCACGCGTCGAGACCTCCATGTCCACCGGCCGGCTGCCCGTCGGGATGTCGGAGAACGGCTGGCCCACGCGCCGGTACGGATCGTAGGCCGCCTGAACCGGAACGCGCTTGAGCTGCCCGGCCAGCATGTCCACCACGTACAAGTCCTCAGGCGAATTGCCCGGCGACGCCCCCGGCCCAATCGCCAACGGCCCGCCCGATACCGGATGCGCAAAGAACAATTCGCGGCTGTAGTAGTTGATCGACCCCACAAACTCGCGCTCGCCCGTGCGGTACTGGAATCGGAAAAGACGACCGCCATACAGGCTCTCGGACGCCGCGTTCGCCGTATACAAGTTTCCGCCCGCGTCAATCGCCAGCCCCTTCTGCCCCGGATTCGCAAATTGCGGATACGCGAAGATGGACACCTCGCCCCAGCCCAACTCCTCAATCCGCTCGATGACGCGCTCGTCCACCGTGCCGCGCTGCTTGCTCAGGTACACCGCGCCGTTCTTCCCCAGCTCGATATCCATCGGCTCGCTGTACATCGCGCCCGGCTCCACCGAGACCACCGCCGGCTCGGAGTAGTCGCTCATGATGACCTTCTGGTTGCGCGACATGTGCGCAATCGGCTCGAACAGCCCAAAGGTCGAGGACGTCCACCACGGCGCCGCCTGGTTGATGTCCCCCGCATCCACCTCCACATCGCTCGCATAACGCCGCGCCAGCGCCACCGCGTAGAACGTCGCCCCCGGCAGCGGCTCCATGTCCACCAGCGAGAGCTCCTGCGGAAGGTTCGTCACCCCATCGACCACCGCAAAGTTGGTGAAGGCATTGCCCGTGACCAGTTGCCGCCCCTCGTGCGGCGCCCGGAACCGGTACAGCGCGTAGAAGGAGCGGTCATCGCGCGAATCGGATGTGCTCCGACGGAAGTTGATGCGCACGCGCGGCGTCCGATTGGGCCCCGGGAACAACTCCGCGTACAGCAGGCGCGGCGGCTCCGGCACCAGCGCCGTCATGTACAGGTTGCCCAGCGCCGCCGTCAGCTCGCTGCCCAACAGCCCCACGATCGGCATCACCAGCGCCGTGCCCCGCACCCCACCCGCCGCCCCCATCATCATCACACCCGACATCGCCGCAAAACTGTTCACGGCCAGGCTGTACTGGAAATCCATGAACTTGTTCTTCTGCTGCGAAAAGCCGCGCCAGTAACTCGTCCAGCGCCGGTCATCCCCCGCCGAGGAGGGCGTCAGCGGCGGCGCCAGCGCGCGCGTCCCGCGCAGCGCCAAACTGTTCGTGCCCTGCGGATCGATCATCGTGCTGAGCATGCTGTTGACGAACAGGTACTCCTGCGCCGGGTTCAGGCGCGTCATGGAGGAGAGCTGCGGCGGGTCGCGCAACAGCGTCGGCCCATGGTTGAACATCGCAATCGCCAACGCATTGCTGGGATTCTGCGGCGCCGCCCAGGCCGCGTTCACCTGCGCCTGCAACCCGTCCAGCCAGTCCTGCAGCGTCAGCGGCTCCCCATCCCCCGTCCACGGGAACGTAAACGAAAACGG
>CAZWQJ010000124.1:3971-6686 GCA_964635825.1 uncultured Victivallales bacterium | reverse complement strand
ACCGTCGCCGTCGTCGGGATCGGCTCCAGCACCAACTCCTGCCCCGCCACCGCCGTGAACGCCATCGTCACCGGCTCATGATTGGGCGGATTGATCACCAGCGTGTAGTCGCCCGGCGGCAACCCACTGAAACTGAAACTACCATCCACACCACTCACCGTCGTGTAGCCGGTCCCCTGCAACGTGATGATCGCGCCCGCCACCGCGTTGCTGCCTTCCGCATCGATCAGCGTGCCGCTGAGCGTAAAAGCGCCCGCCGACACGCTGAACCCCACGATCGAAACCGCCGTCTCGTTCGACGTCACCACCGAAACCGCTCGCGCTCCCGGCGCCGCATCCGCCGCCACCGTGACCGTCGCCACCGCCAGCGACGCATTGCTGACCGCCAGCGATTGCACCGCCACCCCCGCACCAAAGTTGGCCACGCTCCCCTCGCCAAAGTGCGTCGCAAACGCACCGCTGCCTTGCCCCGTCAGCACCACCTGCCGCGTCTGGCCCTGCTCCGCCGTCGCCGGCGAGAGGCCCGTGATCAGCGCCATCGTGGCCGCCACCCGCACCGTCGCCCCCGTGTTGTTGACGCTGCCGCTCACCCGCTGCACCGCCAGCAAACTCGGACTCGGCATCGGATCCACCACCAGCGTCAGCGCGTTCGTGTCGCCCGGCGATCCTTGCACCACATCCGTCACCGTGATCGTCACCGCATGCACCGCACTCGTCGCGGTGCCATCCGAAACCCGCAGATCCACCGGGTAGACACCCGCCTGCGTGAAGTCCGGCGCAAAGTAAAGAGTCGCCGTGTCGCTCACCAGCACGGCGTTCGATGGCAAAGCCGACGAAAGCGCCACCAGCAAGTCCCCGTCGGGGTCGGACCCCGCAAAGCTCAGCGTGAGCAACTCACCCTCCGCCACCGTGGCCTGGGAGGGCCCCGTCAGCAGCGGCGCCCGGTTCACATTGCTCACCGTCACCAGCACAGTCCCGTGATCCGTCAACCCCAACGGATCCGTCGCCGTGAAGATCAAGGCATAGACACCCGCTTGATCGAAGGCAGGCTCAAAGAAGTACGTCCCCACCGCCGTCACGCCCGAGGTCGCGGCAAAGGTCGCATTACTCACCGCCGGCCCCGCACCCAGGGTCACCGTCTCCCCGTCGGGATCCGTCGCGCGTGCCTCGAAGGTGAGGGAGCCGCCCTCCGGTACCGTGAAGGCCGTCGCCGGCAATCGCAACTCCGGTTCGCGCGGCTCCACCAACGTCGCGTACGGAACCGGCGTATAGCGAAATCGCGTGTCGCGATCCCGTACGAACGTCAAGGTCGTACTCGCTTCCGCATTGGGCGTGATGCGCCCACCGGGAAATTGGCCACTCACATCCGTGTAGTACGTCCCGTGCGGCCCAATCCCAACCCCACCCAGCGCCCCCGGCATCGCCACCGTGTTGGTCCCTTCAACCTCCAGGTCCACCACCACGTGCAACGGCGTCGTCATCGTACGGCCGCCCAAATTCAGCAACCGCACATCCACCGTCGAAATCAACCGGCCCGTCGCCCGATCCAACGTCGTCCGCTCTCCCGACGTCACCACATGAAATTGCGGCCCCACCGCCGTAGGAACCACACCCTGCCCACACACCCCCGCCACAGCCCCCGCCCACGCGAGACCCGCCAGCAGAACCCCCCTCTTCCAAACCCCTACATTCACCCGTCCCCCCAAGGTCGCCAGTTCGCGGCAATTCTACCCCCGGGGACTCATACCGTCAAAAACATTAAAGGATAGATTCCTAATATCAACAGTAGTGATTTACACCCGCCATTCACCTGTCCCCTCGCGGCCCTCCCATCCGCCTTGTGTCTGCTGTGCCTTTTCGTGGCTCCTCGACTTCTATTTAATTAATTATTGATATTCCCAATAGAGATGGTATAGAATCTGGTTCCCGTACAGATTGACCGGCATGCCGATAGGAGCAATTCAATTCATGAAACGTGGTCGCCAAATCCCCTTCTTTTCGAGGCCCATGAACTCGTTCACGACCCGCCTTTCCCTCGTCCCGGCCATTGCTCCGTCCGCGAGCCCCCGTTGCGCATCAACCGTCCGGTCGCCGCGCGGCTTCACCGCCGGGTGGTTCCGCCAGGCGCTCGCGTCCCTGGCGATGGCTGCGGGGCTGTTCGCTCCGGCGCAGGCGTTTGGGCAAGTCGTTCTTTCAGATGTGAGGGATACGGCCGTGCTGCCGGATGGCAAGATCATGGCCGTGGGCTCGTTCGAAACCCTCAGCGGGGTCGCGCGCATCAGGATCGCCCGGCTCAATCCCGACCTCAGCGTGGACACCACTTTCACCGCCAGCGCGGCTAACACCCTGCATGCCGTAGCCGTGCAGGCGGATGGCAAGATCTTGATCGGCGGAGTAGCCACCATCGTGAACGGCGACAGCAATGTGAAAAAACTTGCGCGACTCAACGCCGTCGGCACGCTGGACAGCACGTTCAACCATGGCCCGAACTTGCTGAATAACGACGTGTTTAGCATCGCCGTGCAGCCAGATGGCAGGATCTTGATCGGCGGCGGTTTCACCAGTGTGAACGGCAGCGCGGTGAGCACCACGACCGGAGTGAACAGAATCGCCAGACTGAATGCGAATGGCACGCTGGACACCACCTTCAACAGCGGCCTCGGCGGGGCGAATCAGGTTGTCTACAGCATTGCCGTTCAGCCGGATGGCAAGATC
>CAZWQJ010000124.1:0-3871 GCA_964635825.1 uncultured Victivallales bacterium | reverse complement strand
CGGCGGGGCGAATCAGGTTGTCTACAGCATTGCCGTTCAGCCGGATGGCAAGATCCTGATCGGCGGCGGTTTCACCAGCGTGAACGGCAGCACGGTGAACACCACGACCGGAGTGAACTACATCGCGCGGCTGAATGAGGATGGCACGCTGGACACCACCTTCAACAGTGGCCTCGGCGGAGCGGATAACGGTGTCTTCAGCATTGCCGTTCAGCCGGATGGCAAGATCTTGATCGCCGGCTATTTCACCAGCGTGAACGGCAGCGCGGTGAGCCCCACGACCGGGGTGAACAGAATCGCCAGACTGAATGCGAATGGCACGCTGGACACCACCTTCAACAACGGCCTCGGCGGGGCGAATAGCACTGTCTATGACGTAGCCGTTCAGGCGGATGGCAAGATCGTGATCGGCGGCGATTTCACCAGCGTGAACGGGACGACCGGAGTGAACAGGATCGCCAGGCTGAATGCGGATGGCACGCTGGACACCACCTTCAACAGCGGCAAGAGCGGGGCGAATAAAATCGTTTACAGTGTAGCAGTGAAGCCGGATGGCACGGTGGTGCTTGGCGGCGATTTCACCAGCGTGAACGGCCTTGCGCGCGATAAGATGGCCACCTTGTCCCCGGCCCCGGAAGTTACCACTCCCACGAGCACGGCTCTGACAGCCACCACCGCCACCCTCGGCGGAAATGTCGCGGCGGAAGGTGAATCCACCATCACCGAGCGCGGCGTCGTTTACTCCCTCACCAGCACCAATGCGGACCCACTCATCTCCGGCAGCGGCGTGACGAAAGCGACCACCACCGGCACCACGGGCGTCTTCACCGTGCCCGTCACCGGCCTCACTCCGGGCGGGGCCTACAGCTTCAAGGCCTATGCGATCAACAGCTTCGGCACCGCCTACACCAGCGTGGGCACGTTCAGCTTCGCCCCGGAAATCGCCGTCGAGCAACCCGCCGGCAGCAACCTCACCAGCGGAACGGCCACGGTGGCCTTTGGCACGGCCGCCACCGGAGCCGCCGCAGTGAAAACGTTCACCGTGAAGAACACCGGCCTCGCCCCGCTCACGCTGGGCACCATCACGTTCACGGGTACGAATGCCGGGGATTTCACCGTCACCACAGCCCCCGTCAGCCCGGTGGCGGCGACCAATGGCAGCACCACCTTCACCGTGACCTTCCGCCCTGGCGCCGCCGGAGCGCGTAGCGCCACGCTGAACCTCCCCAGCAACGACACGACGGGCGGGGAAAATCCGTTTGTCATCGCCCTCTCCGGAAGCGGAACCGACACGGCGGTGACCGCCTCCTTCATCTCCGTCACGGGCGGGCAGCTCGTGGGCTCCACCTTCACCATCGGCTCGGTCGGCACCATCAACCCCTCCAACAACTGGCCCGCCGCCGAATCGCCCGCCCAGGCCACGGATGGCAACGCCGCGACCAAGTTCCTCATCTTCCAAAGCAGCGGGGCCGGGCTCGTGCTCACGCCGTCCAACGCGACCCTCGCCTACAACCGCCTCGCCCTCACCACCGCGAACGACGCCCCGGAGCGCGACCCGGCCAGTTACCGCATCTATGGCTCCACCACCGTCCTGCCCACCAGCGGCACCATCGCCACCAACACCCTGACGCTCATCCAGCAGGGCACCCTTGCCCTGCACACGGACCGCGGGGTTGGCCCGCACGTGGTGCAGTTTGCCAACACGACCGCCTACGCCTCCTACCTCGTGGCCTTCCCCACGGTGCGGAATCCCGCCGGCAACAACCTCACCCAGATCGCCGAGGTGAAGCTCTCGCAGGGCATGACGGTGCGGAGCCAGGTCGCCATGGGCACTGCGCGCGGCGGGCGGCTCAGCGGCAACACATTCACCTTCGGCACCGCGGGCCTCACCAACCCCGGGACCAACTGGGTGCCGACACAGTCCCCGGACAACGCCCTGGACGGCGACGTTTCGGCCACCTATCTGCTCTTTCAAAACAACGGCATGGGCCTCATCGCGAGTCCTGCGGGCGGCGGTTCTGAAGTCGTGAACCAGCTCTCCTTCTGGACTGCCGGCGACGCTCCGGAGCGCGATCCGGTCAGCTACGCGGTCTATGGCTTCGATACTCTCGTCACCCAGACCACCGGCACGCTCCCCGTGGGCACCGCCATTGCCACCGGCACGCTCACGCTCCCGACCGAACGCGGTGCCGGGCCGACCACGGTCAATTTCACCAACACCAACGCCTACGCCTCCTACCTCGTGGTCTTCCCCGCCGTGCGCAGCACCAGCGGCAACAACATCACCCAGATCGGCGAGATTGCCTTTGCCTACGTGCCGCCCGCCTCCGCCCCGCTGGTCTCCACCCCCACCAGCGCGGACATCACCGTGACCACCGCCACCCTCGGAGGCAATGTCACGTCGGAAGGCACCTCGCCCGTCACCGAGCGCGGGGTGGTGTACGCCCTCACCAGCGCCAATGCGAACCCGGAAATCAACGGCAGCGGCGTGACGAAAGTCACCACCACCGGCACCACCGGCGTCTTCACCATGCCCGTCACCGCGCTCACGGGAGGCCGCGGCTACAGCTTCAAGGCCTATGCCATCAACGGCGTCGGCACGACCTACAGTGCAGCGGCCACCTTTTCCACCCTCCACGTGCCGCCTGCGGGCACGGACAACACCCTCTCCGTGCTCGCCGGCAGCACCACCACGCTGACTGCCGCTGACTGGGGTTTCTCCGACGCCGACACCCCGCCGGACACCTTCTCCGCCGTGAAGCTCACCACCCTGCCCGCCACCGGCACGCTCGCGGTCAATGGAACTCCGGCCACGGCGGGTCAGATGGTTGCCCTCCTGCCCAGCCCCGCCGGCGAGACGTGGACGGAACGCGAACCCACTGGGTATTGGAGAGCCATGACCTCCTCCGCAGACGGCACCAAACTCGCGGCGATTGACCAGAACGCCCGCATCCATACCTCCGCCGATGCGGGGGCCACCTGGACCGCCCGGGATTCATACCGCAATTGGGCTTCCATCGCCTCCTCCGCCGATGGCGCCAAGCTCGCGGCCGTAGTCCAAGAGGGTCAAATCTACACCTCCACCAACTCCGGCGCTACCTGGACCGCCCAGGAATCAGATCGCGATTGGAGGGCCATCGCCTCCTCGGCTGACGGTACGAAACTCGCGGCAGTGGTGCAGTCCGGTCACGTTTTCACCTCCTCCGACTCGGGCGCAACCTGGACCGCCGGGGAATCGAACCGCGTTTGGTTTTCCATCACCTCCTCCGCCGACGGCACGAAACTCGCGGCGGTGGCGGGGGGCGACAAAATTTACCTCTCCACTGACGCGGGTGCCACTTGGACGCCCCGGGAATCAAATCGCTTCTGGTACTCCATCACCTCCTCCGCCGATGGCACGAAGCTCGCGGCGGTGGTGTATGGCGGTCAGGTTTTCACGTCCACGGACTCGGGTGCAAGCTGGACTCCACGGGCATCAAATCAGGATTGGACCGCCATCACGTCCTCCGCCGATGGCACCAAACTCGCGGCAGTGGCGTACGGCGGGCAGATTCACACCTCCACCGACTCCGGCGCTACCTGGACCGCCCGGGAATCAATTCGCAATTGGAGGGCCATCGCCTCCTCCGCCGACGGCACCAAGCTCGTGGCGGGGGCAAACCCAAGCAAAATCTACACCTCCTCCGGCCTGACTCCGGTCATCACTTACACCGCACCTGCCGGCACCGGCAGCGCCAGCTTTACCTTCCAGGTGCAGGACGACGCTTCGGCCGAAAACCTCGACCTCAGCCCGAACACGTTGACCTTCAACTACGCCCCGCCCACCACTGCGCCGGTCGTCTCCACCCCCACCAACGCGGACGTGCTCGCC
>CAZWQJ010000123.1:0-12672 GCA_964635825.1 uncultured Victivallales bacterium | reverse complement strand
ATGGATGGTTCTTGGTTGGATGCGGTGTCGGCGTGGCGGCTGGTGGTGGGTGCCGGGCATGTGCTGACCGCAGAGCATGAGTTGGCGCCATACCTGGCGAATGCGAGCGGGTTGCGGCGGCGGGTGCCGGCGGTGATCCGGCCCGGGAGTGCGGATGAGGTGCGTGAGGTGGTGGCGGTGGCGAACCGCTTTCGCACGCCGCTGTATCCGGTCAGCACCGGGCGCAACATGGGGCTTGGATCGCGATTGCCGGTGCGGGATGACCAGGCGATTCTCGACCTGGGGCGGATGAACCGCATTCTTGAAGTGAATGCGGAGCAGCACTATGCGGTGGTGGAGCCCGGGGTTACGCAGGGGCAACTGGCCGACCACCTGGCGGCGCAAGGGGTGCCGTTGATGGTGAACTGCACGGGGGCGCCGCGCGACACCAGCCTCATCGGCAACACGCTGGAACGGGGCATCGGGTACTTCGCGACGCGGGCGGAGTCGCTCACGGCGATGAACGTGGTCCTGGGGAGCGGGCGCGTGATTCGGACGGGCTTCGGGCATGTGGAAGGGGCCCGGACGGCGCACATCTACCGGCACGGCATCGGGCCGGATCTGGGCGGGCTGTTCAGCCAATCCAATTTTGGGGTGGTGACGTCGGCGGGGGTGCCGTTGATGCCGCGGCCGGAGTGCCAGCTTGGGGCGGTGCTATCGGTGGCGGATGAGGGGGATCTGCCGGCCCTGATCGACGCGTTGCGGATGCTGCGGCGGCAGAATTTGATTCAGACGGTGGCGCATGTGGGGAATCGCCATCGCACGCATCTGGCGGTGGGGACGGGCGTGGCGCAAGCGCTGGCGGCGCGCGGGGTGCCGGCGGCGGGGCTCAAGGCCGAGGTGGAGGCGGTTTTGCAGGCGGAGGGATTTGGGGCGTGGAGTGCGGTGTGGGGGATCATGGGCACCCGCCGGCATGTGCGCCATATTCGCCGCGAGACGGCGCGCGCCTTGCGCGGGATGGGCAAATTGGTGTTTCTGAGCGACGGTCTGGTGCGGGTGGCGCAGGTTCTGATCTCCGGCTTGCGCTTCACGGCATGGGCGCGGCGCAAGGCGCTGATCCTGCCCGGGGTGATTGCGCACTATGGGCTGTCCAAAGGCACGCCGACCGATGAGCCGCTGAAGAGCATGAGCTGGGCGCTGGGGGTGGTGCCATCCTCGCCGGCGCGGGATCCGGATCGCGAGGGGTGGGGGTTGCTGTACTGTCTGCCTTTTGTGCCTCTGGCGGGTGAACATGCCCGCGATGTGGTGGCGCGCACGGAGGCCATCTACGGCCGGCACGGGTTCGATGCGTACATCACGTTCAACCTGGTCGACGATCGTGCGCTGGAGGCGGTCATCAATCTGGTGTTCGACACGGGATCGGCGGAGCAGTGCGCCCGGGCGCATGCAGCCTCGCGCGAGTTGCATGAGGATTTCATTGGTTGCGGGTGGATGCCGTACCGGGTGGGGGTGCAGGACATGGGGTTGGTGGTGAACGCCGACAGCGACTACTGGAAGGTGGTGCGCGAGCTGAAGTCGGTGCTGGACCCGAATGGCATCATCGCGCCGGGGCGATACAATCTGGCATAGGACGCGCAGGGCTGGCACATGGCGACAACGGAACAGAGGGCGGTGGGGGGCGGACGACCGGTGCTGGTGACGGGGGCCTCTTCCGGGATCGGGGAAGCCTGCGTGGACCGCCTGCACGCTGCCGGGTTTCGGGTGCTGGCGGGGGTGCGCAACGCAGCCGGAGCGGAGTATGTTCGGCGGCGACACGATGGCGCGGTGCAAACGGTGGTCTTCGATGTCGGCGTGCTCGACCAGGTGGGCGAGGCGGTGGACGCGGTGCGGGAGACACTGGGTGGGACTCCCCTTTGGGCGCTCGTGAACTGCGCGGGGACGGTGGTGCCGGGACCGATTGAATTGCTGGAGGCGGGGGACTGGCAGCGGCAGTTCGATGTGAATGTCTTTGGGCAGGTGGCCCTGATTCGGGGATGCCTGGAGATGCTGCGCGCAACGCACGGGCGCATCGTCAATATTTCCTCCATCAATGGCGTGGTGGCCAAGCCCTACATCGGTGCGTACTGTGCGTCAAAGCACGCGTTGGAGGGGCTGAGCGATGCCCTGCGCATGGAGCTGGTTCCGGCGGGGATTCGCGTGGTGGTGGTGGAGCCGGGAAGTGTCCGGACGCCGATTTGGAGTAAGGCGGCAGGCGCGCTGCGTTCGGTGTCGGATCGGGCATCCGTGGACGGACGGGCTCGCTACGGACAGGTCTTTTCCCTGTTGGCGCGCGGCACCAGCGCGCGCGAGGGGGCGGCGCCATCCAGCGCCAACGATGTGGCGGCGGCGGTGCTGGGCGCGTTGACGGCGGCGTCGCCGCGCGCGCGCTATGTGGTCGGGCGAGATGCCCGCCTCCAGCGCCTGCTCCGCGCGGTTCTCCCTGCGGAGCTGCTCGATGCGCTCATCCTCCGGAAGATCCGGAACGAAGTGGCTGGCCAGACGGACGCTTAGCGGTCAAACCCGGCCGACTCGGAGGTCGGCCCTCCAGCGATGTTGGTCATGCTGGGTTTTTTGATGGAGGGACCGGCTCCGTCCGGTCCGTCTGGAGTTTTCAACGGGCTGCAATCCGCGCCCCTCCACCGCGGGCACAAATCCGTTCAAGATTTTGCCCAAGAATGTACGTGTGGCGGTCTGGGGTGCGGCCAATCCTGAGCATTGGGCCGCCAGGCCCTTATTCTCCAGCGATTCCAGGGTGGCACGCAATCTGCTTAAAGCAAGTCACCTATGGAAGAGCAGCATCCAACAAGTCCCGGGGAAGCAGGAGAGACGCCCATGATCGGCCGTGCGGAACGCCACACTGTCCTGGTGATTGATGACGAAATCGGTCCGCGCGAGAGTTTGCGGTTTTTGCTGAAGAACGATTACGACGTGGTGTGTGCGGACTGCGTGGACCAGGGCGTGATGCGGGCCCGGGAGAAGCGTCCCGACCTGATCGTTCTCGATATCCGGATGCCGGGCAAGAATGGGATCGAGGGGTTGCGGGAACTGCGCAAGCTCGATGACGAGTGCTCGATCATCATGCTGACGGGTTTCGGGGCTTTGGAGACGGCGCAGCAGGCCTTGCGCCTGGGTGCGAACGATTACATCAACAAGCCGTTTGACACGAATGAGATGCGGGACACGGTCCGGCACTACGTGACGCGGACCTCGATGGAGCGCCGGCGGATGCTGATGTTGAAGGAGCTCCACGACATGAATACGAAGCTCGTGGAAGATCTGGCGGAGAAGGATGCGCTGGCCCACGTGGGGCGTGCGTCCGCCGAGTTTGCGCACGATTTGCGCAACCCGCTGATGATTGTGAGTGGCTACGTGCAGCTGCTATCGCAGGAGTTGGAGAAGGTGCGGACGATGGTGGGGCAGGAATCCGGTCGGGCCACGTCGTATCTGGGTGTGATTGAGTCGAACGTGCGGCGTTGCGGCGAGTTGGCGCAGGGGTGGCAGAAGATGGGCAAGGGCGACCTGCAAGTCTTTGAGCGGCTTCCGGTGAAGACGTTGTTGGAAGACATGAAGATCTGCATTGAGCCGCTGGCGGTGACGCTGGACGTGAGTGTGGAATTCATTGGGGATCACGGTGACCGGGCGTTGCATGGGAGTCGCCCGCAGCTGATTCGGGCTCTGTACAACGTGGTTGCGAACGCGATCGACGCCGTGGACAAGACGGAAGGCAAGGTACGCATTGCGTGTACCGTCCGTGGCTGTACCCTGGACCTGGCGATATCGGACAATGGCTGTGGCATGGCGCCCGAGGTGTTGCAGCGCATGTTTGAGCCGTACTTCACGACGAAGCCCGAGGGCAAGGGAACGGGCCTTGGCACGGTGATTGCCCGACGTATCGTCGAGGAGCATGGCGGGGCCGTAGACGTGCAGAGCAAGCCTGGCGTGGGAACGGAAGTCTCCATCCTGTTGCCCTTGATGCCTGCGAGCGTGCCAGCCGCGGAATGCGTGCCCCTGCCGGTCTGAGCGGCCGCGCCGCCGTCTTCCGGGATAAAGGGGACGAGACCTGTTGCGTGGCGGGGCGCTGCTGTTATAGTGCCGACGTGCAGGCACAAGGAGAGCAGGGCATGTCGGCAGACTGGCGCAACGAATTGGGTTCCATCTTCGGCAAACCGGATCCGGGCAAGAAAGAGGATCCCGCCAACGCGGAGCTGCAGCGCTTCATGACCGAGGTTGTGGTGCCGGCGCTCGAGGAGCTTTCCCAGGAGTTGGAGCGGCATGGTCGCCAGGCGACGGTGCGGGCATCGGAAACCTCGGCGGCGCTGATGGTGGCGCAGGACGGGGAAGAGGAGATGACGTACCGCCTGCAGGGGCGCATGTTTCCGGGCGGGGTCTTGCCTTACGCCGATGTGCGCTACCGGGAGCGCAAGGGGCTGCGCCTGCTGCGCTCGGAGAGCATGCTTCGCAGCGGGAACACCAGCTACACGTTGCGGGATGTGACTCGCGAGGAAATCATCCGGCACTTCCTAGACCAGTACAAGCGGCGTGTCCTGGCCGACAAAGCCTGAGTGGGTGCTCGCCGGGATGTGGCCCCGCACCGCGTCCCTCAGCCCGCGTCTTCATCCAGTACGTTCCGAATGGCGAGGGCGAGATCGCGTTTGGCCACCGGCTTGCGCAGGATTTCGCGGATGCCGAAGGGCCGCACCTGGTCGAGGGATAGCGTTTCGCTGAAGCCGGTGCACATGATGATGCGCTGGCGTGGGCGCAGGTTGTGAATCTGGCGGGCGAGATCCAGCCCGGACATTTCCGGCATGACCTGATCGGTGATCACGAGGTCATAGCGGTCGGGGTTTTTCTCGAAGAGCTTGAGGGCTTCGGCGGCTCGGCGGGTGATCACGGGCCGGTAGCCCATGGCGGCGAGCAACTGGGACTGCATGCGCCCGATATCGACCTCGTCGTCGACGAAGAGGATGCACTCATTGCCGCCTGGGGAAGGCTCGTCGGTGTGGGCGGTGGGTTCGGCGCGGATGTCGACGGTGGGTAGCACGACGTGGAAGGTGGTGCCCTCGCCGAGGGTGGATTCGACGGTGATCACGCCCTTGAGGCTGGCCACGATGCCGTGGACGACGGCCAAGCCCATGCCGGTGCCTTCGCCGGGTTCCTTGGTGGTAAAGAACGGTTCGAAGATGCGTTCGAGGATGGCGGGCGGGATGCCGGTGCCGGTATCGCGTACGGACAGTTGCAGGTACTGGCCTGCGGGGAGGGCGGCGAAAGGGCCGCGCTGGCGTGGCCCCATCAGGAACTCGCCGATGTTGACTTCGAGGGTGCCGCCGGACTCGCGCATGGCGTGGGTGGCGTTGGTGCAGAGGTTCATGATGACCTGGTGAACCTGTGACGGATCGGCGACGACGATGTCGCGGGTGGTTCGGATCAGGCGCGACACGCGGACGTTGCTGGGCAGGGTGGAGCTTTGCAGATTCAGGACTTCCTTGACGATGGGGATGATGTGGACGGGGCGCCCTTCCTTCTCCGATTGGCGGCTGAAGGTGAGGATCTGGTTGGCGAGGTCCTTGGCGCGGTGGCTGGCGCGGATGACTTCGCCGAGGTAGCCCCGCAGGGTGTCGTTTTCGCCGCAGAGATCCGTGGCCATTTCGGTGTAGCCCAGAATGGGCGTCAGGATGTTGTTGAAATCATGGGCGATGCCGCCGGCGAGGGTGCCGATGGCCTGCAGCTTCTGGGCCTGCCGCAACTGGGCATCGCGCTCCTTCAAGTCGGCTTCGATGCGGCGCCGTTCGGTGATGTCCTGGATCTGCACGAGGTAGCCCTTGGGGGCGTAATGGGCATCGACGCCGAGGTTATGCATCGTGACGTCGTAGTGGGCGTGGCCGACGCGCGTGCTGAGGAGGGAGCCGCGTCGGCGGGCGTCGTCGAAATCCATGCTGGCCTCGTAGCGGACGGTTTCGCCGCGGGTGAGGGCCTCGCGGGTGGCGGCGGGGGTGAAGGGGCCGTCAAACCAGTCGACCCGAGCGAATTCGACGGCATCCGGGGCGCCGAGCATGCGCAGGGCATTGCGGTTGGCGTGCGACAAAGTCCGGTCGCCGGCGTAGAGCGCGACGCCGACGGCGGCATGGCTGATCACGCTATGGGAGAACCGGATGCTGTCCGAGAGGGCGCGCTGCGCCTCGCGTTGCGAGGTGAGGTCGAGGGCGGAAAGCAGGATGAACGTTTTGCCGTCCCGCTCGATGCGCCGGGCTTGGACTTCGACGGGGACGTGATGGCCTTCGCGGGTGACGAATGTCTGCTCGTAGTAGGCCTGTCCGTCTTCAAGCACACGGCGGATGCGGCGGCGGGACTCGACCATGCTTTCCGACTCGATGGGGGTGTCATCGGCGAGGGCGGCCAACTCGCGCACGGTGCTTTCGCCGTCATGCAAGCGGGCGTAGGCGCGCAGGTCGGATGCCGGCTCGACATGTTCGATGTCGAAGATGGTCATCTGCAGGAGGCGCTCGCGTGGGTAGTGGAGGATATCGGTGGTGGTGGCATTGGCTTCGACAAAGCGTCCGGGGAGTCCGTTGGCGCCGACTTCATGAACGAGGACCATGTCGCGCGTGCGGTTGAGGAGGAGCTGGGCCCAGGTTTCCTGGTCGGCCAGCAGGTGTTCCAGTTCGGTGAGGCGCTCGTGGGTGCGGGCGCCATCCATTTCGTTGACGACCAACTGGGCGCGCTGGTGGATGTTTTGGCGCCGGAGGACGAGGTAGGAGAGCAGGAGGCCGATCAGGGCTGTGGCCATTAGCAGCAGAATGGGGATCGAAAGCGGTCCGGAGCCGAGCATTCGACAAGCCTCCCCCATTGGTCGCGGGAACGTCCAACCGTCGGTGACGGGATGCGTTAACCTGATCGCCGGGCGAGTGTAGCAGGGGCGGGCCGGAAAGAGAAGCGCGGGCTCGTCCGGAGGGGGTTACGGTCGCCGCCGCCGGGTGAGGGCCCGATCGGCTAGCGCATAGGCCAGACCCACGCCGACCGACGAGATGGCGATCAGGAGGAGAAACGACTGGCGTGCGGCGGGGTAGGCGGTTCCGCCGGGCACGGAGGTGGCAAAGACTTCGATCCAGCGCAGGCCCCAGAAGACGTTGACGGCCCCGAGTGTGAGGAGGAGCAGCCACCGCCGGCTCAGGACTCCCCCCAGGAACATGGGCAGGACGACCATGCCGATGGTGCAGAGGATGAGCAACATGAAGAGGGCGGGCACGCCGAGGTCGCGCGGTTGATTGGGGCCGGAAAAATACCACCAGAGGAGCGGCCAGGGGATATTGAAGGCGACCAGCAGGCCAGCCATCAAGCGTGTGCGCGGAGTCACTGTCCTCCCGGCTGTTGTGGGCGTCGGATTGGTCGGTGGCCTCAAGCCCCGCCGATCTCGACGCGGAACTGGAAGGGACTGGCGGGCGTGCCGATGCGGATGACGGTCCCGTGGCGCAGGGCGCAACGCATGCGCCCGGCCTCTGTGCCGATCACCGTCTCGTCCACCAGGGCCCCACAGGTACTGCCACGATCTATGACTTCCAGTGATCCATCGGCGGCGCGTTCGATGACGAGGTGCTCGCGCGAGACGTTCAGGAACTGCTCCTGATCCCGGATGTAGAGTTCGTTATTGGGGGCGCCCGTTTGGTTGCGGCGCTCCATGGAAACAAGCTGCCCGCCGACCATGCGAAAGCGGGATTCTCGTCCGATTCGGAACGGCAGCGGGTCCAGCACGACGCGATCGACGTCGATCGCGTTGCGCGTTTCCTGATTTAGCGGAACCAAGGCCACAACGGCGGCTGCGTGCATGGCGTACTCCTCCCGAGAGTTTGCGCAGTCTGCGCTACCGCGTCAGGCGTGTCCATGAAAAAGGGGTTCGGGCCCATTTCGGACACGCGGCCGACACGGAGGTCGGCCCTCCAAATCGAAAGCAGTCAAAAGGGAATACCATGCCGTTCCCGCCCGCGGAGCGGCCGGGCCACCTTCAGGTGCGGCGGCCGCCGACGCGGTCGAGATCGGCCCGCATCATCAGTTCGACCAGTTCATGGAAGTGGACGCTGGGCTGCCAGCCGAGGCGCTCGCGGGCCTTGCGGGCATCGCCCTGAACGCGGTCGACGTCGACGGGGCGGTAGAAGCGGGGGTCGATGAGGACGACGGCCTGGCCGGTGCGGCGGTCGATGCCGCGTTCGTCGACGCCCTGACCTTCCCAGGCGAGGTCGAAGCCGGCGACGCGGGCGGCGTGTTCGACGAACTCGCGGACGGAGTGGGTTTCGCCGGTGGCGATGACGTAGTCGTCGGGCTGGGGTTGTTGGAGGATGCGCCACATGGCGTCGACATAGTCCTTGGCGTAGCCCCAGTCGCGCCGGGCGTCGAGATTGCCGAGCTGGAGGGTGGGTTGGAGTCCGGCCTTAATGCGGGCGAGTGAGTAGGTGATTTTGCGGGTGACGAAGCTTTCGCCGCGGCGTGGGGACTCGTGGTTATAGAGGATGCCGTTGCTGGCATGCATGCCATAGCTTTCGCGGTAACTACGCACGATCCAGTAGGCGTAGAGTTTGGAGACGGCGTAGGGCGAGAGCGGCCGGAAGGGGGTTTCCTCGGTCTGCGGGACTTCCGCGACGTGGCCGTACATTTCCGAGGTGGAGGCCTGATAGAAGCGGGTCTGCAGTCCGGTGTGGCGGATGCATTCCAGCAGGCGCAGGACAGCGGTGGCATTGATCTCGGTGGAATGCTCCGGTTCTTCGAACGAGACGGCGACATGGCTTTGCGAGGCCAGGTTGTAGATCTCGTCGGGTCGCGACTGGGAGATGACGCGGTAGAGGCTGCTCGGGTCGCTCATGTTGCCGTAGTGCAATTCGAAGATCTGGCCGCGGGTGCGGGCGCGATCGCGGGTTTCCTCGATGCGGCCGCGGCTGAAAGCCGAGGTGCGGCGGACCATGCCATGCACGGCGTAGCCCTTTTCGAGGAGCAACTCGGCCAGGTAAGAGCCGTCCTGCCCGTTGACGCCAGTGATGAGTGCGACCGTTGCCATGAGATTCCCGTCCGCTGAAGAGCCGAATGCCGTGAATTCACCACCCGCTGCGCTGGAGACACGGAGGCACGGAGACGCCAAGGCGTGTCGGTGCTTCCGTGCCTCCGTTGAGCCACGGCCTCAGGCGAAGACGAGGATGAAGACCATCACGAAGATGGCGACCGACTCGATGATGCCGAGGGCCATCAGGTAGTTGGTGAAGCCCTGGCCGGTTTCGCCCATGGCGTCGGAGGCGCTGGCGGCGATCTTGCCCTGGATGGCGGCGGAGAGGCCGATGGCGAGGCCGCCGAAGATGCCCCAAGCGAGCAGGGCGGGGTAGGCGACGCCAGCCTTGGCAAGTTCCAGCAGCTTCATCATGACGATCATGCCGTAGAAGGTCTGTGTGATGGGGGCGCCCACGAAGACCGCCAGCACGAACGGGGCCGGCTTGTTCTGCATGAAACACTTTTTCCACGCGCCGACCGCGGCCTGGCCCGCGGCGCTGATCCCGACGCCCGATCCGATTGCCGACAACGACAACGCCAATGCGGCGCCCACCTTGCCCAGCGATTCCACCATTGCTGCATCCATGACCGTCTGCTCCTTTGCTCTTGCGTTACGTGCGATGTCAGTCTGCCGGCGCGGGCGTCACGCCGGGCCGCAGAGGCTCCGGGCGCGCGAACGGCCGATACGGACTGCCTGACCACTCCAAACCCATGTGCATCGAAAATTCGAGGGCATTCAAGCGCACGCCGTGCACGAGCACGCTGAGGGCGCAGAGGACGAGGTTCAGGGAGTGCCCGACGATGAGGACCAGGGAGGCGATGGCGATGTGCGCGAGGGAATCGAAGCCGATGTTGCCGGCGATCATGTCGAAGGCCATGCCGAGCTGGACGCCGGCGACACCGAGAGCGAAGAGGCGGAGGTAGGAGAGGATGTCGCCGAAGCCGGACATGATGGAGAGGGGGAGCATGGCGTGATTGATCCACTCCGCTTTGAAGCGCGAGAGCGGGGTCATGAAGAGGATGATGGCGAGCAGTCCGGCGCCACCGAGCCAGAGCCCATATGACGGGAAGGGGATGCCGACGAGCATGGTGCGGGCGGCGAAGAACAGCGCCCAAGTTAGGGCAATCCACCCCAATTGCGCGAGGGAGGGGAGTGCGAGGCCATAGCGGAGGACATTCCAGCCGTGGGCGACGGTGAGATGGATCCCGCCGATCACGAGGCAAAGGTGGATGACGTTCTTGCTGACGTTGAGCCAGGCGCAGAGTTGTTGGAAGACGGGGATGGGCAGGGCGATCTGGGTGAGCCCGAAGTAGGTGCCCGTGAGAACGCCCCAGACGATGGTGGCGGCACTGAAGAGGTAGAAGAGGATGAACGGGTCGCGTGGGGCGCGCTTGGCTTTAAGCTGGGCCACGAAGGTGATGATCAGGAAGAGGGCGCCGTAGCCGGCATCGCCGACGATGAGGGCGAAGAACAGAATCAGGAAGAGGAAGAAAGAGGGGCTGACATCAACCTCGCGGTAGCCGGGGAGGATGTTGATCATTTCGAAGAGGCTGCGGATGGGCAGGACCCAACGGGCGTAGCGGAGTTGGGTGGGGACGGTTTCGCCGGGCGCGGGGTCTACGATGGTGAGGCCCCAGCCGTGGTGGCGGGCGCCCTCGGAAATGCCGGCGGTGCGATCGGTGGGACAGAAGCCGCGCAGGTAGGCGAGGGAGCCTGTGCGGCCCATGCCGCCGGAGGCCTGGAGCATCTGGACATCGGCTTCGAGGCTGGCGATGTGGCGGACGAGGGCCTCGCGTTGCTGAGCGAGGGCGGCGAGGTCGCGGCTGACGGAGGCGGCGTCGGCGTTGAGAGCATCGAGGTGGCGCCGGGCCGCACCCAGCGACTGTGCGGGAAGGGCCAGTTCTTCGCCATGAACATCCAGCGGTGCCTGGCCCACGATGGCGATGGCCCGGCTGGGGGCGGCGGTGTTCAATACGATGCGGACGGCGCCATCGGGCAAGGCCATGGGATGTTGAATCGACTCGCGGAAGAGGCGCACGGCGAGGCCGCGGGCTGCGAGGGCGCGGATGCGTTCCGGTTCAAAATCGCCAAACGGTTCGAGCCGGCGGGCTTCCTGGCGGAGCGCGGCCTGTTCGTCGTTGATGGCCTGGCGTGTGGCGAGGGCCTGTTCCACGGCCGCGACGAGTGCGTCGCCCGAGGTTGGCGCCGGAGGGGTGAACGTGGCGGCGGTGGCGGTCTCGGGGGGCGCCTGGGTGAGGGCGATCAAGGCCTGTTTGGCCCGAGCCAGCGCGCGCTGAGTCTGCTCAAGATCGGCGCCTTGTGGCGGTGCATACGGGACGAGGTGCAGAACGCCCAACTCGCGCAGGCGCCGCAGCGCGTCATCGCGATCTGACTCCAGGCAGACCAGCGTCACCTTTTTCATGGGGACGATCATGAGGCCACCGCCGCGGTTTCGGAGCGTCGTTTGGCGATTTTGCCGCGGGCGACGCCGGCGGTCTGTTCGTCGCCGAGGAAGATCCGGATTACGCGGATATTCTCGCGGCACTCCGGAATCTTCACCTTCTCAAACAGGTTGACGCGCTGAGAGGTGACGCGCAGTTCTTCGGCGATGAGGCGGCGCTGCTCTTCGAGGGTTTCGCGCGTGATGCGCAGGGTGACCAGGGTATGCAGCGCGGCCACGGCATCGTCAACCCAGGGAGGGGTTGCGTAGAGGTCGGGGATGGCGGTGCGCATGATGACCTGCTTGAGGACGGGGATGGTGACGCCGGCGATGTTGCCGGAGTCGAGTTCCACGCGTTCGACGGAGACGAGCGGCGCGAGATCCACGGGTTCGGAGACCAGGCGCACCCAGGCATCGAGCCCGCGGCGCACTTCGGCGGCCTGGGCCTCGACCTGGGCGATCTGGTGGGTGATTGACTGGATCTCGACCTGGAGCTGCTGCTTCTTCAGCTGCAGCATCGGCAAAAACCGCTGGAAGCGCTTGAGCGCCTCGCGCTGCGCCTTCAACTCGGTCTTGGTGTGTTTGATCTTGGCCATGAACGCTTGGTTAACAGGATCGTGAAGGAACCGCAGATGGACGCGGATGGACGCAGACAAGCAGAGGATAATCAGAAGGCAACGAAAGGCGAGTGAGCGGCCCTATGGACACCGCCCGCGTTCGCCCGTCCCATCTGCGTTCATCTGCGTTCATCTGCGGTTTCGCCTTTCTCAGGCTACGGCGGCGGTGCGGGGCCAGAACTTTTCGATGAGTTTGCTGGGGATGCCGACTTCGACGGATTCGAAGCAGTCGGCGAGGATGCGCCAGCCGAGGTCGAGGGCCTGTTCGAGGGGGATATTGACGGAGAGGTCCATCATTTCCTTTTCGAAGCGGGCGCCGTACTTCAGGAGTTTTTCATCCCACTCGCTCATGCGGAAGCCCATGGACTGTTTTTCGATGGTTTCTTTGTACTGGGCGAAGAGCTGAATCATGCTGGTCATGATGGCGCGGTGGTCGTCGCGCGACTTGCCGTTGACGAGCTGTTTCAGGCGGCTGAGGGAGCCGAAGGGTTCGATGCGGCCGTTGCTGAGGTAGAACTGCCCCTCGGTGATATAGCCGGTGTTGTCAGGGACGGGGTGGGTGACGTCGTCGC
>CAZWQJ010000122.1:0-12757 GCA_964635825.1 uncultured Victivallales bacterium | reverse complement strand
CGGCCCTGTGGACGCGGCTCAGCCGGAGGCTTCGCCCTACCTCGAGTCCGCACGCGATGCTTGATGAGGCGTGGGTAGGGCGAAGCCTCCGGCTGAGCCGCGTCGCAGAGGGCGATTGTGCCCATCGGCGGCCCGGGCCAGAACCGTTAGCCGCAGATCACGGGTCTCTGCGCGCCCTTGCCCCCGCCCGCACCGGACCCGTATAGTGCGCCCTTTCTGGAGGACGCGATGGCTGCCGCAATTCACGCCTACTGCTTTGATCTCGATGGCACGTTAATCGATTCGGAGGGGCTCTGGGTTGAAGCCATCCGCACCTACCTGGGCGATCAGGGCGTGGCCATAACGACTCATGCCGCCGAGACTCTCGTGTATGGGCGGTCGTGGCGCGATATCCACGCCGTCATCACCGGCGGGCACCCGCAACTCGCCATGCCGCACGCGACGATGGAGGCCGCCATCGCTCCGTACTATGCGCGTCTCACCGCCGCGCGTGACATCCGGATCCCCAGCTCGATCGCCCTGCTGGAGCGGCTCGCACGCGAATGCCCCGTGTGCATCGTCTCCGGATCGTCGCGCAAGACCGTCGGCGAGGCCATCGCCATGATGGGCATCGGCGCTTCCCTGCGCTTCTACCTCGGCGCCGACGACTACGCCCCCGGCAAGCCGCATCCCGCCTGCTACCAACTCGCCGCGCAAAAACTCGGCGTGGCACCGGCCACCTGCATGGTCTTCGAGGATTCTCACGCCGGCGTCACCTCCGCCAAGGCCGCCGGCATGCAATGCGTCGTCCTCGCCCGCGAACACCTCCCCTCACAGGATTTCACCGCGGCCGACCTCATCCTGCGCGACCTCGCGGATTTCCAGCCGCCGCGCTGAGGCGCTGGCCCCGCGTGGTGAGCGATTCGTTCACCGCACCGCGGAAGGCCGCCGGGCCGGCGGCCCTCCAGCGGATGGTTGCGAAACAGGAGATCTTCTTCATGGAGGGTCGGCGGCTCGCCGACCGCGTTCACAAATCAGCAAACAAATCACGGACCTGCGGGCGCGGCACGGGGCCGGAGAACCAGGTCCGCACGTCCTCCTCAAGGCCCAGGCCGTGCATGTAGTTGTAGAGCGCCTTCTGAAGTCCCACCCCCAGCATGTCGTGATCCACGCCGAGCGGATCCTGGAACGCGATCGCATTGCGCGCAAAGGTGGCCGGGACGGGACTGGTGGTGATGCCATAGCGGCTGGGGTTCTGGCCAAATTCGCTGTGAACCGTGGCGGCAAAGCGGTGCCAGTAGGCCGAGTGCAGGCAGCCCCGCAGAAACAACTGGCGCACGCGCTCCAGGCTGTCGAGCGTCTCCTGCGCCGTCTGCGTGGGCAACCCATACATCAGGTACGCGTGCACAAACACGCCGGCCCCCGCAAAGGTGTCCAACACCCGCGCCGCCTCCGCCACCGTGAACCCCTTGTCGACCAGCGTCAGCAGCCGGTCGCTGAAGGCTTCGAGACCGCCGGTGACGGCAATGCAGCCGGAGTCCACCAGCGTGCGCACCACCGCCGCATCGAACGTGCGCTCAAAGCGAATGTTCCCCCACCACGTGATGGCCAGCCCGCGCTTCAAAATCTCCTCCGCCATCCGGCGCAACAACGCCGGCGGCGCCGCCTCGTCCACAAAATGAAATCCTGTCTGGCCGGTTTCGGCAACGACGGCCTCGATCCAATCGACAATGCGGTTCGCCGCGGTTGGGGCGTACGCGCCGATGTAGTCGAGCGTCGTGTCGCAGAATCGGCAGCGCTTCCAGTAACACCCGTGGGCCAGCGTGAGCTTGTTCCAGCGGCCCGTGCTCCAGAGCGCGTGCATCGGGTTGAGCATCTCCATGAGAGACACATAATCTCCGAGCGGCAGGCCGTCGTAGGTCGGCGCCGGCAACTCCGCCACACGCTCACGCACCGGGGCCGGCGGCCGCTCCTGCATCACCACGCGCCCCTCGCGCCGCACAAACGTACGCACCAACTCCGCCTCCGTGCCCACGCCCTGCGCATGTCGCACCGCCGCCAGCAGCGCGCCCGGCCCCGCATCCAGGCAAACATGCGACACGAAGTCGAACAGCCGCGGCTCCTGCAACTCACGCAGCTCGGTGTTGATGTAGCCCCCGCCCAGCGCCACCGGCAGCCCCGGGGAGTGGCGCCGCAACTCGCGCGCCAGCCGCAGCGCGCCATACAGGCATCCCGGAAATGGCACCGTGATCCCCACAAACCCCGGCTCGTGCTCCGCCCACAACCCCGCGGCGATCGCATCCATCATCCCGTCCACCATCGTCGGCGGCGCCTCGAGACGCGCCAGCAGCGGATCCAATGTCGGCAACGACACCGCCAACTGCTCCTCGTAGCGCGATAGCCCAAAGGCCGGATCGATCGCCTCGCGCACGATCTGCGCCAGATCATCCAGAAACAGGCTGGCGCGGTAGCGCGCGTGGTCCGCAAACCCCAACGACCCAAAGGCCCACCCCAGCGAGCCATCTTCGTCGGTCTCCTGCTCCAACATCACCGCAAAGCGCGGCCCGTGCGGCAGAAGATCGTCGCCCATCAGGCGGTGGCACAGCGTCGGATCTTTCCCCTGCAGAAAGCGCACCACCGGCTCGACCGCCGCCAGGTATTGCTCGGCATGTTCCAAAAAGTGCCGCGCTTCGGCGCCGGACTCTGGCCCCCGGGCCTCCAGCGCCGCGCGCACCTGCCCCAACCCCGCGCGCGAAAATACGCGCAGCAGCAACGCCAGCGACGCGTCCGCCTGGCGCGCATCGATCCCCTCCCGACGCAGACAGGCCGTCAGCAGCGGCGTCGCCGCGTACGGCGTATTGCACTGCAACAACGGCGGGGTGATCAACAGAACGCGCATGGCGCATCACTATCATGGCCGCGCCTTCTGCGCAACGGGGCGCATGCATTCCAGGTCGACCCTGATATACTAACGTGATACGGTAGTCATTTGTCGGTTTGCCTGAATTTTAGGGGGTCAGATATAATGCACCGTCCGATCAACCTGTTCGCGTTCCTTGCCGCGGGCCTTGCGAGTCTGGTGATGTCCGGCTGCCGCACCCCGGAGCCCGTGGCAACGCCCGCCCCCGCGGCAACGGCGCCCGCCGCGCACATGCTCCTGCCGGCGCGCCCGGACCGCGTCCCCGCCTCCACAACCCTCCCCGCCGATTTCGCGCCCTCGGATCGCATCGAAGTGTTCGGCAACTTCGATACGGCCGGCATCATCGCGTCGCTGCCCGAGGGCATGGCCGCCGCGGACGTCGGCCGCATGCGCGCCTATCTCAATGTGGCGGGCGCCTGGGCCGCCGTTCAGGACCCCGTGCAGGTCGGTGAGTTCGCCTGGTTCGCGACGAGCCTCTTCTGGCTGCAGCCCGACAGTGCCTACCAGGTGAAGGTCGAAGTCCTGGCGCCGGATGGCCGCACGCTGGCCACCTGGTACGGCGAAGGCCGCACCCGTCCCGAGCCGGTTCTCGGCACCGAGGTCTCCACGTTGCACGTCGCCACCACCGGCGACGACACCAACCCCGGCACCGCCGAACAGCCCTTCCGCTCGCTGGCCAAAGCGCTATCGGCCGTCGGCGTCGGCCAGACCGTCCTCGTGCAGGGCGGCACCTATTACGAAGGCGGCCTGGTGTTCAACGTGAACGGACAGCCCGGGGCGCCGATCGTCGTCCGCGCCGCGCCGGGTGCCGCCGTGATCATCAGCGGCGAAGACCCGGACGCCATGGATCCCAAGGCCTGGCGCGCGGAACCCAATGGCCTCATCAGCTACCCCTGCCACGCCGCCTACACCCAGGTCTGCGTCGAAGATCTGGATACCGGCCGCATGATCCGCCTCTTCCAGGTGCCCACGCGCGACGAACTGGTGACGCAGCGGCTCATCGGCAAGTGCGATGAGTACGACGTGGGCGGCGCGTTCGCCGATCTCGGCGTCGAAGGCGCCTCCTGGGCGGACGGGACTCGCGTGCACGTCTCGTTGCCCGCTGGCGTCACCCGCTTCCGGATGCACCTCGGCAAGTACGCGCACGGGATCCACATCGAACACCGGCGCCACATCCAGCTGGCCGGACTCGAATTCCGCCACTACGGCTACGAACAGCCCAGCGCCGGCGTGTTCCTCTTTGCCTCGTCCGATCTCCTCATCCAAGACTGCCGCTTCCTCTATGTGGACTGCCAGATCTACCTCAAAGGCCTCTCGGATCGCGTCACGATCCAGGACAACTACTTTGAGGACGCGATCCTGCAGTGGCCCTTCGGCTACATGAAATGTGTCGCAGGCGGCGGCCCGTTCGAGGGCGGCGCCGTCAATGTCGACGCCAACTACTCCGGCCGCGGGCTCGTCTTCCGCCGCAACCACGTGAAGAACATCTTCGACGGCGCGCACCTCACCTCCTGGCTGGTCTGCGAAGCGCGCACATCCGAAACCGATTTCTACCAGAACACCATCGAAGACTGCATCGACGACTTTATCGAGATCGACGGCATCGCCCGCAACGTGCGCGTGTTCGACAACTACATGAGCGGCTCTCTCTCCGGCATCTCGCTCGCGCAGGCCCTCGATGGGCCGACGTACATCGCCTACAACGTGCTGGCCAACTGCGGGATGGTCCCGGCCGCCACGCGCGAGGGCAATCCCGGCTACCCGTTCAAGACCAATGGCGGCAATGGCGGCATCTCCAAGGACTGGCATACCGGCGCCGTCTACTTCTACCACAACATCGCCCATACCCAGGATCCGGAGAGTGGCGCCATGCTGGTGAAATTCGCCAAGTGGCGCCTCATCACCATGCGCAACAACATCTGGTGCGGCAACAAACTGGGCGCCGAATTCTGGCGCAAGGAAGTTTCGCCGATCGATATGGACTACGACACGCTGTTCGTGTCCAAGCCAGACGCGCCGCTGGTCCTGCAGCAGTACCACACGGAATATCGCACGCTGGATGACGTGCGCCAGCACTTCGGCTGGCTGCGGAATGGCCTGTCCGCCGACCCGCGCCTGGAGGCCACCGCCGCCGGACGCTACACGCTCCGGCCCGACAGCCCCTGCATCGATGCCGGCACCCCGATCGCCGGCATCAACGAGTTGCGCACACGCGGCGCCGCACCCGACATGGGCGCATACGAGGCACCGGATCTCCCCACCCCGCCGGCAGCTGCGCTCAGCCGCCATCCTTGACGAGCGACACCATCACCTGCGTGATGTCACCCTGCCGGGCGACCGTCACCGAGGCGCGGCGGTCCTCCTTCTTGAACATCAGCATGCGCTGGCCGCCCATGTTCATGTCGGCTTCCTCCGTCCACCCCTGCCCGCCCATCTCGCGCCGGTAGCTCTGGACCACCCCGTCCACCGCTTCCGACGTCTGCAGGTTGAGCACGTACCCGCCCGGGTTGCGCATCGACATCAACACCTTCGCCCCGCGATCCACATACACGTCCTCCGGAAAATCTTCCGGAATCGAGGCATCGCCGCCGGCGGAAAAATTCATCGAGCCATCCTTGGACTGGATGGTCATCTTCTCGCCGTCGATCTGGACGTCGGCCTTGCCACCGGTCTGCGCCTGGAGGGCCATCTCGGCCATCTTCTCGGCGGTCTTCTCCGAGGCCTTCTTGCCGCATCCGCCTGCCAGCGCCACCAACCCCGCGGCGGCCACCGCCATCCCAACCGTCATCGTTGTGCGCATCGTGCGCCTCCTCTCGGGTTCCCCTAAACGCTCCATGATAGAAAATCCCACACCCGTCGTTAAGCCCTTATATGCGCGGCTAGCAGCCCGTTGAAAGCATTATAGAGCGGCGCGGGTGGCACCGCGCCCTCCCAAATACGGGCATGAATCGATGATTGGGAGGGCCGGGTGCCACCCCGGCCGGGTTTTTCAACGGGCTGCCAGTCCCGCCGCCACAACCGCCACCCGCCGCGCGCGCAACTCCACCTCGGCATAGTGGTGCCCATGCGCGCGCCACTGGCGCCGGACGCGCAACCCGCGACTGGCCGCGGGACGCAGCGGCCCCGGCAACCTCAGCGTCACCACCTGCCCGCGATCGGCCCGCAAGGTGGCGCGCAGGCTGCGGCCCTCCCAGCGCACGCCCACCGTGATGCCACCGCGCGCGCGCATCCCCTCCAGCGCGCCATGCCTCCAGTCTCGCGGAAGCGCCGGCAACAGGGCCACGAACCCGGCTCGCGATTGCAGCAGCATCTCCTGCACCGCCGCCGTCAGACCCAGGTTGGCGTCGATCTGGAATGGGGGCGCACCCTTGAAACCCCAGAACAGGCTGAGCCCCTGCCCGCGCCAGTCGTTGTGATACGTGAGCAGGTTCGGCCCCGTGCAGGCGCGCGCCAGCAACTCCAGGCACTCCAAGGCCCGATCGCCCTCGCCCAGCCGCGCGTAGATGTTTGCCATGTGCGCAAACGACCACCCCGTCTGCGAATGCAACCCCACCACCAATCGCTTCTCGACCGCTGTGCGCGCGGCCGCAAACAACGCCGGAGTCTCCTCCTGGTTCAATTCGGTTCCCGGGAACAGCGGATACAGATGGCTCTGGTGCCGGTGGTGGTAGTTGTCCTTCAGCGCCGGGTGCAGCCACTCCTTCAACGCACCGTCCTCGTTCACTGCGTACGCCGGCATCTTGGCCAGCATCCCCCGCCAGCGCACCACCGACTCCGCCTCCAGCCCCAGCTCCCCGCACGCCTCGCAGAGATGCCGCAACACCTCCCGTGCCACCGCCACATCCATCGTCGCATTCACCACCACAATCGACCGGTCTGCTATGTCCGGGACATTTTCAGGGGAAAGAGATGGCGCGAATTGGTACTGGCCATTTTCATCCTCCACCAGGAAATCCTCGTAGAAGGCGGCCACCTCCCGCAGGAAGGGCAGCGCGCGGGTCCGCAGGAACGCGCGGTCGCCGGTGAAGCGCCAGTAGTCGAAGAGCAGCTGGGCGATCCAGCCCGCGCCAGCCGTCCAGTTCAGCCAGGCGCCCGGGTGCAGGCGCCCGTCCGTGGCCTGCGCGATCGGCGCCAGGATGCCGCGACAGCCAAAGACCCGGCGGGCATTCTCGCGCCAGTCCGCCAGGTGGCGCTCGTAGTAATCGACATACGGCAGCAGCACCTCGGCCATGTTGCCGGCGAGTGCCGGCCAGTAGCACATCTGGATGTTCTCGTCGTTGTGGTAGTCGGAGGACCAGGCCGGGAAATAGTTCCCATTCCAAACCCCCTGCAGGTTCGCCGGCCATCCGCCGGGGCGGCTGCTGGAAATCAGCAGATAGCGACCGTAGGCAAACAGAATGGAGAGCAGGGTCGGCGGCACGCGCCCATCCTGCGCCGCCGCCAGCAACTCATCTATGGGGGACTCCGCCATGGGTCCCAGACTGAGCCGCGTGCGCGCAAAGAGCGGGCGGTGCAGGCGCGTGTGTCGCGCCAGCAGGGCGGGATAGCGGGTCGGCAGCGCCGCCAGCGCCGTGCGCGCCGCGGCCCACTGCCGTCGCGCCGGCCCCTCGGCAAATACGCGCAGCCGCAACACCAGCTCATCCGCACCGTCTATCACCACCGCATCCCCCTGCACACGGGCCCCGCCGCCGCGGATGTGGATCGTGGCCAACCCGCCAAATTCTCCGCCCGCCAGCGCTGGCGTACCCGGGGTATAGCGGCCCAGAATGCGCAACTCACCGTCGGTGGCGCCGGCCTCGAAGGCCAGCGGAATGGTCTCCTTCGTCAGCCACTGCTCAAACCAGTTGTCGTCCCAGTTGGCCACTTCGTGCTGGCACAAACGGAGGCTGGCGTGCAGGTGGCCGCGCCGGCTGGCCCGTACCCGCATCACCACCACGTCGTCGGCGCGCGAGACAAACGTCTCGCGCGTGTACGTCACACCCGCCGCGCGCCACTCGACGCATGCCACACCCGTCGCAAAATCCAGCCGGCGGCGGTAGTGCGTGAAGGGCCCGTGCGGGGCATGCACCATCTCGAGGTCGAAGGCCGGATGATAGGGGTCCACCCAGGGGGCCTTCAGCGCCGGGTTTCGCGCCGCCAGATGATCCCACAGAAAGGTGCGGGCTTCGCCGTAGCGTCCGGCATCCAGCAGGCGGCGCAGCGCGGGCACGTGCTCCGAAACGTCGGGCACCTCGGGCTTCGCCGTCCGAAACCACAGCGCCTCGTGATTGATCAGGACGCGCTCATGGTGGATGTTGCCGTACACCATGGCGCCGACCGTGCCGTTGCCGCAGGGCAGCGCATCCTGCCAACGCGCCGCCGGCTGGCGCAGGCTCATGCCGGTGGCGGAACGGATCGGGGCGGAGCGGCGGGGCCGGTTGCGCATGCGGGGGTCTCCTTCACACCGTCTGGCAGTTCGCGCGCAACGACGTCAGCGCCAACGAGTAGGCCCCGTCGCAGCGCGCCAGTTGCGGGGTCGAAAAATCCGGTGGCAACGCCGGCGCCTCGCGCCCGGCTTCGCGCAGGATGCGCCCCTCGCGAATGCGCGGCGAGGGATCCCCAAACCCGAGTTGGCCGGTCTTGGACTGCACCTGGTAATTCGGCGACAGCGGCGTGCGTAGTTCCAGAAAGGCCGACAACGCCGCGAGCAGGGGCTCCGGGTCTTCGATCAGGCGTTCCGCCGGGAACCAGAACCGCGGTGCGCGGGCCACGTGGGCCAGATCCGCCAGGGTCTGCAGGCGGCGGCAGTAGTAATTGGCCACCGCCTCCGGGTTCGCATACCAGCTGCCGGGCTCGAACCGCGCCATGTGGGAAATGCTCGCGAGCGTATCCACCGGCCGCCGCACGAAAAACACCAGTCGCGCCTGGCCGCCCTCCAGCGCCGCCGGCGCCAGCCGGTAGTTGTCGTGCAGCAGCTTGTCCACGCGGTAGCGCCCATGCAGCGGCGTCCCCAACTCCTCCAGCCGCGCACCCAGTAACCGGAGGTCCGAAGGCCTGCGATACGACAAGCCCGACTCCAGGTAGCCGCAGAGTTCCGGGTGGCTCCCCAGCACATGGGCCAGCAACGAGGAGTACGAACGCATGTGGCTCAGGAGAAACACGTAGCGATCACCCAACCGCCCGCCGCCCATCCCTATCGCCGCCCGCACGCGGTCCAGAAACGGTTTTGCTGTGCCCATCAGTCCTTCACCCCAATCTCACGCACCACCTCGAAAGTCACGGGCAAACGATACCGCAGCCCCCCGGCCTTGTCCTTCAAAAACGCCCGCACCAATTTGGCTGGCCCCCCGCCACGCGTCTTTCCATAATGCGCACGAACGGAGCGCATGCAAAACCGGGGAGGATCGATGAGGACCACGATGCAGAGACTTGGCGGCCGATGGGCGAGCGGGATCCTGATGGCCACATTGCTGTCAACAGGATGCACGTCGTACCTCGGAGTGCATCCCATTCAACCGTCCTTCAAGGAAACCGTTCCGGACTTGCAGCCCACCTTCGCGTGGGAACCCGCCGAACTGGCCGGCGTGACCTACGACCTTGGCGTGTGGGCCGCCGCCGATAAATCCGACAAATCCGCCATGCAGATGGTGGAGGCGTATTACCGCGAGGGCCTGACCACGACCACGCACCGCGTCGAAGCCCCGCTCGCCGCCGACACGATCCACACCTGGGCCGTCCGCACCCGCCAGGGAGAAACCATATCCGATTGGTCGCGGCGCCAGACCGTCGTGTTCACGATCATCACCTACGACAAGCGTTCCGGACCCATGCGGTTCAAGACACCGTGACCGCGCTCACGTTCTCGCCGTCGTGCCGCTGGTGCTGGCATCCGGACCTCCCACTCGGCGCGGCGGGATACATCCAGTTCCGGCGCGCATTCACGGTCACCGATCCGGCGGCGCGGCTGCGGCTGCGCGTGACCGCGGACCATCGCTATACGCTCTACCTCGACGGGCGCCTGCTCGGGCGCGGGCCCTGTCGCGGCGACCCCCTTCACTATCAGGTGGAGTCCTACGACGAACCGCTGACGCCCGGAACGCATGTCCTCGCCGCGCGCGTGGTCATCTTCCCTCCGCATGGCGACGGCGGTAACACCTGGGGCGTCATCGCGGAGATGCATCGCGATGGCGGCTGGCTCGTGGATGGCGGCGTCACCCTCGGCGACACGCTCGCCACGGCACTGGCCACCCCCGACGGCTGGCGCTGCCGGCGCGACGAAGCCCGCCACCATCGCGACGTCATGGCCGACAACCGCGCGCGCCACAGCGTGGTGCCGCCCATGGAAACGTTTGACGCCGCCCGCGAAGAACCGGACTGGGACCGCCCGGGCGGCGTGGAGACCCCCGGCTGGGTGGATGCCGTCGCGCGCTGGGCGCCACAGCCGGCGCCACCGGCCGCCGACCCGCCATCGCGCTGGTGGCTGCAGGCCCGCGAAATTCCATTCCTGCGCCAGGCCCCCGAGCGCATCGCGCGCGTCGTGCATGCACAGGGGCTTCCGACCGAAGTCGCCCGCGCCGCGCTCGCCGCCGGAACCGATGGCGCCCTCGGCCCGCTCACCATTCCCGCCGGCACCACCGCCACCGTAACACTGGACGTGGGCCACCTCACCACCGCCTTCCCCCGGCTCACGCTGCGCGGGCCCGCAGGCGGTCGCGTGCGCATGAGCTACAGCGAATCGCTCTACACCGACGGCATCAAGCGCGACCGCGCCAGCGGCTCGGTCGCAGGCTACAGCGACCTCATCCACGTCGCCCCGCGCTCCACCCCCTTCGAGCCCTTCTGGTTTCGCACCTTCCGCTTTCTCGAACTGCATATCGAGGCGCCCGCGGCAGGCCCCATCGCGATCGAATCGCTCGCGCTCCAGTCCTGCATGTACCCCTTCGACCTGCGCGCTTCGTTCACCGGAGGCGACGATCCCTCCCTCGCCCGCATCTGGGAGATCGCCTGGCGCACCGCCACCCTCTGCGCGCACGAGCACTACGAGGACTGCCCCTACTACGAGCAACTCCAATACGTCGGCGACACCCGCATCCAGGCCCTCATCTCCTTCTGGGCCACCGGCGACGGCCGCCTCGCCTGCCAGGCCATCCAGCAGTTCGATGCCTCCCGCCTCCCCGAGGGCATCACCCAATCGCGCTTTCCCTCAAACTGGACGCAGGTGATCCCGGGCTTCAGCCTCTACTGGATCTTGATGATCGAGGACTACCACCGTTGCTTCGGCGACACCGCCCAACTGCGCGCCTGGCTGCCCGGTGTGCGCGCGGTGCTGGACTGGTTCGAGCGGCGGCGACAGCCCGACGGCCTCATCGGGCCGCTACCCTACTGGGGCTTTCACGACTGGGTCGCGGACTGGCCGCGCGGCTGCCCGCACCGCAACACGCAGTCGCCGGTCACGCTCGACACGCTGCTCTACGCCGTGGCTTGCCGTGCCGCCGCCTGGCTGCATCGCGAAGCCGGCGCACCCGAAGCCGAGGCCGGCATGTTTGAGGCGCGCCACGCCGCCAGCGTGCGCGCGGCCAACGCGCTCACCTTCGATGCCGAGCTCGGGCTCTATGTGGACATCCCCGGCACGCGCCACCTCAGCCAGCACACCAACGCCATGGCCATCCTCGCCGGTGCCATCGAGGGCGAAGCCGCGCACGCCCTCGGCCACACCATCGCCACCCGCCCCGGCCTCAGCCCCGCCACCCTCTACTACGCGTTCTACCTCTTCCGCGCATGGGAGGCCTGCGGCTGCTACGACCTCTTCTGGACCCAACTGGAAAAGTGGCGCGAGGTGCTCCGTTGGAATTTCACCACGTTCCCGGAGATCCCGTCCCCCGAGGCGCGCAGCGATTGCCACGCCTGGAGCGCGTCCCCCATCTACGAATTCCTCGCCTGCGTGCTGGGTGTGCAACCGGCGGAGACCGGCTACCGCGCGCTGCGGCTGCGCCCCCACCCCGGCCCGCTCCCGCGCGCGTCCGGCCGCGCCTGCGCCGGCGACCAGATGGTGGACGTGCAGTGGGAGGTCCTCCCCGCAAAGCGCTTGCGCCTGTCCTTCGCCCTCGAACGCGCACTCCCCGTCACCATCCACTGGCCCGATGGCCAGCGCCAACACCTCGGCGTCGTCTCACACGGCACTCACGAGGGCGGCTGTTGAAAACGCCGGCGCCGCGCCCTCCCACCGTGGCCGCGCTTTGCCTTGCCGCCGCCTGGTCGCTCCACCGTACGGTGTTCGCCGCTACCACCTGGCGCCTCGGGCCAACACGCCACATCGCCGGCCTGACCTTGGCCTCCGTTGGCATCGCCCTCGGCGCCTGGTGCCTGTGGTGCTTTCACCGCCAGCGCACGACACATCACCCGTTCGGGCGCCCCTCCGCACTCGTGACATCGGGGCCTTACCGCATCAGCCGCAATCCAATGTACCTGGCCGTCGCGTTGTGCCTCGGCGCGGCCGCCCTCTATGTCGGCACGCCCATCATGGTGTTCGCACCCGCCGTCTTTGTCGTCGTGATGAACAGCCTGTACATTCCGCGCGAAGAGCAACTGATGCGGGAGCTCTTCGGCGAGGCGTTCGCACAGTATGGCCGCCGCGTCCGACGTTGGATCTAACCCTGAGCAAGCCGCTGTCTCCAGCGGCGCGTCGAAGCCCTACGGGCGCACGTTGCACGAGGACTCGTGCTACTATCAGGCAACTTCTTGTTTTCCGGAAAAGAGTTTCAGCCACAAAAATGCACAAAAGTACCGGCGCCATAGCGCCGTCCCCTTTTTGCGCATTGTGTGCCTTTTGTGGCAACTCCTGTTTGGTTGCGGCCCTCCGAGGCCGCGCTGGGCAACATA
>CAZWQJ010000121.1:11125-12815 GCA_964635825.1 uncultured Victivallales bacterium | reverse complement strand
CGCGATCCCACCGCCCGACGCCTACGACTGGCTGATCGTCATGGGCGGCCCCATGGGCGTGCACGACGAAGCCGCCCACCCGTGGCTGCGCGACGAGAAGCGCGCTCTGGAACAAGCCCTCGCCGCGGATAAAACCGTCGTCGGCATCTGCCTCGGCGCCCAACTGCTCGCCCATGTCCTCGGCGCCCGCGTCTATGCCAACGGCGGGCGCGAGATCGGCTGGTTTCCCATCCATCGCGTCGTCGGCCCGGTCGCGGGTAATGCCTTCGATGCGTTCCCGGATTCGCTCGAGGTCTTCCACTGGCACGGCGACACATTCGACATCCCGCGCGGCGCCACCCACGTCTTCCGCAGCGAAGCCTGCGCCCGCCAAGCCTTCGTCTATGGCGACAACGCCTACGCCCTCCAGTTCCATCTCGAATGCACCGTCGAAGGCGTACGCGCCCTCAGCGAGCACGGCCGCGCCGAACTCCAACCCGCACCCTTCGTGCAGCACGTCGCCGCCAGCCTCGTCGCCGATCCACGCCGCTTCATGGCCACCCACGCCGTCCTCGATGCCTTCCTCACCCGCCTGGAGGAGAAGCACCATGTCCGGCACCCCTGACCGCCCCGCACTGGCCATCGTGCAAACCACGCTGGCGCCCCCCGACCAGGCCGATCGCCTCGCCACCGCACTCGTCGAATCCCGCCTCGCCGCCTGCGTCCACCTCTTCCCCGTCACCAGCACCTACCGCTGGAAAGGCTCACTCGAACACGCCAGCGAAGTCGTCCTCCAAGCCAAAACCCGCGCCGATCGCGTACCCGCCCTCATGGACGCCATCCGCGCCCGCCATCCCTACGAACTTCCCGAGATCATCGTCATCCCCATCCACCACGCCCTCCCCGCCTACGCCGCCTGGATCCACACCGAAACCACCGACGCACCCGCAACATCCCCCTGACCCACTTCTCCCCTACCCGAGAAGGCGGCCGGGGTGGCTCCCGGCCCTCCCGGAATTAGACCGTTCCGTCGCGACATGATGCGCAAAAGCGTGCATCTTTTCGGACGAACATCGAACACGGAACATCGAACATCCAACGCCGAAGTTCGGAGGTCTGGACTTCGATCCCGCCGATGGCGGGACCAGTGCTTGCCCCGCGCCACGCGGGGTTCGGCGTTCGCTATGGGATGTTCGATGTTTAATTGCGTTGCGGGCGATAGCCCGCTTTACGAAAAGCGGCCTGTTCTCGAGGGGAGGGCGCGGTGCCACCCGCGCCGCCGATTTTTCACCGCGTCCCCAGGTGGCCCGTGCGCTCCGCCGCGCGGGCACGCCCGCACCCCAATTCCACCGCGCCCCATCCGCTTTCCCTTGCCCCATCCCCATGAATCCGGTATTTTATTAGCCTAATTCGAAATCAACGAAGTAAACACGGAGATCGGAACATCATGAAGAAGCAATACTGGGCCTTGATCGCGGCGGCGGTGCTGAGTGTGGCGGTGGTTTGGGCTGGCGACGAGGCCCCCAAGTCCACGGACGACGCCAAGAAGGATTGCACCGCCAAGTGCATGTCCAAGGCCGATTGCCCGTCCAAGGCGGACTGCAAGGACATGGCCGCCTGCAAAGATAAGGCCGCCTGCAAAACCGGCGCCGCCTGCACCTCCACCAATGCCTGTGCGTGGAAGGCCGACTGCAAGGATAAGTCCGCTTGC
>CAZWQJ010000121.1:0-11025 GCA_964635825.1 uncultured Victivallales bacterium | reverse complement strand
CCAAGTCCTGCCCGGTGGACATGAGCAAGGGCACGGTCGATGCCAAGGGCCTCAAGGCCATGCTGGACGACGGCAAGCCGGTGACGGTGGTGGACGCCCGCACGGCCAAGTATGACGATGGCAACCGCGTTCCCGGCGCCATCGCGCTGCCGGCGGATGCGGACGACGCGTCCATCGCCGCCGCCCTCCCCGCGAAGGATGCCTGCATCGTCGCTTACTGCAGCAACACGCAGTGCCCAGCCAGCAAGAACCTGGCGGCCCGCCTGAAGGACCTCGGCTACGAAAACGTCTTCGTCATGCCCGAAGGCCTCGCCGGTTGGCTCGAAGCGGGTTACACCGCCATCCAGAAACCGATGTAGGCCCTCGCCGCTGCGCGCCCAACGCGCGGCACCGCCACAGATGCTTCGCCCTATCCGTCCGAGGGTAGGGCGAAGCGTCCCGCTGAGCCGCCCGCCCGCGCCCCCGAGGAGGCCCCAATGGATGCCTGCAATTTGGCCGCCAAAGACTGCATCCCCTGCCGCGGGGCCGCACCGCCCCTGCCCGCCCCGGAAGCAGCCGCACTCCACGCCCAACTCGGCAGCGGCTGGCGCCTGATCGAAGGCCACCACCTCGAGAAAGAATTCCCCTTCCGCAATTTCCGCGACGCCCTCGCCTTCACCAATCGCGTCGGCGATCTCGCCGAACAACAAAAACACCACCCCGACATCCATCTCGCCTGGGGCCTCGTCACCATCCTCATCTGGACCCACAAAATCTACGGCCTCACCGAAAGCGATTTCATCCTCGCCGCCAAAATCGACACGCTCCCATGACCCACCCCCCACGCCGCTTCCGCTTCCAACGCTCCGACTTCGCCCCGCTCCCCGTCACCCTCCACCACCTCGACATCGCCCTCGATTTTCGCGACGGCCGCGTGGCCGGCACCATCACCCTCCACATGACCGCGCGCCAGGCCCTCGGCGCCCTGACCCTCGACGCGCGCGATCTCGACCTGCACGCCGTCGAATGGATCGACGCCACCGGCCGCGCCAGCCCCCTCGCCTGGCAGTACCGGCGCGACGACGCCAAGCTCGACGTGACCCTGCCGCACACCGTCCCCGCCGGCGTGCGCTTCATCGTGCGCGCCTCCGCCACCTGCACGCCGACCGACCACATCCTGGAGGGCATCTACAACGACACCACGCCCCCCGGCTGCCCCCCGCAGTACATGTCGCAGTGCCAGCAGTGGGGCTTCCAGCGCATCCTGCCCATCTTCGACGATTGCACCGCCAAGTGCACGATGACCACCACCCTCGAAGCCGATGCGCACTACACCCACCTGATCACCAACGGCGACGTCTGCCGCACCACCAACCCCGACGGACGCCCCTCCCCGAAGCCCGGCGCCCCCGACCGCCAGATCGTTCGCTACGACAACCCCGTCCCCATGGCCCCCTATCTCTTCCTCGTGTGCGTCGGCACCTGGGACGTGCTCGAAGACAGCGTCACCTACCCATCCGGCCGCCGCGTGCGCCTCGAATACCTCGTACCGCCCGGACGCACCGCCGACGCTCGCGTCCCCATGCAGATCCTGCAGGACTCCGTCCTCTGGCAGGGGCGCACCCAGGAGTACGAATACCCCTTCGAAGTGTACCGCACCATCTGCATGGAGAAATCCAACTTCGGCGGCATGGAGAATGTCGGCAACACCACCATCATCACCAGCGCCGCCCTCATCGATGCCTTCACCGGCGACCGCCGCCTCGAGTATGCCCACGGCATCATCGTCCATGAGTTCGAGCACAACCAGTGCGGTAGCGACGTCACCATGGAAACCCCGTTCGATATGTGGCTGAACGAGGCCTTCACCGTCGATGTCGAACGCCAGTACATGCGCGGCCAGTTCAACCCCGACGTCCTACGCCTCGACGAGATCGAGGACATGCGCGCACCCCTCGTGGGCCCGCTCGCCGTCGAGGATGGCGGCCACATGGGCAACATCGTGCGCGAAGGTTTCAACGACCCCGACGAACTCGTCGACGGCGTCACCTACGTCAAGGCCGCCGAAGTCATCCGCATGCTGCGCACCCTTCTCGGCGACGATATCTTCCGCCGCGCAAAGAACCGCTACTTCGACCGTCATCGCGGCTCCAACGCCAACACCGACCAGTTCTTCGCCTGCTTCGAGGCAGAAAGCGGTCGCGACCTCTCCACCTTCAAGCGCGAGTGGCTCTACACCATCGGCTACCCGCGCCTGCGCGTCGCCCACCACTACGACCCCGCCCAGCAACGCCTCACCTTGCGCGCCTCTCAAACCCGCGCCGGAACCGGCGGACTTTTCCATGTGCCCATCGCCGTCGCCGCCGTCGACCCCGATGGTCGCGACCTGCCCAACACCGCCCGCGTCCTCGAACTCACCGGTGCCGACGCCGAGTGGACCATCGCCCCCTGCCCCCCACCCGCGTTCGTCTCCTGGAACCGCGATTGCACCTTCTACGGCAGTTGCGAGGTCGCCGATGTCCGCCCCGAAACCCTGGCCATGCAGGTGCGCCTCGACCCCAACGCCTTCAACCGCGTCGAAGCCATGCGCCGCCTCACCGATCGCGAACGCATCGCCCTCCTGCTCAACCCCGCCGCCCCCGTCTCCGACCTCTGGCTCACCCTCTACGGCGAACTGCTGCGCGATGCCGCCCTGCCTCCCGGTCTCAAAACCCACCTGCTCCGCATCGACGAACAATCGCTCGACCGCCAATTCATCCCGCGCTACCGCGAACGCTACGCCGCCCGCAGCCGCCTCATGCGCGCCGTCACCGAGCGCCACATGCCGGATCTGCTCGCCGCTTTCCACGCCGTGGATACCTACCGCCCGGCCCCACGCCCTAAAGACGGCATCGAGGAACGCCGCCTCAAAGGCACCCTCCTGCGCATCATCGCCGAGGTCGACACCGCCGCCACCCAGCAACTCACCGAAGACCACTACCGCCGCGCCTGGAATTTCTCCGATCGTACCGCCGCCCTCCAGGCCCTTCAGGCCGGCAGCCATCCCCGGCGCCGCGCCATCCTGGAAGAGGCCCTCGCCGACTGGCAGCACCACATCAACGGCTATACAGGATATCTAACCCTGGTCGGATTGAGTGTGCATGATGACCTCTTTGACCACCTCGCCACCGAAGAGCGCCGCCCGCTGTTCCGCCTCGAACACCCCAGCCACAACCGCGCCCTCTACCTCTCCGTCGTCGCCAACAACAAGATGCTCTGGACCGATCAAGGCCTGCGCTGGCTCGCCGACACCGTCATCCGCCTCGCACCCGTCAACGAGAATACGGCGATTCGGCTGGTCGCCGCCCTCAATCAGGTGCAGCATCTGGCTCCAGATCTGAAACCAAAGGCGCTCGCGGCTCTGGATTCCATGGCCGCCGGCGTCAATGCCGAGAAGGCACCATCCGTGGCCGGGCGCATCCGCGCCTACCGCGACGGCGCCGCCGGCCACTGAACGACAGGAGCACGCATGGGCCTCGCCGATGGATTGGTCTTTGTCGCCGGTTGTCGCGGTCAGCTCGGCCACGACGCCATGCAGGTCTTCCCCCCCGCCTACCGCGTGGCCGGCGCCGACCTGCCCGAACTCGATATCACCGCCCCCGCCTCGGTCGTCGCCACCCTCGGCTCCGCCGCCCCTCAGGCCATCCTGAACTGCGCCGCCTACACCGCCGTCGATCGCGCCGAACAGGACCGCGATGCCGCCCGCCGCGTCAATGTCGACGGCCCGCGCCTGCTCGCCCAGTACACCGAGTCCCACGGCGCCTGGCTCGTGCACGTCTCCACCGATTACGTCTTCGATGGCGTGCGCCCCACCCCCGAGCCCTACACGGAACAGGACCGCCCCCGCCCCGGCACCCACTACGGCCTCACCAAGCTCGAAAGCGGACTCTCCGTCCGCAACACCGCCGCGCGCTACTTCATCGTGCGCACCGCCTGGCTCTATGGCGCCAACGGAAACAACTTCCTGAAGACCATGCTGCGCCTCGCGCTGGCCAACCCCGCCAAGCCCATCCGCGTCGTCCACGACCAGCACGGCTGTCCCACATGGTCCTACCGCCTCGCCGAACAAATTCGCGAACTGCTCGCCCGCGGCGAACCCGGCATCTACCACGCCACCGGCGACGGCCATTGCACCTGGTTCGAACTCGCACGTGAATTCCTGCGCCTCATGCAGGTGCCGCACCTGATCGAGCCCTGCACCACCGCCGATTACCCCACCCCCGCCCGCCGCCCCCAGAACTCCATCCTCGCCAACCAGCACCTGCGCGACGCCGGCCTCCACCTCATGCGCCCCTGGCAGGATGACCTCGCCGAGTATGTCCGCCTCCACCGCGACGCTCTCCTCGCCGAACAACGCGCCAAACTCGCCGCCCCTTGAGAACCCGCAAGCCACGCTATCCCGAGGCCGAAGCCGCCGCCGACATGTCCGTGCGCCACTACTCCTGGCGCGAAATTGCCGTACGCTTCCGGCCTCTGCTCGCGCCGCACCGCTGGCGCTGCATCACCGCCGTCACCCTCGTCGCCATCGTCGGCCTGGCCGTCGCCGTCGCCCCGCTCTTCCCCAAGTACGTGATCGACGTCGCCATTCCCGAGCGCCGCGTCGCTCTGGCGCTGGCCGCCGGCGGCGCGTTCCTGCTCGTACAGTTCATCCGCATGGGCCTGTGGTACGGCGCCGTGCTCCAGGTCTACCGCATGCAGCAGAAGATCGTCTTCGAGTTGCGCTCGCTCGCCTTCAGCCACCTCCAGCACCTCTGCATGCGCTTCCATCACCAGTACCCGTCCGGCTTCCTCTACGAACGCGTCTTCGGCAACTCCATCAACGGCATCGCCGGCTTCCTTCAAACGATCTTCCAAAATCTCACCACCTACCTCGTCGGACTGATCTTCAGCCTCGCCTTCTGCCTCTACCTCAGCCCCGCCCTCACCGCCGTCATCCTCATCGGCGCCCTCGGCTACGCCTTCGCCGCCCAGCGCCTCTCCAAAACCATCTACGCCAAAACCCGCGCCGCCAGCGAAATGGCCATGCGCTTCGTTGAACTCACCATGGACAAACTGCGCGGCCACAAAACCATCCAGGCCTTCGCCATGGAGGCACGCGTGCAGAAGGAATTCGAACAGCAGTCCTGGCCCCTGATGATGCGCTGGCTCGACGCCGTCCTCGAAAGCACCAAGCTCGGATTCGTGAGCGAAGGCCTCGGCTACCTGATCACCGCCACCGTTGTGGTCGGCGGGGCCTGCATCGTCATGAAGGAACAAATCCCGCTGGGCACCCTCGTCGCCTTCATGGGCTACCAGGCCATCTTCATCGGCATGATGCAGGCCCTCACCAGCGTGGCCGGACAGTTCGCCAGCGCCCGCGCCTCCTTCGACCAGCTCTTCACCATCCTGGAAACAGAATCGTCCGTGCCCGACAAGCCCGGCGCCTCCATGCCCACCCCTCTGCAGGGCTCCATCGAACTGCGCGGCCTCACCTTCGCCTACACCGACGAACCCGTCCTGCGTGATCTCACCTTCACCATCCCACCCGGACAAACCGTCGCCCTCGTCGGCCGCAGCGGCAGCGGCAAAACCACACTCACCAATCTCCTCATGCGCTTCTACGACCCCGCCGCCGGCTCCATCCGGCTCGACGGCATCGACGTCCGCGATTTGCCCCTGCGCCCCTACCGCGCCCTCTTCGCCGTCGTCCTCCAGGATCCCTATCTCTTTAACACCACCATCGCCCAGAACCTCCAATACACCCGCCCCGAAGTCTCCGAAGCGCAAATGATCGACGTCCTGAAAAGTGCCCAGGCCTGGGAATTCGTCTCGCGCTTCCCCGATGGCCTGCAACACCCCGTCGGCGAAGGCGGCACCCAACTCTCCGGCGGTCAGCGCCAGCGCCTCGCCCTCGCCCGCTGCATGCTCGTCCCCAGCCGCTTCGTCATCCTCGACGAAGCCACCGCCGCCCTCGATGCCGAATCGGAAATGCTGGTCCAGCAGGCCATGAAGCCGCTCTTCGCCAACCGCACCGCCATCGTCATCGCCCACCGCCTCAGCACCATCCGCTTCGTCGACCGCATCCTCGTCATGGACGCCGGCCGCATCGTGGAGGATGGCTCCTACGACGAACTGCTCGCCCGCCGCGGCCTCTTCCACCGCCTCCACAGCATCGCCACCTCCACCTCCACCCACCACATCAAAATCGACGAAGCCGGCTTCGCCTGACCGTGGCGCGGGGCTCCGTCCCGCGCCGCATCGCACGCGACGAGAGCCGCGTGCCACACCCCGCACCAACCACCCTCACCGCACCTCCGGCGGCGCCCCCACGCGCGCCCGGATCTGCAGCACGATCAGCCCAAGCGCCCAGGCCAGCGCCACCGCCATCCACAGGCGCCCCGTCGCCAGCACGGCCCGGCTCAGGTAGATATCGAAATCCAGCATGTTGAGTTGCGTGAGGATGAACTCCCAGTCGTGCCCCTCCACCTCACGCCCCGTGTGCCCCCCCAGCAGGGTGAGCTGCAGCATGCGCGCGTCATTGATGTACGGCGCCACGTCCACCAGGTTCTCCCCCGCCCACCAGCACATGGCCGCCGCACCAAACAGGTCGCGCCCGCGCCAGAGAAACGAGACCATGAACGCCAGCGGCACCAGCGTCTGCATCAACGATCCGCCGAAGGCCGTCAGCAGGCGGTTGCCAAAGAACCCGAACAGCACATGCCCCGCCTCGTGAAAAATCAGGTTGGGTCCGTGCAGGATCCCGGTGTTATTCCCGAGTTCCATCATCGAACGAGTGAAGAGCGGCACGCTGAGCCCAAGCAGCAGCAGCCACACCGCCCCCCGAAACCAGAGACTGGGCGCGCGCCCGGCCATGGGTACCCTCACGGCATGTTGAACTTCACAAACGGGCAATCGCCGTCCGCATGCTTACGGCGATTCGCCGGGATCACCACGGCATACTCGAAGTACGGGTCGCCGGTCCGCCGCACGTGTTCATTCAGCAACCGCCGGTGTTCCGCCAGCACCCCGGCGTGCGCGGGATCGGCGGCCAGATTGTGTGTCTGCCCCGGATCGGTCTCGAGGTCAAACAGCTCCTCCGCCTCATCCTCGCGATAATGAATGTAGGCATGCCGCCGCGTGCGCACCAACCGCGCCGGCGTGAAGTAGGTCTCCGAACCCTGCCAGTAACTCACAATGGCCTCGCGCCCAACCGGCGCCGCGCCGCCGCGGAGCCACGTCAGCAGGCTGCAGCCCGGCAGCCCTTCCGCCGTCGCCAACCCGGCCGCTTCGATCAGCGTCGGCACCAGATCCAGCGTCGAGACCGGCACACCGCCGCACGCCGCGCCGCGCGGCACACCGGGTCCCGCCACGACCCACGGCACCCGCGCCGCCTCCTCGTACAGCGTCCCGCATTTCGTGACCAACCGGTGCGAAGCCATCCCCTCGCCGTGGTCCGCCAGCAGCATCACCAGCGTGTTGTCCGCATCCGGCCGTTGCGCCAGCGCCGCCAGCACCTCACCCACCTCCTGGTCCAGACGCCCGACGTAGTGGCGGTAGGCGGCCAGGTAGTGGCGAAAGTTCTCGGGGGTCCAGTGTTGCGTCTGGGCCACGCGCGGATTGCTGCAACAGTTGCGCCGGATCGTGATCGGACGCGATGCCTCATCGCCCGTCGTGAAGTTGGCGGGCAGCGGCGGCAATGGCCCCGGCACCGGCTCGTCCACATGCGCCCCCTCATGGTCGCCGATCCACAAACAAATGTCGTGCGGGTTGTTATAATCAACCACCAGCAGATACGGGTCCGGTCCGGCCTGCCGTAGGAATTCCACCGCACGCCGCGTACTCGCGCGGTCTTCCTGCGTGTCGCCATACGCCTTCCATGGCGGTACATCGTCCACCGGGTCCCACTGGCCCTCCGCAACGTCCATGCCGCGCAGGCCACCGCAATCGTGCATCTTGCCGAGATGCAGCATGCGGTAGCCCCCGGGCGCCAGCAGCGTGCCCAGTGTCGGCATGGTATCGGGAATGCGACGCGTCCGACCGTTGTCGGGAACCCCCGTTTCGTGCGGGTGCCGACCGGTCCAGAACGCGGCACGCGCCGGCATGCACACCGGGCATGGCGTGTAGACGTCCGCCAGGCGTGTGCCGCGCGCGGCCAGCGCATCGAGGTTCGGCGTCGGGCTGGGATCGGCCCCGTAGGCGCCAACGGCCTGCGGCGCAAGCTGGTCCGCAATCAGAAGCAGAATATTGGGCGGTCGTGTGTTCATGCGTCCCTCAGAAATTGACGGTACCACTGCGCGCTCGATTTCGGAATGCGCGCCTGCGTCGGGTAGTCCGTGTAGTACAACCCGTACCGGTACGTGTGCCCCGCCGACCACTCGAAGTTGTCCATCAGCGTCCAGATGCAGTAGCCGCGCACGTCCACGCCAGCCGCCACCGCCTCGCGCAGGGCCGCC
Organism: uncultured Victivallales bacterium; assembly: GCA_964635825.1. Taxonomy (GTDB): domain Bacteria; phylum Verrucomicrobiota; class Kiritimatiellia; order UBA8416; family JAIOPI01; genus CAZWQJ01. The sequence continues at coordinate 2,575 of CAZWQJ010000121.1, read as the reverse complement.
ACGTGACTCCGCAAATACGCCACGCGATCCTGATCGTCACAACGGCCCGCGGCATCCAGTTCCTCATTCGTCTTCCACAGCCCGTTTTCCGTGACAATGAACGTGCGCGGCCCGTACAGACGGTTGAGCCGCTCGAGCCCGCGCCGAAACGCGCCCGCATCATTCAACTTCTGCACGATCACCACATCCTTCGCCTTGCCCGATCGCTCCGGCGTCATCGTGCCCGCTCGCACGCGCAGGTCCTGATAGTAGTTCACGCCAAGGAAGTCCGTCGCCACCGCCATCGTTTCCAGATCCCCGTCGCGCACCTCGGGGACCAGATCGCCCAGGTACTCCACGTAGGTCGCGGGGTACCCCTTGCCGTGCAGCGGGTCCAGCAACCACCGGTTGTTCTGCAGGTCCGCCAGCTCCGCCGCACGCACATCCTCCGGCGCCTCACTCGCCGGGGACCACTGCATGCAACTCATCGTGATCCCCACCCGCGCCCCATTGCGCAGCGCGCGCAGCCGCTGCACCGCTTCCCCGTGCCCCACCAGCGCATGGTGCACCGCCTGGTACGCCTGCTTCCAGTCTTTCACGCCCGGCGGACATTTGCCTTCACCAAACCCCTGGTACAAAAAGCAGTTCGGCTCATTGAGCGTGATCCAATTCCGCACGCGGTCGCCCAAATTCTCGAACAGCACACTCGCATAGTCCGCATAGCGCGCGATCATGTCGCGGTGAGCCCAGCCGCCTTTATCATCCAGCGCCTGCGGGTGCTCCCCGTGCCAGAGCGTCACCAGCGGCGTGATGCCCCGCTCCAGCAAGGTGTCGATCAGGCGCGCGTAGAAGTCCAGGCCCGCGCGGTTAACCCGGCTGCGCCCGTCCGGGTGGATGCGCGACCAGCAAATCGAAAAGCGGTAGGCGTTCACGCCCAGCCACTCCATGTGCTTCACATCCTCGCGCCAGCGATGATAGTGGTCGCAGGCGATGTCGCCGCGCGTCCCATCCACAATCGCGCCGGGTTCCCGGCAAAAGCGATCCCAGTTGCTCTCGCCCTTCCCATCCTCCGCAATCGCCCCCTCAATCTGGTACGCCGCCGTCGCCGTCCCCCACAAAAAGTCGGGCGAGAAATCCTTGCGAGAAACCATGCCGCACCCCCAATGTGCCACGTCAGCCCAAACCGCCATCCCGGTTCTAATCTCAGAACCGCCCAGCTTACCCACCACCGGGCACGCGGGTCAACCGCCCGACCGCCCAGACGCCGCCGCCACCCCCGCCACCGCACCGGTCGTCCAACAAAGCTGCAAACTGTACCCGCCCGAGGGACGGTCGATGTGCAGCGTGTCCCCAACCAGATAGAGATTCGGAAACAGGCGCGAGCGCATCGTCCGAAAATCCACCTCTTCCGGAACCACCCCTCCATTCGAAATAACCGCCTTCTCCACGCCCAGCAGCCGGTCCACCTGCAGACGAATGCCCTTGAGCACACCCGCCACCTTCAACCGCTGCTCCCGCGTAACACGACTGCAGGGCGTCTCGCCATCCACACCGGCTTGATCCAGAACCACCGGTGCCATCGCCGGCGGGACCATCAGCCCGAGCGCGTTGTTCAGCTTCTTCTTGTCGTTAACCCGGAAAAGTTCCAGCAACCCCGCATTCACCAGGCCGTCATCCTGCCCCGGCAGCAGATCCAGCAAGAGACTGACGGGCCCGTATCTCAGCGACTCACCGATGTCCTTGCTCATGTTCAGAATCGTCGGTCCACTCACCCCAACATGCGTGAAAAGCAACTTCCCAATCACCGACCCTTGCTTCTTCCCCGCCTGCACCATCGTGATCCGTATGTCCGTCAGGCTGATCCCCGCAAGCTTCGGCACCCAGGCATCCTTCAACGCGATCGGCACCAGGGATGGCGTGGGATCCACCACCCGGTGCCCGATCGCCCGCAGCCAGCGATATCCATCCCCCGTCGACCCGGTCTCCGGCCGCGAGATCCCACCGGTGGCGATCACCAGGGCCCGCCCCCGGATCACCGACCCATCCTTCAACGTCACGCCCACGAGCGCCTGTCCCCCGCGCGCGAACCCCGTCACCTCCGCGTTGGACCGGACCGTGACCCCATGTTCGCGCATATAGTCCAGCAGCACCCGCAGCACCGACTCCGACGAATTCGAAACCGGAAAAACCCGCTGTTCCTTCTCCACCTTGGTCTCCATGCCCCGACCATGGAAAAAGTCCAGCGTCTCCGGCGCACTCCATTGCGAAAAGGCCGAATACAGAAACTTCCGGTCCCCCTTGAAATGCTCCAACAACTTGCGGGTGTCGAATTCCGCATTCGTCAGATTGCACCGCCCACCCCCGCTGATGAGTAGCTTCCGCCCCAAACTCCCATTCTTCTCCAACAGAATGACCGTCGCCCCCATCTCCGCCGCCGTCCCCGCCGCCATCATGCCCGATGGCCCCCCGCCCACCACCACCACATCCCACTCTCTGTTCGCGTCCATTCCCCTCAGTTCACCACGCCCCCCCACCTCCGTCAATCCACCGAATGGGGGACAGGTGAATTGTACGCCCCGTCAACCCACCCGACGGG
>CAZWQJ010000120.1:0-12833 GCA_964635825.1 uncultured Victivallales bacterium | reverse complement strand
GTCGACTTAGAATTCGCCGCGCACGCCGAACTGGATCGCCAGCGCGCTCAGGCCAAACTCGTCGTCCGAGGTCGCCACACCCGCGGCCGGATCCTCAATATCCAGCGAGAAATCGATCAGATCCACCGAAACCATGTACTGGATCTTGTCGCCCATCGCCAACTGCAGACCCACCAGGAACCCCGTGTCCGACTCAAACTCGATGTCGTCGTTCTCCAGCCACTCCGGGTTCGGCAGATACACGAACCCCGCCCGCGGCCCGATATCCAGCGAATCCGTCACCTGCCAGGTCACGTCCGCAATCGCCTGCAGCATGAACGACCGGAAACTGTCGTTGATCAGCACGCCGCCGCCGCCGCCCACGTCCACACGCGCGTTCCCAATCGGCAACCCCACGCCCAACAAAATATTCGGCATCGTGTAGACTTCCGAGGCGCTCGTCTTCGTGCCATCCTCGCCCGTCACCGCAAACTTGTCGCCTTCCATGTCGATCAGCACCGTCGCCGGCATCGCCACCACGACAAAGTCCAGATCGCGCTCGGCTCGGGCTGTCACCAGCGCCGCCAGCAACACCACCAGACTCATCGCCAACCGCCACATTCCAGATCGCATGTCCATTCTCCTCATTGTCCATCGCGCCTCACGCGCCGTAATCTACTTCCGAATTGTCGCGGTTATCGTATCGATCTAGTCGGCATTGCGCAACCCTTTTTTGGGTCTCGTCTTGCGCCGACGACCCCTCCATCTGCGACTTGCCTTGCATGCCGTTTTCCCGTAGCGTGTCAGCGGTCGCGGACATGAATTCGGGTGCGCGGAGGAGTGCCATGAAGGGCAACCGCTGGTCTAGGCTAATCGGGGTGGGAATCGTCGCCGTCCTGGCAGGCTGCAGCAGCCAGGACTTCGGGAGTCGTGTCGTCGATGAAGAAGACGCCGCCCCCATGCCGGCTCAGGGAACGGCCGCCGATGAGGCCGCGCTACGGGCCGATCAGTTGGCCCGCGCACTCTCCGTCTGGGATACGCAGCGCGGCAACCAGGACATCGACTACCAGTTGGGACCCGACGATGTTCTCGACGTCTCGGTCATGGCCCTCGAAAAGCCGGACGAATTCACCACCCTGTCCTGCCCGGTCTCGCGCGAAGGCACCATCGAACTGCCCTTGGTCGGCAATGTGCCGGTCGCGGGCATGAACGCCTCCCAGGCCGCCACCCACATCGCCGATGCCTATCGCGCCACTTACCTCCGCAACCCCCGCGTCACCGTGAAAATCACCGACTACCGCAGCCAGCCCGTCGTCGTCACCGGTGCCGTCACCGCCCCCGGCGTCTACTACCTGCGCCAAAACAAAACCACCGTGCTGGAGTTGCTCTCCTTAACGCAGGGCCTCGGCGCCACCGCCGGTGAATCCCTCCTCATCGTCCGCCGCAACGCCACCGGTTCCGCCACCACCACCAACGCCACCCCGGACGCCAGCGCCAATCCCGACCTCGACGCCACCCTCCCCGCCGATGCCCTCGCCGACGACGACGCCCCCGCCGAGCCCCAGGCAACCGCTGCACCGGCAGACGTGGAAGCCATGGCCGCCGCCGAATCCGAACTGGACGCCCAAAGCCCCCCGCCCCCCGCCTCCCCAACCCCCTCGGCAACCCCACCCCTCGCCTCCGCCGCCGACTACGTCAAGGCCGACTCATCCGCCCCCGACATGATCGAAGTCGACCTCACCCGCCTCCTGGGTGAAGGCGACATGCGCCTCAATGCCACCATCTACGGCGGCGACTTCGTGACCGTGCCCCCCGCCATCACCGAGTACATCTATGTCATGGGCTACGTGAACTCCCCGGGCGACTTCCCTCTGAAACGCGGCCAGAGCCTCAGCGCCCTCAAAGCCGTCGCCATGGCCCGCGGCCTATCCCCATCCGCCCGCGCCTCCAACTCATTCCTGATCATGCGCGAGGAAGGCCGCCGCAAGGTCATCCCCGTCAACCTCGCCCGCATCGCCCGCGGCGCCGATGCCCCCGTGTTCATGCACGCCGGCGATACCCTCGTCGTGGGGTCCAGCACCATCGCCAAACTGGGCGAGTTTGTGAAACCAAGCGTCAGTGCGGGCGCCAGCGTGTCGCCCGTGCCGTAGCCGTAACGATGCCATCGCGGCAGCAGGATCAGCAGCATGCCTGAAGGTACGCCGACAACCGGTTCCGAAGTCATCGACAGCGCAGGCGAGGTCTCCGCCCGCACCGCCCTCTGGGGCTACCTCGGCATCCTGCGCCGCCGCATCTGGATCGTCCTGTCGATCCTTGTCATCACCACCACCCTCGGCATCATCAAGGCCGTACGCACCCCACGCATCTACCGCGCCACCGCACGCCTGCTCGTCGAGCAACAGGCCCCCTCCGTCATGAAGTTCAACAGCGGCGAGGGCGAGGGCCGCTGGGACCCCGACTTCTACCGCACCCAGGCCGAACTCGCTTCCAGCCGCGCCGTTCTCGAAGTCGCACTGGAGTCGCCCGCCATCGGCGATCTCTTCGCCGCCGGCAAAGAAGCCGACGAACGCCGCCGCCTCTCCTCCTTCGCCGGCGAAATCAAACGCACCGTCCTGGCCGCCCTCGGCGTCACACCCCCCGCCCCTCCTCAACCTTGGGAACTCCTGCGCGACCAGGTCCGCGCCGAAAACCTCGCCGACACCCACTTCCTCTCCATCAGCAGCCAGCACATCGACCCCTACCGCGCCACCTTGATTGCCAACGAGGTCTCCCGCGCTTTTAAAACCTACCACCAGCGCCACACCAAGGAACTCCTCGGCGAGGCCTTCGGCATGCTGGAAAAAGAAAAAGAAAAAGAGGAGCTGGCCCTCCTGGAGTCGGAAGAGGAACTGCAGACGTACCGCGAGCAGGCCCAGTCCGTCACCGTCACCGCCACCCCCCAGGACCAGCCCGCCATCGAACGCCTCGTCAAACTCAACCAGGAACTCACCGACGTCCAGTTGGAGCGCATCGAACTCAGCGCCCAGATCGGCGTCATGCGCGAAGCCCTCGGCGGCACCGCTCTCGCCGGTCAGGCCCTCGACGACCGCCTCTTCTCCATCCCCGTCATCCAAACCGACCCCGAGCTCAGCCGCACCCGCCAGAACCTCTCCGAATCGGAAAAGCAACTCACGGTCCTGATCGAAACCTACGGCCCCAACCACCCCGTCCTCCTCAGCGCCCAAACCAATATCGTCCTCCTCCGCAGCCAGTTCCGCAATTCCCTCGAAGAAATCCTCAGCTCCCACGACAACCGCCTGCAGATGCTCCGCAACGAGGAAACCGAACTCCAGAACCGCTATGAGGACCAACGCAAGGTCACCCTCACCCTCGCCAAGGAGGAATTCGAACTCACCCGACTCCAGAACAAGGTCGATCGCCACCGCCGCCTCTTCGACGCCCTCGTCGAACGCATGCGCGAGGTCGATGTCACCTCCGGCCTATCCCGCACCAACGTCCAAATCACCCAGGAGGCCACCCTCCCCAAAGTCCCCATCAACGCCGGTAAACTCCAAACCATCCTCTTCGCCATCTTCCTCGGCCTCTTCCTCGGCATCGGCCTCGCCTTCCTCTTCGAAAATCTCGACGACACCATCAAGACGCCCGAGGACCTGAAAGAGCGCGGCGACCTCCCTCTCCTCGGATTCGTCCCCTCCATCACCAAGGAGAAACCCGACGCCGCCAAAACCGAGGCCTCCTCCTCCGCCACCACCACCACACGCACCCGCGCCCTCGCACTCGGGCGCACCATCTTCAAGGAACTGCGCGGGCAGACCAAGAACGCCTTGAAGGAAGTCATCCCCGCCCTCGACCGCGAGGAACCCGAAGCCTCCAGCGAAGACCGCCTCCACCGCGGCTCCATCGTCCTCGCCGAACCCGCCTCCTCCATCGCCGAGGCCTACCGCAGCATCCGCGCCAGCCTCTTCTACTCAAGCCCCGCCGAGGAACTCAAAGTCCTCTCCATCACCTCCTGCCGCCCCAAGGAAGGCAAAACCACCACCTCCACCAACCTCGCCATCTCCATCGCCCAGACCGGTAAACGCGTCCTGCTCATCGACGGCGACCTGCACCGCCCATCCGTGCACCGCAACCTCGGCCTCTCCGACAAGCGCGGCCTCACCAGCGTCCTCGTCGGCGAATGGGGCTGGCGCGACGCCCTCCAAAAAGTCGAACGCGATTCCCAAACCGTCGAAACCCTCGATGTCCTCAGCGCCGGCCCCATCTCCCCCAACCCGTCCGAACTCCTCGGCTCCAGCCGCATGCAGAACCTCCTCAAGGAAGTCCGCGCCGAATACGATTGGGTCATCGTCGATACCCCACCCGTCCTGTTCGTCACCGATGCCAGCATCCTCAGCGTCCTCTGCGATGCCGTCGTCGTCGTCGTCCGCGCCGGCTACAGCACCAATACCCTCCTCGCTCGCACCACCGAAAAATTGCGCGACGTCCGCGCCCACATCATCGGCGGCATCCTCAATAACGTCGTCGTCTCACGCGTCGGCCGCTACTACTCCACCTACTACAACGTCGGCTACTCCCGCTACGCCCGCGATTACCACCGCTCCTACTACGCCAACGATGCCGCTTCCGAGGATCGCCACCGCAAGGAGGATGCCGCCGCCTCCACCGCCGCCGCCACACTCGCCGCCAACGCCGATCCCGCCGACCCCGCCGCCGAGGCCGCTCGCCGCCTGCGCGAACAGCGCAATCGCACCACCCAACTGGAGTCCGAACGCGCACGCCTCCAGGCTGGCATGGCCACCCTCGAACAGGAAGCCGCCGCCGCCCGCACCGCCCTCGCCGCCGCCCAGGCCGCCCTCGACGACGAACGCCGCCTCCGCGCCAGCGCCCCCTCCAGCGCCGGCTCCTCCGCCACCGCCTCCGCCGAACTCGACGCCCTGCGCCGCGAACTCGCCGGCCTGCGCACCTCCCTCGCCGCCAGGGACCGCGATCTCGATTCCCTCCGCAACGACCACGCGCGCCTGCAGCACGACCTCTCAACCGCCCGCACCCACAACCAGGACGCCATCCCCCCCCTCCAAACTCGCATCCACGCCCTGGATCAGCAGATCGCCACCGCCACCCTCCAACTCGATGCCGCTCGCCGCGACGCCGCCACCGCCACCTCCGGCTCCCAGCGCGGCCTCGAAGAAGCACGCCTGCGCGTCGAGGCCCTCTCTCAGGACCTCGCCGCCGAACGCGCCAGACGCCTCCAACTCGATTCCGCACGCCAAATGGCCGTCCAGGAGGCCGAACAACTCACCGAACGCCTCGGCCGCGAAATCCGCGCCCGCGCCGAAGCCCAGGCCCGCGCCGAAGCCGCCGAACAGTCCCGCCTCGAACTCCTCACCCGCCAGGCCGCTACTCCGCCCCACACACTCGCTCCCATACCCACTCCCATCCCCGTGCCCACCCCAACACCGCCACCCGCCCCGGCTCCCACTCCGGTTGTCCAAAACAAAATTGAAACAGAAATAGCACGGAATGCACCACCCCCCGCCTCCGCCTCGCCGACGGCCCCCGAGCTCGACCTGACTCGCGCACGCAACATGCGCACGGCCCTGGATCAGGCCGACCTGCACATCGCCGCCGGCGATCTCGCCCACGCCCGCCCCTTGCTCGAACGCATCGTCGCCGCCAAACCCGACCAGTGGGACGCCTGGGAACGCCTGCTCCCCCTCCTGGCGCGTGTCGGCGACCGCGCCGCGCTCGAGCAGCACGCCCAGCGCTTCAGCGGCATGAAGGGCCGCGGCCACTACATCTACGCCCTCTGCTGGGGGTACCGCGCCAACCTCCAGGGCGATCAGCAAGGCGCCGGCGTCTACTTCGAACAAGCCATCAAGGATGAGGCCCGCAGCATCCCCGCCCTCGAAGCCCTCGTGCGCCTCGCCCTCGCCCGCCACGATATGGACGGCGCCAATCGCCTCGTCGAGCGCCTGATGCGCGCCGACGCCAACAATGCCTATGCCCACTACGCCCGCGCATCCCTCGACTACGTCGCCGGCCGCCAGACTCAGGCCGAGGCCTCCCTCCGCCGCAGCCTCCAACTCGGCCGCACCCCCGAGGCCTTGAACGATCTCGCCCTCATGCTCCAGGCTGGCGGCAACCTGGCCGAGTCCGAATCCCTCGCTCGCGCCGCCGTCGCCCTCGATGACCAATTCCACCAGGCCTGGGATACCCTCGCCACCATCCTCCTCCGCACCGGCCAACGCCCCGATGCGCGCGCCGCCTACGAACGCGCCCTCGCCCTCGCCGCCAATAACGATCACGCCCGCGTCGAATTGGCCGACCTCTACGCGCAGGACGGTAACCGCGAACGCGCCACCGAACTCGCCCAAAGCCTCCTGGCCCGCGCGGACAGCCTCCCGCCCGAACTGCGCCTGCGCCTCGCCACCGTACGTGAGGGGCTCGGGTTGTAGCACCAGGCGGTGGCCGCGGCCGGGCACCAACCCGCGCTCGCGCAATCAGAAATGGCCGGGATGACGCGACGGACCAAAACGCAGATGTTCCTGTTGACGCTGGCACGGCGGCTCGTGTCCGCCGCCGTCGTCCTCTCCCCCTGGATGTTTGGCAGTGCCGAGGGCTGGGCCTACCTCCTCATCTGCATCCTGTCCGGCTGGGGCGTCGCCGCCTGGCTGCTCGCCGCCGCCTTCTCCGGCAACACCTCCCTGCGCGCCCCCGGCACCGCCTTGCTCCTCGGCATCCTCACCCTCTTCATCGTCGCCCAACTCGTACCGCTCCCCGAGCCATTGGTCCGCGCCCTCAACCCCGCCGTCGCCGATATGCAGGCCCAAACCCAATCGCTCTTCAATGCCCTCAACATGGACTCCATCCTCCAGGCCGGGCCGCTCGAATCCACGCTCTCCGCCTCACCCCTCTCCACCCGCCGCGCCCTCTTCCTCTGGTTCGCCTATGCCGGCACCTTCCTCGTCCTCGCCGGCACCATCCAGGACTGGCTCCACCTGCGCCGGCTCTGCCTCATCCTCGTCCTCTCCGGCTTCATCATGGCCCTCGTCTCCATCGTCCACAAATTCTCCGGCTCCGGCGAAATCCTCTGGTTCCATGTCCCCCGCTACGGCGGCAACATCTTCGGCCCCTTCAGCAACCGCAACCACTTCGCCGCCCACATGAACATGCTCTTCGGCGTCGCCCTCGGCCTCGCCCTCTCCTCCCCCGGCCTGCGCAACCTCGCCCTCTACCGCGACTGGCGCGACCGCATCGAATGGCTCTCCTCGCGCAGCGCCAGCAGCACCGCCCTCAGCATGTTCGCCGTCGCCATCCTCGGCAGCGCCGTCGGCCTCTCCCTCTCCCGCGGCGCCATGCTCAGCCTCGCCGTCTCCCTCGGCTTCCTCGGCGCCATCATCGCCTGGCGCCAACGCACCACCCCCGGCGCCCGCACCCGCATCGCCCTCCTCACCGCCCTCATCGTCGCCACCATCCTCTGGACCGGCAGCGACCAGGTCATCGAACGCCTCGGAACCCTCCGCGAAGTCGTCCGCAACCCACTCGAAGATTTCCGCTCCATCATCACCCGCGATACCCTCACCGCCTTCAGCGTCAGCCCGTTCGTCGGCTGGGGCTTCGGCGCCTATCGCCACGTCCTGCCCCAGTTCCAGCGCCCCGACATGAGCTTCCGCTGGCTCCACGCCCACAACGACTGGGCCGAACTCCTCGCCGATGGCGGCCTCATCGGCGCCCTCCTCTTCCTCCTCACCCTCCGCTTCTGGTTCGCCTACGTCTACCGCCGCTTCCCCCACGCCAGCGGCACCGTCCGCCAAATGCTCGTCGGCCTCCTCTTCGGCTTGTGCACCATCGGCCTCCATAGCCTCGTCGACTACAGCCTCCACAAACCCGGCAACGCCATGCTCCTCGCCGCCCTCGCCGGCATGGTCGCCGCCGGCGTCCATCTCCGCCGCAGCGACCGCGCCTCCCCACCGCCCCCCGCTTTCATGAACCCACCCGCCTATCACCCCGCCACCGTTCGCCTCACCGCACTCGCCCTCCTCATGGGCACCGTCTTCCTCCACGGCGCCCTCTGGCGCGATCTGCGCGGCGAACTCGCTTTCACCCGCTTCACCTACCTCGAACGCCTCGCCCAACGCACCACCGACCCCGTCGCCCTCGACCGCGTCATCGACAACGCCGCCACCGAAGCCGAGTTGGTCGCCTCCGGCGGCTATGACCCCGATACCCTCGATGACGTCACCCGCATCCTCGTCAATTGGTCGCTGAACCAGAACCTCCCCCGTACCACGCGCGCCACCCTCGCCTCCCGCGCCGAACGCGTCGCCGCCTACGCCGTCCGCGGCGCACCCTCCAACTACATCCCCTGGCTCGAACTCGCCCGCGTCCAACTCGTCGTCGGTCAATGGGACCGCGGAGAACTCTGCCTGCAACGCGCCCGACAACTCGCCAACCACCCGGATCAAATCCGGATGTTTGCGCCTATTCCCAAAGAAGATGAAGGCTGAGAGCAGCCGCCACCGCCTCGGGCGCAGGGCGTCGGCTGCATAATTGACAGGGACGGAGTCTGCCCTGACCCCATCCGACCGGTCTCACATGTCCGACCAGCCCGAAACATCCAGCCCACCCGCGGAAAGCCGCGAGGCCCGCGTCGCCATCAACGCCGGCTCGCGCTATGCCGCCATGGCGGTGACCACCGTCACCGCACTCCTGCTCACGCCCTTCCTCATCCGCACCCTCGGTAAGGAAGCCTACGGCCTCCAGGCACTCTCCCATCAGTGCCTCCAGTTCATCGGCATGGCCGCCCTTGCCGTCGGCCTGAGCTACCAGCGCTTTGCCGCCGAGCACTATGCCAAGGGCGAGTTCGCCGCCATGAACACCGTCATGTCCCTCGGCCTCTCCCTCTCCCTCATCTCCGCCGCCATCCTCATGGCCGGCACCCTCATCACCGCCGTCTTCGCCGATGCCCTCTTCGGGCTCCCACCCGACCTCGTCCCCACCGCGCGCATCGTCCTCATCGTCCTCGGCTTCGCCTCCAGTTGCCATATCGTCAACGGCGTCTGGAAATCCCCCGTCTTCATCCGCCAGCGCTTCCACCTCGAATCCATCGCCAACGTCGTCGCCACCGTCGCCGCCGCCCTCGGCGTCTGGATCCTCTTCCGCGCCTTCCGCCCCAGCATCGTCGCCTGGGTCATCCTCGCCGCCGGCTTGCGCCTCGCCATCGAGTGGCTCTACGTCATCCCCCGCGCACGCCGCTCCATGCCCGAAATGCACGTCCGCCTCGCCCCCATCCGCTCCTGGCCCACCCTCCGCTCCATGCTCAACTTCAGCCTCCTGAATTTCCTCGGCATCGTCGGCTTCCTCCTCTACTACGCCACCGACTCCATCATCATCTCCAACGTCAACGAACTCGGCATCGGCCACGTCACCGACTACAACGTCGCCCAACGCTGGGATCCCCAGCTCCGCATGATGATCACCTCGTTCGTCGGCGCCCTCACGCCCATCATGACCGCCGATGTCGCCGTCGGTCACATCGACAAGCTTCGCGTCACCATCCTGCGCGGCACCCGCTACAGCCTGATCCTCGCCTTCGGCCCTTGCGTCCTCCTGGCCGTCCTCGCGCGCCCCTTCCTCCAGCACTGGCTCGGTAGCGAATTCTCCGAAGTCAGCGTCGGCGTCATGCGCCTCATCATGGCCGGCCTCATCCTCTCCATCCCCGGCATCGTCGCCTACGAAGCCCTCTATGCCTGCGGCCGCCTCGGCCCCGCCGTCACCGCCATCCTCCTCGGCGGCGTCCTCAACCTCTTCCTCAGCATCGCCCTCGTGAAGATCGCCGGCATGGGCCTCCTCGGCGTCGCCCTCGGCAGCGCCATCTCTCTCGTCGCCGTCAACTTCTTCTGCCTCCCCCTGATGCTTTGCCGCGCCACCGACCTCCCCATGCGCAAGCTACTGCTGGAGGCCGTGCTGCCCGCCCTCCTCGGCGCCATCCCCTTCGCCGTCCTCGCCCTCGCCCTCCACCGCGCCTGGCCCGCCACCAGCCTCATCCTCGTCCTCATCCAGTTCGCACTCTGCGGCCTCTTCTACGCCATCAGCGTCTGGGCCCTCTCCCTCACCGCCGACGATCGCCTCAAAGTGCGCCGCACCCTCGCCGCCGCCAGCCGCCGCGTCACCGACCCATCCCAATGGACCAACTTCATCTAATCTGGGCCTCCACCTTTGAGCCCGCTCTCCGCCAGGGCGGCTACCAGGGTGCCCACTTTAATCTGCTCCAGGCCATGCGCGCCCGCCTCGCGCACATCGCCATGGTCGCACCCTTGCACGCCCCCGACGACCGCCTCGCCATGCTGCACAGCCGCCTCCTGACACTCGTCACCGGCCGCCGTCTCCTCTGGCCCTACTCCAACCACCGCCTGCACGCCTTCGCCAAAGCCTTCTCCCGCCGCACCCTCGGCCTCCACGCCGACATCACCCTCTTCTTCGGCGATTCCGCCCACCTGCGCACCACACCCACCATGCCCTACGCCTGCTTCTTCGACTCCGCCTACGTCCCCTACCTCGAGTACTACGAAACCCATCGCCGCTACGCCGCCACCGAACTCGCCCGCCTGGCCTCCCTCGAACAGCGCTGGCTCGCCGGCGCCCACCGCGTGTTCACCACCTCCGACTTCGCCCGCCGCGCCATCCTCGACCGCTACCAGCTCGCCCCCGATCACATCGTCCCCGTCGGCATCGGCCCCAACTTCACCCCCACCACCCTCGCACCCGCACCCGCCCACACCCCCGCCACGCCACCCTCCCTCTGCTTCATCTCCACCGACTTCGCGCGCAAGGGCGGCCCGCTCGCCATCGAGGCCGTCGGCCTCGCCCGCCGCCAGCTCCCCGGCCTCACCCTCCATGTCGTCGGCGCTCCGCCGCCCCCAACCCTCATGCGCGACTACGTCCGAGCCCACGGCTGGATCGACACCTCCTCCGCCGCCGGCGCCGCCGCCTTCAGCCGCATCCTCGCCGCCGCCGACCTCTATCTCCTCCTCTCCTCCGCTGACCTCACCCCAAACTCAATCTGCGAAGCCTTTGCCCACCGCGTCCCCGTCATGGCCTTCGCCACCGGCGGAATCCCCGAAATGGTCAGCGATGGCCTCACCGGTTGGCTGCTCACGCCCGGCGCTTCCGCCGCCGCCGTGGCCGACCGCCTGGTCGCCGCCCTGCACAACCGCCCCGCACGCGACGCCTGTGCCGCCGCCGCCCACCACGCCTTCGCCTCCACCTGGAACTGGCAGGCCGTCGTCGATCGCATGCTGCCCCATCTGCAAGCCGTACCCCGCCGAGCCACACCATGAGCCCGTCACCACACACCGCCCCCCTCACCTGCGTCTGCGTCTCCTACAACGCACCGCCCCTCAACGACGCCGAAAGCCTCTGCACCATCCGCCTCCTCTCCGCACTGGCCGAGGCCGGCGTCGAAGTCCATCTCATCACCGCCGATTGGCCCGTCACCCTCGATCCCTCCATCACCGCCGAAATCCTCCACCCCGCCATCCGCATCACCCGCATCCCCCTCGTCCCACCCACGCCCGCACGCCGCCTCGCCGCCTTCCTGCGCTGGGGACTCCACATGCCCGAGAATGCCTGGATCGCGCCCGCCATCCACGCCACCCGCCGCGTCCTGCGCGCTTGCGCCCGCCCACCCATCCTTCTCTCGCGCGCCATGCCCATCGTCTCGAACGTCGTCGCCTATCACTGCCGCGATCTCGCCGCCGCCTGGGTCCCGCACCTCAGCGATCCCTACCCGCCCTTCGAGTGGCGCGAGCACTGGTACTCCGGCGCCATCCGCCCACTCAACTTCCATTGGGCCCGCCGCTTCCTCAACGAATCCAACCTCCTCACCGTCACCTGCCCCAACGCCGCACGCTTTGTCGCTGACAAACTCGACGCCTCCCCCGCCGCCCGCGAGCGCATCGCCGTCGTCACCCACCTCGCTCGCCCCCTCCTCCGCCCCGGCGGCTTCCGCCTGCCGCGCGAACCCGGCACCTTCGTCCTCGCCCACCTCGGCAACCTCATGGCGCGCCGCCGACCCGATGTCCTCATCCAGGGCATCATCCGCGCCGCCGCACGCCGCCCCGCTCTACGCCTCCTTCAGTACGGCCACGTCGACGACGCCGTCATGCGCCTCGTCCCCGCCCAACACCGCAACCTCTTCTCCCTCCAACGCATCGATAACCTCAGCCCACGCGATTCCGCCGACCTCCAACAACAAACCGATGCCAATGTCATCGTCGACACCGACCTCGGCCTCCCCTACTCCCCATTTATCCTTTCTAAATACCCCCACTGTGCTTGCAGTGGACGCCCCATGCTCATGATCACCGCCCCCGACAGCGCCATGGCCGACTACACCCGCCGCCTCGGTGGCGGACTCTGCGTTCCCTTCGATGCCGACGCCACCGCCGACGCCTGCGTCGCCCTCTACGATGCCGCCCAGTCCCCCGCCCCCTCCACCCTCGCCCCCTCCCCAACCCTCATGCACGAGTTCTCCCCCAACTGCATCGTCCCCCCATTCCTAGCCCGCCTGCATGCCTTGAACGTTCCCCCATGAAGCCCGATTCACGCCTAACGTGAGCGTTCGGCGTTCGATGTTCGATGTTGAACGTTCACCCCTTTCCCCACACACTTTCTAAAAACACCCACTACATGTAAATCGTACACCCCGCCCAAGACACCCAAGGATCGGCGGACAACGAAGCCCACTCCGAACTTCGCCGATCTGCGGTTCCTTGTTCTGCGGTTCTGCGGTTCAATTCCAACCCCCCCCCCCCCCCCCCCCCCCCCCCCCCCCCCCCCCCCCCCCCCCCCCC
>CAZWQJ010000119.1:0-12932 GCA_964635825.1 uncultured Victivallales bacterium | reverse complement strand
GCTCATGGCAGGGAAAGGGTACGCGCTTCCCCGGCGAGGCGAAATTGCACCTTAGTGTAACGCGGGCGGGGTGGGGGCGTTCCCAACACCCACGCGGGCGGCCATTCGGACCAGATCAGCCAGCGACGCCGCGCGCATCTTTTCCATCACACGACCGCGATGGACTTTGATGGTCTGTTCGACGGTTCCGAGATCTCCGGCGATCTGCTTGTTCAGGCGGCCCGCCACGACCAACGCGAATACATCGCGCTCGCGCGGCGTGAGGGTGGCCAGGCGTACCTCGATGTCCTGGCGGTCTTGGCTGGCGAGGCGGTCCTGCCGGTCCTTTTCAAAGGCCACGTGAACAGCCGCGAGCAGCACATCGTCGCGAACCGGCTTGGTGAGAAAATCCATAGCCCCCTGCTTCATGGCCCGCACGCTCATCGGGATATCGGCCTTGCCCGTCAGGAAGATGATGGGGATCGCCCAGTCGTGGATGTCGAGGGATGCCTGAAAATCGAGGCCGTTGAGGCCTGGCATGGAGACGTCCAGGATGAGGCACCCCGGTGAGTCTGGCGAATAGTGATTCAGAAACTCCAGCGGCGAGCCGAAGGCGAGCACCGGCAGCTTCGCCGCGCGCAACAGTCGCGTCAGCGCCTTGCGGACGTCGGGATCGTCATCGACGACAAACACGGTGGGGGCTGGCGTGGTCATGCTGCTGTGGCCGCGGGGAGTTCGAAGTGGAAGGTGGCGCCCCGGTCCGGGTTGTTCTCCGCCCAGAGCTGTCCGCGGTGTGCCGTGATAATGGTCATGCAAACGGAGAGCCCCAGGCCCAACCCATGGGCTTTTGTAGAAAAGAAGGGCTCAAAGATGCGGGTGGCGACGCTGGGCGCGAGACCTGGGCCGCGATCGGAAACGGATACGCGAACACCGCCCCCGGTGGTGGGCGCGGCGCGGACCACCAGTTGTCGATGTCCCGGGGCGACCTGCTCCATGGCATCGCAGGCATTGAGAAGCAGGTTCAACATGACCTGCTGCAACTGGATACGGTCCCCAAATACCGGAGGCAGTTCCCGTGCAAGATCCACGCTCAGCTGGATGTTGTGATTCAGCAGGTCATTGCGCACGAGCTTGAGCACGTCGTGCAGGACCTCGGCGGTGTTCAAGTTCTGCAGCTGCACTTCGCCCTTTTTCAGCAGGAGGCGCAGGCGGTGGATGACTTCACCGGCCCGCACATCGGCCTCGACGATATCCTGCAGGATCTCATTGAGCTCGTTGAGATCGGCATGGCCTTCGGCCAGGAAACGTTTGGCGGCCTGGGCGTTGAACAGGATGGCCGCCAGCGGCTGGTTGAGTTCATGCGCCAGAGACCCCGAAAGCTCTCCCAGCATGGCCACGCGCGACAGATGGGCAATCTCGTTGCGGCCGTGTTGGAGGGCCAATTCGGTTTCGCGGCGGGCCGTGACGTCCCGCGCCACGCCCAGGACGCGCAGCGGCCGGCCGTCGCGCCCGAACTCCGCCCGACCGCGAGACTCGATCCAGCGAATCTGGCCGTCGGGATGCCGCACCCGGTACTGACGGTCGAACTCGGCACCGGTGGCGGCGGATTCCTGCACGGCGCGTTGTACGGGTTCGCGATCCTCGGGGTGCATCGCGGACATAAACTGGCGGAACCCGAGTCGCTGTTCGGGGGCGAACCCGAACAGTAGCCGCAGTTCGTCATTCACCCAGATCGTGTCGGTGCCGGCGTCCCAGAGCCAGAGTCCGAGCTGGGCGGCCTTGGTGACATGAACCATACGCTGTTCGCTGTCACTCAGCCGGTACGCCAGTTCCACAGAGCGATGGACATCGAGGCTCAGTTCGCGTCCCATCGCCGCCAGCAGGGCCAGGAAGGGGAAGATGAAGAAGAAGGGGGTGGAGAGCACGCCGGTCTCCACCAAGGCGGCATAGGCGCGGGACGTCAGGGCAAAGAACAGGATGCTTCCGCCGACGACGGCGGCGCGGCGGCGATGGCCATTGCGCCAGAGCGCGATGGAGGCATCCGTGACAAACAGCATCAGGAGTCCCACGCTGGCCATCTCGCCCACCGTCAGGAGCCCATTGCGCATGCTGCCCAGGCAGATTCGGACTCCGCCGAAGGTTTCGACGGTGCGTATCGCGGTTGCATAGCGAATGGAGAGGGGGTCTGGCACGAGGAAGTTGATGAGGGTCACGACGGTCATCAGCCCCGCCACCAGAAGAGCCAGCCAGCGGCGCCCCGTTCCGAAGAAGCACCAGACGAAACCGGTGAGGGACACGATCATGAGCCAGATAGGCAGTTCCGCCCCGCGCATCAGCGCCTGGTAGCGGGGCAGATCCTCGGTCAACAACAGGGACAGTTCGATGACACCCGTGGCCGCGACGGAGACGGCGCTCAGGGCGAAGAAGACGTGCGCCATGAGGGGGCGGCCATCCATGCGCATGGCGATCTGCAGGTGAATCATGGCCAGCGTCAGGCAGGCGGCGACCGCCATAGGCCATGCGAGCGAAATCCAATTGATAGTCCAATTCATGGGAAGCCCGCGAGCGGCCTATGATACGGATCCGCCCCGATCGCTCAACCGAAATCGGCGGGCCAGCCTGCGGATGCGATCGCGCAGCAGCGGCTTCTCAGTGCCGGGTGTGCCGGCACCGGAGGCCAGTTCCGCGAGCATGAGCTCGTGCTTGCGCTGAAGGAGTTCGCAACCGAGACGATACAACGCGATGTCGACGCGGTTGCGTTCGGCGATGCGGGAGCGGATGGAATCGGGAAGGGGTTCCCGCTCGATGCGTTCGTAGCGGGGATCCTCCTGTTCGTTGCGCCTGGAATCGTTGACCCGCCGCGTATCCGAAGGTGGGGCCCAGCCGAGGATGTAGCAGAGCAGGTCGGCGGACCGGTCGAACTGCTCGGTGGAGCCTACAAAAGCGCACTCTTGGAGGCGGCGGGATGCGGTCGCGAGGAACTGGGCGTCGGAGAGTGTGATGGGGCCGCGCAAGCCCTGGAGAAACTGCCTGGCCTGACCGTTGTTGACGTTGAATTGTGCTTCCGGTTCTTCCGACTCCACGAACTCGGCGAGCGACAGCCGCCGGGCCAGCCGCGGGCCGCGAAGATCCAGCTTTTCGATGTAGTCGGCGCGATGGGAGCGCCAGAAATAGTAGAGGGACGTCACGCGATCGATGGGGGCGCGCAGCATGGTGACGTAGACCGGGTCGATGGCGAGGGACTGGATATCGTCGTAGGTGTTGTGCCCGATGATGAGGCGGTAGTCGCGGATGGGCCGGCGGATTTCAGGGGCCGTGGGGTGGAGCAGATGGGCCTTGAGCACGTCGGCGGGCTTGAAGTGGGCCTGGAGCAGATCGACGAGTGCATTGCCCGCGCACTTCTGGATGTGCAGGAAGACGAGCGTCTTGTTGGCGAGCGAGATTCGGATGGCACTCATCGCCCCGCACCATACTCCCATGCGAGGGGAGCATACCACAGCAACGTGGTTTCGTAGTCCACCCGGACGAAGAAGCCGTGGTCCAGATCCCCGAGAACGTTGGGCGCCAGGTGAGCCAGAGAAACCTTTTGCGTGTCGGCTGAGCTGGAGAAGAGCACCGACCTCTCACAGGAACCGGCCGACACGGAGGTCGGCCCTCCATGGGGGGGGACTATGCGGGAGGTCGATGGCGGGGGCGGCAGATGGCGGACTTGTCGAGGACGAGGACGATTACGATCAGGAGGGAGAAGGAGAGGACCCGCGGTGATCATGAGCTGGCTTGGAGGGCTTTGGTGACGGGAGCGGTATCGCTCCAGGCGGCGATAGAATTGCCTGCCGGTCATATGGGCATGATACCCGGATCCGGGTGTCGTGCAAATTGTCTTGTGGCGGAGGGTTTGGGGAGAAGGCGGCCGACACGGAGGTCGGCCCTCCATGGGGGGGGCGGCTGCTGGTGGGCTTGTCGAGGACTAGGACGAAGATGAAGACGAGGACGAGGACGATTAGGATTAGACCGTTCCGTCCGGACATGTGACGCAAATGTGTGCATCTTTTCGGAAGAACATCGAACACTGAACATCGAACATCCAACGCCGAAGTTCGGAGGGCTGGACTTCGATGTTCGGCGTTCGATGTTGGATGTTCGACGTTCATTGGGTTGCGGGCGATAGCCCGCCTTGGGAGGGAGAGGGGAGGCCCCGCGGCGATCATGAGCTGGCTTGGAGGGCTTTGGTGATGGGAGAGGGAAGCAGGGGGCGGAGTTCGGGATGGGCTTCCACTAGTCGGGCGATGTCCGTCAGATCCTTCATCCGTTTGCTTGGACGGCGAGCAGTATCGTTCCAGGCAGCGATCTTGCCGGCAAATGTATCGGACAGGGCGGCCACTCGCATCAGGATTCCGTGGACATCCGCTGGTACGGAGCGGGCGGGGAACTGCGTGTAGAAATCTTCGGTGCTCAACTGGATGCTGACTTGGGAATTGCTGGTGAAGTTCACGGACCATTCGTGCCGCTCTGCGGAGAAGCCAGCCTTGGTCAAAACCTCGACCGCCCTGTCGACCTGGTCAACAGCGACCACGAAATCCACGTCGCGTGTCACCATGGGTTCGGAAGCCCAGTGGTTCACGGCGACGCCACCAATGGCGCACCAGGGGATCTCGGAGCGCTCCAAGGCATCGACCAAACGCATGACGTCGTCGGCGCCGCCTGCCGTCTGCCAGTCGTAGAATTGCCTACCCGTCATGATGGCATGATACCCGGATCCGGGAGTCGTGCAAATTGATTGTCGGTCTGTTGCTTGTGGAGGCCTGACTCGTGCGACGGTGATGGGCCGCGGAAATCGATACGTCTGATTTTTCCTCCCGATTCCGCGATCCAGACTCCGGCGGCGACGGAGATGGCGCAGGATAGTGCGACCGGGATGGCTGACCAGCGGGCGAGGTTCCGTCGCCACAGGGAGGCCGCCAGACCCGCGCTGGCCAGAAGGGCTGTGACGTACATCAGCTTGGACCACGTATGCGCTCTCTCTTCATGCGCCTCCAGATAGGTGTGGGCGTTCGGGTCGAGGTACTTGGCAACCTCGCCGTCTTCGTATCGCTCGTAGGCAGACTCACCTGTGGACATCAGGAGAGGAGTAACCCAAGCCGAGGCGGCGGCGATGACGAGCCCGCATAGAAGAAGCTCCCGCTGATTGCGGAGTATCCCCCAAACGAGAACGACACATGCAATGGCGGTGCCGATGACCGGAACGTGGTTCAGTACGAGGTGGATGTGCTCTGGTGTCATGCGTTGTTTTCCCCTTTTAGTCGACCGTTGAACCCTTCACTCGTTACCGAACCCACGCGAGCGGGAGGTATTTCTTTTCGGCCGCGAGCAAGTCTGCGATGCAGGCGTCCACGTCTGGAATACTCACCGCGACCATACTGGCGAGGAAGGCCTGGCGCAGCGTCTTGCGGTCGTGCGTGATGGCTGCCTCGACGGCGAGTTCGTGCTCATCCAGAACACGCTGGAGGTAGCCTGTCAGCGGTCGCGGCATGGGCCCGAACGGCAGAGGGCGCACCTGGTTCATGTTCACGTCGCAGAGCAATTCGAGAAAGGCGTCGCTGGCCATATTCGGTACGGCGCCGCCGTTGGGCATGTTGATATAGAATCGTTTCGGCAGTCCAGCCCACATGGCCTCGATGATGTCACTGGCATGGTCGGCGGTGGTCTTGGCTAGAAAGTCGTCGATGGGGCGCTTGCCGGAGGCGATGTGGCGCATGTCGGTCCAGCAGGCATTCATCCACTGGCGTCGCACCTCAACACTCCACGGGCGGATGGTCAGCGCGTCGGCCTTGTTGATGTCGTGGCCCTGGAAATAGGGCAGATACTCCTGCGTGTGCCAGATGCACATGGGCACGTAGCCCACGGCGTCAGCCAGTTGCGCCGCGATCCTATTCGTGAGTTCGACCTTGCCTGATTCCGAGTTGGCAACATGAATGGCCTGGCTTGAGTCGCGCAGCTTTTGCTTGATGCGCTCCGTGACATCCCTGCCTTCGTGCGTCATCTCGACCAGCCAGTTGAAGTGATTCACGCCGCCGGACCGGATTCGAACGCGGCTGCGGAGCGCGTCGGTGATTTCTGCTGCGGAGTCGGCCAGACCGGCACGCACGATGAGGTTGTCATCGAACATGGGATTGTGGGGCCCGTCGCAGATGGCCAGGGACTTGAGGTGGGGAAAATGCCGCATCATGGCAATACCCATGGCCGCGGTGGGATTCACCCAGTTGATCACCCAGGCCTCCGGACAGAGCTTTTCGACGTCCTTCAGGATCTTGCTCTGGCGGGGCACCTCGCGCAAGGTGCGCATGGTGCCGCCAGGCCCGATCGTGTCGGCCGAACACATGATCATTCCGTGACGAGTGCTGATGCGCGCGTCGACCCCGCGCAGTTCCACGCCCTCATTCGCGAAGGCCAGCGTCACGAAATCGGCGCCCTTGAGCAGTTCCTTGCGGTCGGTCGAGACTTGCAGTTTCAGGGGTACTTTGCGCGCTGCAATCGCGCGGCGCGCAATCTTCTGCAGCCAGCCGAGTTTCTGCGTGTCGGGTTCGACCAGCGCCAGGGTGCCGTTGGCGAGCGCGGGTTTGGAGACCATGCTCCAGATTGTTTGCCGGCCAAAGAACGCGCTGCCCGCGCCAATCAATACAACCTTGGGGCCCTTCATTGCTGCACCAGAGAGTGCCCGGTTGTCGGATTCGTCGGATCGTTCATGCTGGTTCCCGTGCAAGACATCGCGTGCAATAGCGCATGCGATATGGATGCAGGCAGGTATGAAAGGACGAGCCATGAGCAAGAGCAAGGCAATATTCTACCATGCGGGCTGCCCGGTGTGCGTGGCGGCCCTTGTGCTGGAAGGCGCGCCGTTTCACATCAACTTCGGTGCAAGCTTGGAGGCGCTGAAGTAGCTGCGTGGCCATAGCGACTGGCAAGGGGAACGTGCGCATGACATGTGAATCGTGCGGTGAATCGGCGACATTCTGCATTTCGTAGGGGGCATTAGACAGATTGAAAAGAACTGGGCTTCTGAGGGGCTGGCGGCCCGTTGAAAAACCCGGCCGGGGTGGCACCCGGCCCTCCCAATCATCGATTCATGCCCAAATTTGGGAGGGCGCGGTGCCACCCGCGCCGCTCTGTAATGCTTTTCAACGGGCTGCTGGGGGCGGTAGTGGTTGAGGACGAGGACGATTAGGATTGCGATTAGGATTACGATTACGATTAAGAGGGGGACGGGGAGGGGGGATGGATTACAATGGGTGGCATGACGAATGAAAGCATACGGGTGTGGGGTGCGCGGCAGCACAATTTGAAGGGTGTGGACATTGCGCTGCCGTTGCGTGAGTTGATTGTGATCACGGGGGTCAGCGGGTCGGGCAAGTCGTCGCTGGCGTTCGACACGATTTTTGCGGAGGGGCAGCGGCGGTATGTGGAGACGTTTTCGCCGTACGCGCGTCAGTTTTTAGATCGGATGGACAAGCCGCAGGTGGACCGGATCGAGGGGATCCCGCCGGCGATCGCGATTGACCAGGTGAATCCGGTGCGGACGTCGCGGTCGACGGTGGGGACGATGACGGAGCTGACGGATTACTTGAAGCTGCTGTATGCGCGGGCGTCGCGGCTGTATTGCCGGCAGTGCGGGCGGCTGGTGGTGCGCGACACGCCGCAGACGGTGGTGGAGGAGCTTTTAGGAAAGGGAGAAGGAAGAAGGGAGAAGGAAGAAGGGGAGACGAAGAAGGATGACTTTGGGGTGATTCGGTTTCCGGTGGGGGTGCCGGCGAATTTTACGGTTGCGGAGGTGGTGGGGCTCTTGGAGAAGCAGGGGTACCGACGGGTGCGGGAGGTGAAGGCGGGGGTTTTGGAGGTGATCCAGGATCGGGTGGCGCTGACGGAGGAGAAGCGCAGCCGGATTGTGGATGGGCTTGAGGCGGCGTTCCTGCATGGGCACGGGCGGGTGGAAGTGGCGTTGGGGGATGGGCCGGAGGCGCCGGTGCGGCGCTTTTCGGCGGATCTGCATTGCGCGGATTGCGATATCCACTACCGCGACCCGGTGCCGAACTTGTTTTCGTTCAACTCGGCGATCGGGGCCTGCGAGACGTGTCGGGGATTTGGGCGGGTGATCGGCATCGACTATGGGCTGGTGGTGCCGGATGAGACGAAGACGCTGATGAATGGGGCGGTGCGGCCGTTCCAAAGTCCGAGCAACGCGGAGTGTCAGCGGGATCTGCTGCGGTTTGCGCGCAAGGCGGGGATTCCGGTGGGGGTGCCCTGGCGGGAGTTGACGGCGGCGCAGCGGGAGTGGGTGCTGGCGGGAGAGGGGCGGTGGGAGGATCAAGTCTGGTACGGGGTGAAGGGGTTCTTCGATTGGATGGAGACGAAGAGCTACAAGATGCACATCCGGGTGCTGCTTTCGAAGTACCGGGCGTATCGCGAATGCGGGACGTGCGGCGGGGCGCGGTTGAAGCCGGAGGCGCTGGCGTGGCGCGTGGGGGATGGGCGGCTGTCGATTCGCGAGGTGACGCTGCTGCCGATCGCGCAGGCGGAGGCGTTCTTCCGGGAGCTGGCGCTGCCGGCGCCGTTGGACGAGGCGACGCTGGTGCTATTGAACGAGATTCGCGCGCGGTTTGCGTACCTGGTGGAGGTGGGGCTGGGGTACCTGACGCTGGACCGGCAGTCGCGCACGCTGAGCGGAGGCGAGGTGCAGCGGATCAACCTGACGACGGCGCTGGGCACGTCGCTGGTGAACACGCTGTTCGTGCTGGATGAACCGAGCATCGGGCTGCACTCGCGCGACATCCAGCGGCTGATCGGGATTTTGCATCGGTTGCGGGATGCGGGCAACACGCTGCTGGTGGTGGAGCACGACCCGGAGGTGATGCGGGCGGCTGACCGCGTGGTGGACATGGGGCCGGGGCCGGGCGAGCGCGGCGGGCACGTGGTGGCAAACGGATCGCTGGCGCAGGTGATGCGCTGCCGGGAGTCGCTGACGGCGCAGTACCTGACGGGGAAGCGCGAAGTGGCGGCGGGGGCAAGCCGCACGCCGGTGGACGAGAAGACGCGGTGGGTGGAGGTTCGGGGGGCGGCCGCGCACAATTTGAAGTCGGTGGATGTGCGTCTGCCACTGAACCGGTTGGTGTGCGTGACGGGTGTCAGCGGCTCCGGCAAATCCACGTTGGTGGAGGATATTCTGTATCGCGGGTTGTTGAAGCGATTGAACCGGCCGACGGAAGCGCCGGGGGTGCATCGCGAGATCACGGGTGCGGAGTGGGTGGACGATGTGGTGATGGTGGACCAGTCGCCCATTGGCAAAACGACACGCTCGAACCCGGCGAGCTACGTGGGGGCACTGGACGCGATTCGGAAGTTGTTTGCGGAGCTGCCGATGTCGCGCGAGCGGGGTTACACGGCGGGAACGTTCAGCTTCAATTCGGGCAAGGGGCGCTGCCCCACGTGCGGCGGCAATGGGTTTGAGCACATCGAGATGCAGTTTCTGAGCGATGTGTACCTGCGTTGTCCGGAGTGCGACGGGACGCGCTTTCGCGACGAGGTGCTGGAGGTGAAGCTGGGGGAAGAAAGTGAGAAGGAAGAAGGGAGAATTAAGAAAGAAGCTGGGGGGAAGTCGATTGCGGATGTGTTGGAGTTGACGGTGGATGATGCGCGCGAGTTTTTCCGGGGGCAGCCGGAGGTGCTGCGGGTATTGGATCCGCTGGAGGCGGTGGGGTTGGGATATGTGCGGCTGGGGCAGCCGGTGCCGACGCTCAGCGGGGGCGAGGCGCAGCGGCTGAAGCTGGCGGGATTTCTGAGTCGCAGCGCGGAGCGTCCACGTCGCAGCGGGGGCACCTTGTTCCTGTTCGACGAGCCGACGACGGGGCTGCACTTTGCGGATATCGAGGTTTTGTTGCGGGCCTTGCGGCGATTGCTGGCGGCGGGGCATTCGCTGGTGGTGATTGAGCACAACCTGGATGTGATCAAGGCGTCGGATTGGGTGGTTGACCTGGGGCCGGAGGGTGGTGGTGCTGGCGGGACGCTGGTGGCGGAAGGCGCGCCGGATGACGTGGCGCGTGTGGAGGCGAGCCACACGGGGCGGGCGCTGCGGCAGGAGGCGGCGGGGGTGCCGGTGGCGGCGGGGGACGCGCGGGTGGTGAAGCGCGGGCGCGGCGTGCATGAAATCGAAGTACTGCACGCGCGCGAGCACAACCTCAAGAATGTGAGTGTGCGCATTCCGCACGACGCCCTGACGGTTATTACGGGCATCAGCGGCAGCGGCAAGAGCACGCTGGCGTTCGACATTCTCTTTGCGGAGGGGCAGCGGCGCTACCTGGAGTCGCTGAATGCGTACGCGCGGCAGTTCGTGGTGCCGGCGGTGCGGCCGGATGTGGACTCCATCACGGGGATTCCGCCGACCGTGGCGATCGAGCAGCGCACGAGCCGCGGCGGGCGCAAGAGTACGGTGGCGACGGTGACGGAGCTGTATCACTTTCTGCGGTTGGTGTTTTCCAAGTTGGGGACGGCGCATTGTCCGGACTGCAAGTTGCCGATCGAGCCGCAGTTGCCGGAGGCGATCCGAGCGAAGGTGCTGCGTGACTATCGCGGGCGCGAGGTGACGTTGTTCGCGCCATTGGTGCTGGCGCGCAAAGGGCTCTACGCGGAGCTGGCGCGCTGGGCGGAGCAGAAGGGGTTTCCGTATCTGCGGGTGGACGGGGCCTGGTGCGAGACGAAGGCGTGGCCGCGGCTGGACCGGTTTGTGGAGCACACGATCGAGCTGCCGGTGGTGCGGGTGGCGGTGAAGCCCGGGCGGGCGCTGGCGGAGGCGCTGGAGCGCGCGCTGGAGTATGGGCGGGGGAATGTGCTGGTGGAGGTGGCGGAGGCGCGGGCGCGGGAGAAGAAGGCTGGCGGGCGGGGGGAAGGAAAGGCCGCGAAGGGGACGGGGCAGCGGTTTTCATCGCGGCGCGCGTGCCCGCGGTGCGAACGGAGCTTTGACGAATTGGATCCGCGGCTGTTCTCGTTCAACTCGAAGCATGGATGGTGCCCGTCGTGTTTTGGGACGGGGCTGAGGTTGACGGGATTCGACGAAGAGCAATCGGGCGAAGAGATCTGGTGGAATGAGTGGTGGGAAGGCGAGGAGCAGCCCTGCGCGGCTTGCGGCGGCGCGCGGCTGAGGCCGGAAGCGATGGCGGTGCGCTTTCGGGATCAGACGATTGCGGAGCTGACGGGGCTGTCGGTGAGTGACGCGGCGGGGTATGTGGAGAAGTGGGCGCCGCGGGGGCGTGAGCAGGCGATTGCGCGCGATCTGCGGCTGGAGTTGTTGTCGCGGCTGCGCTTTCTGGAGCAGGTGGGGCTGGGGTACCTGGCGCTGAACCGGTCGGCACCGACGCTGAGCGGTGGCGAAGCGCGGCGGGTGCGGCTGGCGGCGCAGCTTGGCTCTAATTTGCGTGGGGTCTGTTATCTATTGGATGAGCCGACGATTGGCCTGCACGCGCGCGACAACCGGATGTTGCTGGACACGCTGGCGCTGTTGAAGGCGAAGGGCAATACGGTGGTGGTGGTGGAGCACGACGAGGAGACGATCGAGCGAGCGGACTACGTGATCGACCTGGGGCCGGGCGCGGGCGTGCAGGGTGGGCATGTGGTGGCGCACGGGACGGTGGCGAGTTTGCGCAAGCACCCGCGCTCGATCACGGGGCGGTTTTTGCGCGAGCCGCTGCAGCATCCATTGCCGCGGGCCGCGCACCGTGCGGCGGCGGGCGCGGTGGGCGAGGATGTGCTGGAGGTGGTGGGGGCCAGCCTGCACAACTTGAAGTCGGTGGATGTGCGGTTCCCGCTGGGGCGGCTGGTGTGCGTGTCGGGCGTGAGCGGCAGCGGCAAGAGTACGCTGGTGGGCGATGTGCTGTACGAGAATCTGAAGCAGTTCGTGGGGCGGCGCGGGCGTGGGGCGTTTGCCTGGCGTGGCTGCCGCGAAATGCGCGGGGCGGAGCGGGTGCAGCGGGTGCTGGCGGTGGACCAGACACCGATCGGCAAGACGCCGCGGTCGTGTCCCGCGACGTACGTGGGGTTCTGGGATGACATCCGGCGGATGCTGACGCAGACGCCGGAGGCGCGGCTGCGGGGGTACACGGCGAGTCGCTTTTCGTTCAACGTGGCGGGCGGTCGGTGCGAGGCTTGCGAGGGGCAGGGCGTGCAGCGCATCGAGATGAGTTTTCTGCCGGAAGTGTCGGTGGCCTGCGACGCCTGCGGCGGGGCGCGCTTTAACAAGGAAACGACGGACGTGCGGTACGCGGGGAAGAGCGCGGCGGACCTGCTGCGGATGAGCGTGGATGAGGCGGTGCCGTTCTTCCAGGCGCACGCGCGGATCCATCATGCCCTGACGCTGCTGCAGGATGTGGGGCTGGGGTACCTGACGCTGGGGCAGCCCAGCCCGACGCTGAGCGGGGGCGAGGCGCAGCGGATCAAGTTGGTGACGGAGTTGGCGAAGATGCGGAGCGTGGAGTGGTTGGCGGGCGGGGGGGCGCCAGAGCCGAAGGCGCGAGCCGGGCGTGCATCGGCGCGGACGTTGTATGTGCTGGATGAGCCGACGATCGGGCTGCACATGGCGGATGTGGAGAAGCTGATTCATGTGCTGCACCGGCTGGCGGATGCGGGGCACACGGTGGTGGTGATCGAGCACAACCTGGATGTGATCGCGGAGGCGGACTGGGTGGTGGATCTGGGGCCGGAGGGTGGCGCGGGCGGCGGCGAGGTGGTGGCGAGCGGACCGCCGGGCGTGGTGGCGCGGGCGGGCAAACGCTCGCACACGGCGGCATTTCTGAGGGAGTTGCTGCGGAAGACGGGGGGCGGGCGGGGGATGCGCGCGGACGGTGGAGCGCATGGGGGCGCTGGGCACGGTCGGGCGCACCCGCCGGGGCGGGGGGAACCGCGTGGCAAAGACA
>CAZWQJ010000118.1:0-12973 GCA_964635825.1 uncultured Victivallales bacterium | reverse complement strand
GGTGGACGATTCCTTCCCCCCCCTAATCGACTCCCCTATTCGTTTCCCTTTGTCGCCGATTAGGGGAGTCGATTAGGGGAAACGATTAAGGGTTACCCAGAAACGGAAAAGAAATGCCTTGCAGATAAGCACGTTATGTGATGTCGGCACGGCCATGCGTCTGCACCTATTTGGTGCAAGACGTAACGGCGCGCCCTATACTTCTTGGAAAGGTGCTTCAGCCCGTCATGCATGGCGATCAGGTCCTTTTCCAGCTCTCTTGACGGCTTGTCCGGCATGGGAATGAACAGTTCGGTCGCGCTACCGCGCGATTGAACTGCTCTTTTTAGGTTCAAACTCTTCCCTCGGATGACGGGGTATAAAATCCAATTCCTTCGCGTGATTCGCGTCTTCGCGTGAACCATTCCTCGCTATGGCGGCCATACCGGCCAGAGGCCGGTTACTACAGGTGCGTTGCGCTTATTCCGCCCGCCCCCTAATCGACTCCCCTATTCGTTTCCCTTTGTCGACGATTAGGGGGGACGATTATGGTGAACGATTAGGGGAGCCGATTATGGCGAACGATTAGGGGAGCCGATTAGGGCGAACGATTAAGGGAGACGATTAGTGGGGACGATCAGGATGTTCATGGGACGCCAGTGATTTACATTGTCCTCCCACTGTGCCTATAATGGCCGGCATGGACGGGACACTCAGGCATGTCGGGGTGGTATTGCGCAGCAGTTCGGAGTACTGCCTGCATTTGCTGGAGGGGGCGCTCCGGTATTCCGCGGACCACCCGAACCTCCAACTGGCGACATACGATTACGAGGAAGGGATTGTGCCGCCTTGGACGCGACACATGCCTGAGAATGACGGCTGGCTGCTCTGGTGCGGACAACAGGAGCGCTGGGTGGAACGGATTCTGAAAATGAAGGTGCCGGTTGTCAACGCCTCGCCCGGATGGGCGGACCGGGTTGTGGAGGTGGTCTTCAACGGAGTCGCCATGCGGCAAAGGGCGTTGGATCATCTGGCCGGACTCCGTCCGGCGTCGGTGGCCTGCGTTAGTTCGCACATGGCGACCGAACGTTCAGTCCGGATAATGCAAGAGCAGTTTCTGAAGGAGGCGCGGAAGCGCGGCCTGACGGCGCACGCATTGGATCTTGGCGTTCAACAGTCCGCAATCACGTATCCACACCGGCTCACGCGAGCCGGGAAAGCGGCGTTGAGGCAATTCCTGGGCCGGTTGCCCTTGCCGACGGCGGTCTGGGCGTTGTCCGACGGCTATGCGATGGCGGTGCTGGACGTGGCGCAGGCGATGGGGTTGCGCGTGCCGCAGCAGGTGGCGGTGTTGGGAACGGGTGACTGGCAGGCCTCCCGGTTCTGCAAGCCGACGCTGTCGAGCCTCCCGCTACCGGGCCAGATCATCGGCATGGAGGCTATGCGGGTGCTGGACGGAATGATGGCGGGGAACCCACCGCCGGAAAATATCGTCGAGATCGATCCGCCGCCGGTGGCGGTACGCGAGTCGACCGTCCCGGGCGTCATTTCCAAGGACAAGATGAGGCGGGTTCACGATTATATTGTCGAGAATTCCCGCCGCAAAATCACGGTGGACGATCTGTTGCCGTTGGCGGGGATGTCCCGTGCGGTGTTTCACAAACGGTTTATGGAGGCGCACGGGAGGCCCCCCGGCGAGGAAATCCGCCGGTTCAGGTTGGAACGGGCGCAGTACTATCTGCGGACCACGAGGATGGACGTGGCCAGAATTGCGGAGTTGTGCGGGTTCGACTCGGCGGCTGACTTCACGAATTTCGTTCGCCGCGAGTCCGGCCAGGCCCCGACCGCTTACCGTGCGCAGATGCTTAAAGCGCAGACAGCGTGAATGCGGGACGAGGGGCCCGCCTTCGGTTACTACGGCGCGGCAAGCGTCCCGGCTCCATGTGTTTCGCGCTTCTTCCACTCTCTACTGGGGCCGGGGTGCATGCCCCCCCTAATCGACTCCCCTATTCGTTTCCCTTTGTCGACGAATTGGGGAGCCGATTAAGGCGAACGATTACGGGAGACGATTAGGGTGAACGAAGGCTCCAGGGGGAGGAAAATTCGGATCACGATAACGGCGACGATATAGCGACCAATACCGGCCAGAGGCCGGTTACTACATGAGCGTTGCGCCTTTCTGCTGTAGTAGCCGCCGTCTCGGCGGCATCTGGGGAAGCCCAATACCGGCCAGAGGCCGGTTACTACATGAGCGTTGCGCTGTAGCCGCCGCTGATAAGCGGTGGACGCTCATGAATAGACCCCTGATCGCCGAAAAGAAATTTGAACAAAAGCTCACGAAGTTCACGAAGGGGGAAATTGATTCCTGCCGCCGCTGGCGGCACGAAACCCCATTCTTTGTGGTCTTAGTGAGCTTATGTTCAAAATTCTTCCCTTGGATGACGGGGTATGAAATCCAATTCCTTCGCGTGATTCGCGTCTTCGCGTGAACCATTCCTCGCTATGGCGGCCATACCGGCCAGAGGCCGGTTACTACATGAGCGTTGCGCTTATTCCTTCCCCCCCCTAATCGACTCCCCTATTCGTTTCCCTTTGTCGACGATTAGCGACATCGATCAGGGAATTGTCACGCGGTAGTACGCCGGGCTGCTGGCGGGCGCGGCGGCATCCGTCCATGCATTGGTGCCGCCAGCCGAACGCAGCAAGCGTGCCGCCTTCGTTGCCCAGTCTCCCGACAGCAGGTTCGTGCAGCTCAGGACCGAGAACGGCGCCGTCACACCGGAGTTTGTGCCCGCGACCCACGTGATCGCATTCGTGCCCTGCCCCGCCTCCATGCCCATGATGCGAAACACCGAAGCCGGGTCGGCGGGATCCGTGCCGGCGAGATATTCCGCCCCGTTGCTGGCGCCGTCGCCATCGGCATCATCGCCCGGCCGTGAAAGATCGCCGGCCTGGGCGTCGGCGTGGGTGAAGTGCTTGATCATCCACGCATCGGGGAGGCCGTCGCCATCCACGTCGGGCTGGTCCTCATTAAAGACAAAACTGATGCGCATGCCATTGGTGAGAACCGACTGCCTGAAGGAGTAGGTCACATTCGTGATGGCGTCGCGTTGCAGCCCGACCGCGGCAAAGGCGCCGGCGTTGCCGACCACGCCATAGACGAAATCCACCCGGCGCTGATTCTCGTAAAGTTGCACCTCAAAGCTGGCAGTTGTATTCGTATTCCACTCGTACACGGTTCGCCATTCGATGTGAAACACACGGTTGGACGGAACTCCGGTGGTCGTGGTGAAGATACCGCCTCCGGCAAGATCCGCACGGAGGAAGTCCCACTGCGGGGCGATCAGGTACGCACATCTGAAGTCGGGCCACTCCCACCATGATCCTGCCGTTTGAGTGCCGGCGAATTGCAGGTTGCCGTCCACGGAAGCCCACACGCTGGTGAACACCTGGTCATAGAACGCGTAAGGGAACGGCAGCGTCAGGTTGGTGCCGCCGTCCACCACATGGATCCCGGCATCGCTGGTCCCCGGCACGATCACCGCGCCGCCCGACTGGCTGCACACATACGTATCCGCACCCGACAGACTGACCGGAAGATCGCCGCTGGCGCCGCCAACCGTGACATTGAGGAGGAAATGGCGGGGCGCGCTTGGCGCAAGACCGGGCATGCCATAAATCCGGAACGGAACCAGGTTGCTGGCCGTCGTGCGGGACGGAATGACTGGATAGGCGGACTTCGTCGCGGTCACGACGATGTCCGGCGTGTCCGCATCCGTCCTGAGCGTAGCCGTTACCACCGTGTCCGTCCCCCTGCTGATCCCCGTATAGCGGCCAAGGCCAACGACCAGGTCCGCCCATTCGTTCCGATCCAACAGGCCGTTGCCATTGGCATCCGCGAGGTAATTTCCGCTTGTTTGTGGGCCGACGGTGGCCGTGTTGGTGACCCAGACGGTGGCCCCGTCGGAATCGATCACACCGGCCCGCAGGGTATACGCCCCGAATCGCGTAAACGGCGCATCGATCTGGTTGCTTACCGAACCGCCCGCCGGAAAGGTGATGGAACCGGGCGGAACCCCCACCGTCTCCCATATGTACGTCAGGTTGGTGACACCCATGTCATCATCGCCCGTTGTCTGGAGGCGGAAAAAATCGCCGTAGTCATACCGCGTGGCGCCCGTGACCGCCGGGAGGAAGTTGCTGAACACCGTCACCACGGCGCTGGCGGAATTGGCGCCTACCGTTGCCAGAACCTGGTTCGTCCCGGCGTTGGCCGGCGCCGTGTACATGCCGTTCGACACCGTGCCGGCGGTGGTGCTCCATACGAACGGCCGGTTCGAGGACGCCGTGCCGAACTGGTCCTGCTGATACGCCGCGAACGACGCGTTCCACCCCTTGCGGAGGATAGCCGTCGTGGGGAATACGGATATGGCGCTGAAGGTCGTCGCGACCGTCACGGCCAGTTCCTGCATGGCCACGGCCACGCCATCCGAGGCGATGGCCCGCAACCGGTAGGCACCGGCCTGGCTGAATGTAACCTGATTCGACATCGCCGCACTGGTCCCATTACGGGCGAACGCGACCGTGCCCGGTCCATCCAACTTGAGCCAGGTGTAGGTCAGGGCCTGCGGGCCGGCATCGGGGTCGGTGGCCCAGACCGCCACATTGGCCTTCCGGGAATCGGACACCTCCGCGGCGGCGGTGGCATTCGTGACGAGGGGCGCCAGGTTGCCCTCCGGCGCCGGACTGAAGCAGTTCGCCGCGCTGAACTTCGCGTACTGGGAATTGGCCGTAACCGAGTTGAACCGGCCGGCCGCGGGCCCGCCCGCGATATAGGGCAGCAACTGGTAGTCGCCCGCCGTGGCGATAACCCGCAGCCGCAGGACGTGGATCCCGGCCGCAAGGTTCACCGGGGCAGGCTTGACGTTGCCGTCTGAACTCGTATAGCCGTGGACGATGCGCTGGCCATCGATGTCGCACAGGACGGTTGAGAACGAGCGGCCTTGAATCACGATATGATACAGGCCTGTGGCCGGGACGGTGAAAAAGGACGTCGTGTCCATCCCCGGCCGGGCGACCCAGTTGGACGGCACGCAGTCGGGCAGGCCATTCGTCAGAAAATACAGATTGCCCCCATACCCCATGTAGTTCGTCACCAGCACCGGCGTGCTGGTTTCCCACGAGAAGCCCGGGGCGGTGGTCGTGTCGAAATAACGGAGGGCGCCCATTGCGGTGCCGCACGCGGCGTTGGTCGCCGGCAGGGGGATCCACACGAGGTCGACATTGAGCGGCGCGCTCCAGACCTGGCGTCCATTGCCGAGCGAGGCGATCGCATACAGCGCCGTGCGGCCCTGGTAGCCGAAGCGGCTGCCCGGAATATCGATGCTGCCGCCGGACGGAGGCAGGGTCGCGAAGGTCCGTCCGTTGGCCTGGATCGTCAGCCCGGTGACGCTGCCGGAGCCGCCGACGGCCACGGCGAAGGTGCCGGTGCCTGCGTACTCCAGGGAGGCCGGCCCCGTGAGCACCACGCTCTGGCCGCTGTTGTCCACGAACACCGTGCGGCCCGCCTCGCCCTGGGAACGAACGGGGTTGTTGTTGTACGCGATCACGCGCAGATCATGCCAGCCGTCGGCCAGGGTGGTGGTATCGAGCGTGAACCCGCTGCCGGTCCAGGCCGCGCCGATGGCCTCGTTGGTGGCCCCGATGCGCACCACGTGCCCATCGACGGCCAGTTCCCACTGCGGTTCCAACCCGTTGGTGTACGCCGTGACGGCGGTGGCCGAGATCGCCGCCACTCCGGACAGCACAGCGCCGTTGGTCGGACTGGCGAGGGTGACTTGCGGGATGTAGGCCCACGGCTGCATCAGGGGATCGCCCAGGCACACGATTTCGGCCAGGTATGAAATGGATTCCCAGAACGCCTCCGCCAGCGTGGCCCCGTTCCGGAAATGCGTATGAATATGGCCATGGGGAAACTTCGACGCATAAGCGTAAGGTTCGGTCGTCGTTCCCGAGGACCCGTACGCGCCCGCCCGGATCCAGCAACTGGCGGGCGACTGGCCGGGATCGAGGTTGTTCATGACGCCGCCCCAGCTCGTCAGGTGGTCCACCCAGGCACCGGGCAGATAGCGGTTGCCGTTGAGACCCAGATCCGCCGCTTGGGATCCGACAACTTCCCCCGCGATGTCGGGCCGACCCGTGACATAGGAGCCCGCCAGGACCCGGTAACGGGCCCCAAGCGCGTTCCACGCGTTGGTCACCTGCGCAATCTCCCAGGCCCGCGTCGTACTGCGGACGTCGCTGTTCGTGGGCCAGTAAATCACGCCGTCGGCCCGCACGCCATCGGCCGCCTTGGACCGGTCGATCAGCGCGAAGACCTCTTCCGGCGTGTTTCCGGCCACGCCGGTGAACCCCACAAACGAAACCGGCCAGTAACGCAGCGCCGGGGTACCGGTGCCGAAGCCGGTGTCATCACGGATTTCCGTTGCGGCCTTCGGCGCCATGTCGCGGTAGGCCTGATTGTACGAGAGCGAACTCAAGGGAGTGGCGTTCGTAAAGTTGGGCGAGGCGTAGAGACCGCACTGGAAGGAGAGCTGGCCCATGTTTCCCAGCAAGGGTACCGTTCCGCAAACAGCAATGCCGTTGAGTCTTCCCGTAAGCCCGCGGGTCTGGACGACCCCCCGGAGGGTGAGCACGAGATCCCAGAGATTCGCCCGGCTGAACGACGTGCGTCCCGAGGGGAAGAAGGAATACGGAACCATGTTGCGTTCGGGTATGGCCCGCGCCTGCTGGTAATAGTTGGCCACGGCGACGGAGTTGACGTCATCCTGATCGTAGAGCACCAGGTAGTTGCACGGCCCGCCGCCCGCCAGCGCGGCCGAAGCGCCTGCCAGAAGCATCGCCGCGGCGATCCATCCCCGCACCCCGCACCAGGTCATCCATGTCACTCTATTCAATTCAGTGCTCCTTGTAGTTCCGTTCGACCCCTGTCACTCATCCCAGAAGCAGCACTCTCAACCCCCACGGTTCGATATTCTTCAGCGTGAACCGGCTGCCGGTCGCCTCATGGAGCAATTCCAGCGGACGATCCTCCACGCCAAACGCCAGCAACCGGGCCTGGGTGGCGGCGAGGCGGAGATGCACGGTTGCTTCGGGAATCGCATCCATTCCGGAGTTCAGCAGCATCACGGCGCCACGCTGACGGTCGGCGGACACGCGTGCCACCGAGATCAGCGGCACGGTCTGGTCCACCCGCACCGGCATTGTGTCCCGGCTGATCCAGTCGGCCACGTTCTGCAGTTGCCGGCGCTTGGACACGGAGTGCAGGAACATCCAGGGTGCATAGCCCATCACCACGACCCGTCCGCCGAGTTCGTTCTCGAACGCGGTCATACCCGGGCCTTGGGACCGATGGAAGTAGTCCTCTATGGTCGCGAGGATGCGGACGCCCGGCGCGGTCGGCTCCAGCACGTCGGCCATGCCCTTGGCATCGCCCCAGAACTCGATGCGCGCGTCGCGGAGTTCCCCTGCTCCCGGGCCGTTGAGCGTGTCGTCGGTAAACCGCTCCATCATGCCGTTGTCGAGCCGCTTCGCCAGCCGTACGCCGGTCAAATGACCTAGGCCGCGTTCCGCCAGCACATCGAGCGCGGTCGAGTCCATGAGCACGCCGCGGGTGAGCAGGGCTTTCAGCTCATCGTTGCTGAACGCCTCCGCCACGCGCCCGGAGAGGACCGCTCCGCAGGCCGGGGCATCGGAGGCGAGCGGGATGCCGATCTCACCCAGCACGTTGGGCGCGAAGATGCCATGCTTGGTAGAAAAACCGAGCCATTGACCCAGCCAGCTCTCGCCCGGCTTGACGGCGCGTTTGGCCATCAATTGACTGCTCCACGCCGGCCAGAGCCCGGAAGTCGGCAACCCGGCGGTATGCGCCACCCATTTTTCCCACAGCGGACGGGCCGCGGGGATCGCCTCGATCCAGGGCAGATGATCTTCAACCAGGGACCAGCCAAACAGCATGTTGAAGGCGACGCCGTTCAGGCCGTGGCCGAGGGCAAAGGTGCATTCGTTGACGACCGCGGTGGCGGATTTTTTCAGCCGCTGGTAGGGGAAATTCTCCAGCTCGTACTGCACGTCGGTTACGGACGCCGGAAGGATGGCGCGCTGTCGGCCGCACTCCAGCGCCTTGGTGTGCATCTCGAGCGGCGCGGCATCGGTGTAGAAGCCGCCACCCGGCCGCACCTTGGTCGCCGTGAGCGCGGTACACCAGCGGTCAAACGCCTGGCCGGAGTAGGTGGTCCAACCGGCGCCGGCCGTCATCTTGCCTAGCGCGATCCGCGGATTGACCTTGTGGACGACGTCAGCCACATCGGTCAGCAGCGACTCGATCGAGGCGATGTTCTGCTCCACCCAGAGTTCGCGCACGCGCCCCTGGTCGGGAGTGTCAAAGGCCTTGACCAGCTCTTCGCGCGAGTAGGTCCGGCCGGCCGCTTTTGCGAAGAGGCCCAGGCACGTCGGACAGAAACAGCCATAAGCCACGCCGTGGTGGTGCATGCGGATGTCATCGTCCACCCAGATGAAGTCCGGCCCGGCCTTGGCAACCAGCTCGTACTTGGCCCGCACATAGGCCCGCATTTCCGGCGTGTTCGGACAGGCGCAACTGGTCGAGACGCCTCCGTCGTGCCCGACCATCGCCTGGAACGGCAACTGCGGCATGTACGACCAACCCTCGTTGATGTGGCCGATCGTGCAGAGGACGTTGATGCCCGCTGACGGGATGCCGGCCTGGCGGAAGACCTTCAGGCGCTGCGCCGCCAGTTCCATGCGCTGCGCATAGACGTCCAGCGGGATGTAGAGATGGTGCGTGACTGTCTCGAACAGCGCCACCTCGTCCACCACGGAGCGGTGCTGATGCAACATTTTCAGCAGGCCTTTGAACTCCTTCTCGTTTTCCCACAGCGGCAGCCCGATCCGCCAGGACAGTGTTAGTTTCGTTGCCGGTGATGCTATCTTCTTCGTATTCTTCATGTTCGCTCCTTAATTTTTCCAGTGATACGTTTGTGCCAGGCCACATCGGCCCAGAGTCGCTTGAAATGCGGGTGGGTGAAGTTGGAGGTGCAGATGAATTGATAATGGCAATGGCAACGGGCCGCTGCAGATGACGAATGAGGGTGGTCTTGGCTGGCGTCACTTGCATTGTTTGTCTCCTTGTGTGGTGACCGTGCGCACATTGAGTTCCCCTTCGCCGATCGCCTTCACCGGCTCCAACTTCCCGAACATCGGCAGGTATCGCCCGCGGGGTTCAACCCCAAGCACCTGATTGCCGAGCCAATGTACAGTCAGAGTATCAGTTCTTCCAGTAACACTCTGCGGCACAAATACCTGCGTAAACTTCGGCACCGGCCAACGCAGGGTCAGGCGCTCGCCTGGGCGCACGCCGCGGCAGACGACATAGGCGTTCGCGGGTCCGCCCCATTCTAGGCCTGCGGCGGCACCGGCTCGATCCACCGTAACGGCTTCTTTCGCCGCCCAGGCGGGCGGGCGGAGGAAATAATCCCCGGCCTTCCGCGCCTGCACATCAAGCCGTCCGGCAGCCGGCGCGTAGGCCGTCACGTCTGCGGCGGGGTGCCGGCGCGAGAGTGACAGGTTGATGAAGACGCCCTCTTTTTTCTCTTCCACGATGCCGGTCCAGGCTTCCCAGAGTCCGCGCATGCCTTCGGGCGGACAGCACCCCATCATCTGAATGCCATTGCCATACAAGCCTGGCGAGCCGAGCCAGTCGGGATAGCCCACCCAGTCGTCAAACGCCGACTGCGCCACGAACCCGCCTTCAATCTTGCGCAGCTCGGCCAGTGCCTGTTCGACCTCGGCCTGCGGCTTGTCCTTGTGCACCGTTCTGAACAGGGCGACGAACTCCGGTGTCAGCCGGAATTGCGAAGCCCGCAATTGATTGCGGACGGTCCGTTCCACGTGATCCCAGAACTCCGGCCTGCCGCCGCGCGCCAAGTTGGCGGCGATGCTGGTCATATCGCCGACCACGCAGATTTCGGTCCGGTACTCCGGCTGCGGAATGAATTCGGGATACCAACCGTAATCCGTACCCTGGCTCAGGACGAAACGGTAGGCACGCTCGGCCCAGTCCAGGTAGCGCTTTTCGCCGGTCACCGCCCCCAGATGCGCCACGCCCCAGATCTCGTGCGTGTGCAGATGGACATGACTGCGGAAGACGCCGGTGTGCGGATCGATACGAACTTCGCCCATGTCCGGCTGGATGCAGGCCAGATGCCCGTCGGCGAAGGCCCGGGCCAGCTTGAGCGCTTCGGCGTCTCCCGTGCATTCCCAGTAACGCACCAGCGGTTCGGCGATGCATGGATAACCGTACGAGAGCTCGCCACCCCAACCGCCTTGGCCCCCGGTATCATGCAGGTGCAGCCACTCGCCGTTGCGCCAGGGCGCGGCGCCATGGGGAAAGAAAGCACGCCCCTGCGCGTCGCGACTGGCGAGTTTCGCCAGGGCCAGGAACATGGCGCGGCACTCGTCTTTCAAGCGGGTCTCGCCCGTGCGCTGGAATTCCTCCGACAGGCTGACCAGCACCTTGCCGCTGGCCCAGGTGAAGGCCCACTCATGCTTCAATGACTCGACGGCACTGGGCGACTTCAGCGGTCCGACCCAGGCCGCGGGGTTCATCCAGACCAGGTTGTCGTCCGCGTGGCGGTATCCGAGTATCCGTCGACGCACGCCGCGCTCGACCTCGTCCGCCGCCGGTTCTCCGGCCATTTCGCGCATGTGCGGATATTGCCAGTCCATGCGGCAATCGGTGTCGCCCAGCGCGATCGGGTCAAAGCCGTAGCGGTTGGACGCCAGCAGCGGCACATGGCCGGGGATGCCCAGCGGCCCGAGCGAGAACTTGCACTCGTAGTTCCGCGCCGGATCCGGATTGCCGCGCAGGTAGTTCAAGGCTGCCATGGCCATGGCCCGCAGATCCAGATTGTCGGCCGCCGGCGATGTGCCGGTCTGGCTCCATTCCAGGCCGCTGATCTGGCCGCGGAAGTGCCCATGGATGTCGTTAGTGATCTTCGTCATGCTTCTCCCGTGATGCGCATTATTCCAGGTCACGGCCTCAGATCCGTGCCGCGTAGCCGGTCTCGTAAAGGGCCAGGATGTTCGCCGTGGTGACATCGAACTGGAACACATGACTGGGAGCCAGGATGAAGCCGCCCCCGGCGCCGAGCGTGGCGATCATCTCGCGGACGGCGCGGGTGACCTCGTCGGGCGTGCCTTGCGGCAGCAGGTATTGCGTGTCGATCGAGCCGTGCAGGCAGATACGGGAACCGAACTGGGATTTAAGGAACCGCGGCTCCATGCCCTTGGCGGCCACCTGGATCGGGTCAAGGATGTCCACCCCCGCCGCAATGATGGAGTCGATCAGCGGCACGATGGCGCCGCAGGAATGAAACATCACCTTGACCCCATGGCTGTGGGCCATATCCACGAGGCGGCGCAGCCGCGGCACCATATAGTGCTCGAACGTCTCGGAACTGAACAGCAGCCGGTCCTGCATGCCCATGTCGTCGGCAATGCGCAGGATGTCGATCCGGCCGGGCGCGGCGGTGAACATCCGGTCGAAGAAGGCGACATAGAAATCGGTGAAGCGGTCCAGCTGGTAGTTCGCCATCTCCGGTTCGGCGGCCAGATCCATCAGCAGCGCGTCGAGACCGCGCAGGAAGCTCGGGTGCTGCCAGAAGCTGGCGCCGCTGGCCATGACGGCGAATTCCCGCCAGGGTTCCAGCCGTTGCGCGAAATCTCCGAAGTCGAACCAGTCCGGCGAGGGCCAGCGATGCGCCGCCAGTTCCTCCACCGTCGTGCAGCCCGCCAGGGCAAAGTCGCAAAAATGGATGGTATCGTCCCCGGCTCCGGTCGGCACCGTCATGGTCCTCCATCCCCAGTGGTTCTCGACAATGCCGCCCGGCAGGTTGCGCGTCATGGGACCCGGGCCGCGCCACACGGGATCCACCACGCCGCGCAGGTCCACGATGTCGGCGTGGAGCCGCCTCATCAAATCCATATGCGTGTTCACGCCCAGATCGCGGTACAGCCGCGCCTGGGTCTGCGTGTTGGCGGCAAAATCCATCGGCGTCCGGTCCGGCTGGCCCAGTGCGACAGCAGTCATCACTCGTTCACGTGAAGCCATGCTCGTTCCCCTTTTTCGATCTAGCATACTTTCAAAAAGCGTCTCAGGATGACAAGAGTTAATCTTCAACGACAGATTTAATCTTCAACGGGATTACTCAATAACGACCCATGCGTCAATAATGCGTCTTATATGGGAAGCAGCTACGGCAACCTCCAGCGCGACCACAGCAGCGAGCATTTCTCGCCTGCCGCAGCTCTCTGGTAGCAGACGGTGAACAGGCTGCCATCGGCCAGTTCCACGGTCGAGGGATAGCCGAGGTCGCCGTCCGGACCGTCGTCGCGGATGATCCAGTCGTGATCCCAGGTCTTGCCATCGTCGCGACTGAAGGCCACGCGCTGGCCGTACGGCGCCTGGCGGTAGCCATAGGTCAGGATCAGCAGGCCCGAGGAATGCCGCAGCAGATGCGGTGGCGAACCGTGGAAGCCGAGCGGCTTGGGCACGCTCCAGGAGCGGCCGCCATCCGTGGATTCGGTCTGCATGATGCTGAAGTTCAGGAGGCCGGCTGTTTTGAGATCCTTGCCGCCGTGATTCTCGATACGGATCATGCCGAGCAACGTACCGGAGGGAAGCTCGACCACGTGCGGCTCGTGGTAGTTGGCCGGGGCGGAACCGGGGTACACGGGCACCTGTCCCAGCACTTCCCAGGTGCTGCCGCCGTCCGTGCTGCGAGCCGCGGTGATGGAAGCGTTAGACATGTCGTCCATGGTGCCGAACGGTTTGCCCAGGTAGAGCAGGTCGCCGTTGCGCAGGCGGATCGGGCCGTGCGGAGTCGAGACGGGGACCCGGATCGGCGCACCCCAGGTG
>CAZWQJ010000117.1:0-13017 GCA_964635825.1 uncultured Victivallales bacterium | reverse complement strand
GCCAGTTCATTCGCACGGCGGCGGTGTGAGCGGGCGGGTGAAGACAGCCTCCATGGCGTTGTCTTCATCGTAATCGTACGCTTACTCGTAATCGCTCCATTCGTCTCAAGTCCAGGATTACGATTACGAGCAGGATTAGGATTACGATGACCTTGTTCCCTGCGGCGTTACCTTACGCCAGGTGTGGGCGCCCTTCCGAATGAGATGGACAGGGGGTGGGGGGTGTCGTATTATCGCTATTTATTTATCGAATCCAGGCGGGAGGCGATGGGGAGTCGCGAGCCGCGTGGGTTGATGGGGATGGGAAGGGGGAGAGGGCATGATGACGCCATTTCAGAAGTATGTCTTGGGGAGTGCGCGCCGGTTGGCGATGCCGGTGGCGGTGTATCCGGGGTTGCATGTGGTGGGTGGGACGACGCGGGAGGTGGTGACGGATCCGCGGCGGCAGGCGGACTGTGTGCTGTCGCTGGTGCGGCGGTATGAGTTGGACTGCGCGATGTCGGCGATGGATTTGTCGGCGGAATCGGAAGCGTTTGGGGCGGCGGTGCGGCTGGAGAACGACGAGATTCCGACGGTGGTTGGGCGCTTGCTGACGGAGGCTGGGCAGGTGGCGGGGTTGAAGGTGCCGGCGGCGGGGGCGGCGCGGACGGCGGTGCACCTGGAGAGTGTGCGGCTGATGGCGGCGTCGGCGGCGCGGCCGCGGCTGGTGATGGGTGGGATGATCGGGCCCTTTTCGTTGGCCGGGCGGCTCTGGGGGGTGAGCGAGTTTCTGGAGTTGGCGGCGATGGATCCGGACACGGCGCTGGCGCTGCTGGAGAAGTCCACGCATTTTCTGGTGGAGTACGCGCGGGCGTTTAAGCGTGCGGGTGCGGATGGGGTGGTGATGGCGGAGCCGGCGGCGGGGCTGCTGTCGCCGCGCATGCTGGGGGTGTTTTCCTCGGCATTTGTGCGGACGATCATTCGCGCGGTGGAGGATGAGACCTTCGGGGTGATTCTGCACAACTGCGCGGCGAAGCCGCTGCATTTGAACGCGGTGCTGGAGTCGGGGGCGACGGCCTATCATTTTGGTGCGCCGATGGACATGGCGGTGGCGCTGGCGCGGGTGCCGGCGACGCAGATCGTGTGTGGCAATCTCGATCCCTCCGCGGTGTTTGTGCAGGGGACGCCGGAGGAGGTGCGTGCGCGGGTGGAGGCGCTGCTGGCGGTGATGGCGCCGCACCGGCACGCCGTGCTCTCGTCGGGGTGCGACGTTCCTCCCAACGCGCCGCTGGCGAACGTGGATGCATTTTTTGCGGCGGCGGGATATGCGGTGCGCGATGCGGGCGTGCCCTTCCGGCTTGAGAGCCCCATGCGCGTGGGATAGAGTCACCCTGCACACGGGCTAGTTGGCGTGTGTGGAGGTGCGTCGTTGGGGCATGGCGAAACAACGGGTGGAGCGGGGCAACCGGCCCCGGCCATTGTGCATCCGCGAGCGGGCGTGCTGGCGGCGATGTTTGGTGAGGTGGCCGCGCAGTGCCCGTTGGCGACGGCGGTGTTGGTGGCGGGCGGGGGCTCGCTGACCTATGCGGAGCTGGACCGTCGCGCGAACCGGTTGGCCCATCTGCTGCAGAGCCACGGCGTGACGGCGGATGTTCCCGTGGCGATTGCCTGTGCGCGTTCGCTGGAGCTGGCGGTTTGCGTGCTGGGAGTTCTCAAGGCGGGCGGCGCCTACGTGCCGTTGGACGTGCAGTATCCGGCGGAGCGCCTGGCCTACATGCTGGAGAACAGCCGGGCGCCGATTGTGTTGGGGCAGGGCGCGCTGATCGATGGCCTGGCGCCGGCAGGCGCGACGGTGATGGCCATTGAGCGGTTAGAGGATCGGCTTGCGGCGCAACCGGAGACGGCCCCGGTCTCGACGGTGACAGCGGCGAGCCTGGCGTACGTGATTTACACATCGGGTTCGACGGGCCAGCCCAAAGGGGTGGCAATGGTGCAGGTGGCGCTGGCGAACCTGATTGCCTGGCAGCTTGCGCGTTCGCCGGTGGGGGCGGGCGAGCGGACGCTGCAGTTTGCACCCATCAGCTTTGATGTCTCGTTCCAGGAACTCTTTGCGACCTGGTGTGCCGGCGGCACGGTGGTGATGGTGGATGAAGAGACGCGCCGCGACTTCCGGGCCCTGCTTGAGGTGGTGGAGCGCGAGCGGGTGGCGCGGCTGTTTCTGCCGTTCGTGGCCCTGCATCAACTGGCGGAAACGGCGATGGCGGGGGCGGGCATGCCGTCGAGCCTGCGCGAGATCATCACGGCCGGCGAGCAGTTGCAGATCACGCCGGCGATCGCGTCGTTTTTCCGGCAGCGGCCGGGGTGTCTGCTGGAGAACCAGTACGGGCCCTCGGAGACGCATGTGGTGACGGCGCACCGGCTGCAGGGGCCGCCGGACGCGTGGCCGGCGCTGCCGCCGATCGGGCATCCGATCGATGGGGTTGAGGCGCGCGTGTTGGATGACGAGCGGCGGCCGGTGGTGGAGGGTGGTGAGGGGGAGTTGTACATTGGTGGGGTGGCGCTGGCGCGCGGCTACCTGCACCGGCCCGAGCTGACCACGGAGCGCTTTGTGGCGGACCCGCAGGCATCCGATCCGGCGGCGCGGCTGTATCGGACGGGCGACCTGGTGCGGTGGCTGCCGGATGGCGCGCTGGAATTTCTGGGGCGCAAAGATGCGCAGGTGAAGATACGCGGATACCGCGTGGAGTTGGGGGAGATCGAGGGGGCGCTGCGCGGGCATGGGGCGGTTCGCGATGCGGCGGTGGCCATGCGCGAGGATGTGCCGGGCGACAAGCGGCTGGTGGCCTACGTGGTGGCGCGCGAGGGGGCTCCGGCGGCCTCGGCGCTGCGGGAGTTTCTGCAGGGGCGTCTGCCGGACTACATGGTGCCGTCGGCGTTTGTGGTGCTGCCGGCGTTTCCGTTGACGCCGAGTGGCAAGGTGGACCGGCGCGCCCTGCCGGCGCCCGATCGCAGCCGCCCGGAGCTGGCAACGCCGTACGTGGAGCCGCGGAGTGCGGTTGAGCGGGCGGTGGCGGCGGTCTGGTGCGAGGTGCTGCGCGTGGATCGCGTGGGCGTGGACGACAACTTCTTTGAGTTGGGCGGCAATTCGCTGCTGGCCATGCCGCTCATGATCCGGCTACAACCGCAGGGGGCGTTGCCGTTGCCGGTGGTGCGCCTGTTTGAGTATCCCACGGTACGCGCGCTGGCGGGATATCTGACG
This sequence comes from uncultured Victivallales bacterium, assembly GCA_964635825.1. Classification (GTDB taxonomy): domain Bacteria; phylum Verrucomicrobiota; class Kiritimatiellia; order UBA8416; family JAIOPI01; genus CAZWQJ01. Next base: position 9,779 of record CAZWQJ010000117.1, on the reverse strand, counting down.
GCGGGTGCGGGGGGTGGCGGTGGCGCGGTGGACACGGATGCGCGCGCGAAACGGCAGCGGGCCGCACTATTCGGGCGACGGCCCGCGGGGAATGCATGAGCGACACACCGACAACCGAATCCGAACAGACGCCGGGCGTGGCGATTGTGGGCATGGCCGGCCGCTTTCCAGGCGCGGCCGACGTGAGGGCATTCTGGGAGGCCCTCTGCGCCGGGCGTGAGTCCATCTCCTTTTTCACCGAGGACGAACTCGACCCCAGCATCCCGGCGGAGGAGCGCGCCGATCCGAAGTATGTGCGCGCGCGTGGCGTGCTCGACGAGGCGGACAAATTCGATGCGGCCTTTTTTGGGATCAACTCGCGCCAGGCGGACCTGATGGATCCGCAGCAGCGGGTGTTTCTGGAGTTGGCCTGGGCGGCGATGGAGGATGCCGGGCAGGTTCCGGGTCATTTTGGTGGGATGGTTGGCGTGTACGCGGGGGTTGGCAACAACACGTACTATCCGACGAGCATCCACGGGCGCCGGCGGCTGATTGCCGCGGTGGGTGAGTTTCCGACGATGCTGGCCAACGAGAAGGACTACGTGGCCACGCGGACGGCGTACCACTTGAATCTGACGGGGCCGGGCATCAGCCTCAACACGGCCTGTTCAACTTCGCTGGTGGCGGTGATTCAGGGTTACTACAGCCTGCTGTCCTTCCAGTGCGACATGGCGCTGGCGGGCGGGGTCAGCATCCAGGTGCCGCAGCGCAGCGGGTACCTGTGCCAGGAGGGGGATATTTATTCCACCGACGGGCACTGCCACCCCTTCGATGCCGCGGGCAATGGGACGGTGTTCAGCAATGGTGGCGGGGTGGTGGTCATGCGGCGGGTGGAGGATGCGGTTCGGGATGGTGACCGCATCTACGCGGTGATCCGCGGCGTGGGGTTGAACAACGATGGCATGGGCAAGGTCAGCTTCGGCGCGCCAAGTGTGAAGGGGCAGGCCGGTGCGATTGCGATGGCGCTGGCGCAGGCCAGCATCGAGCCGGATGCGGTGTCGTACATCGAGGCGCACGGCACGGGGACGCAGTTGGGGGATCCGATCGAGATTGAAGCGCTGACGCAGGCCTTTCGAGAGAAGACGGCGCGTCGGCAGTTTTGTGCGGTGGGATCGGTGAAGGGCAATGTGGGGCACCTCACAGCGGCGTCGGGGGTGACCGGGCTGATCAAGACATGCCTTGCGCTGCAGCATCGGATGCTGCCGCCGACGATCAACCATGACCGCCCGAATCCGCAGATCGATTTTGCGTCGTCTCCATTCTATGTGAGCCGGGAGTTGAAGGCGTGGACGAGTGCGGGTCCGCGGGTGGCGGGGGTGAGTTCGTTTGGGGTGGGCGGGACGAATGCGCACGTGGTGCTGGAGGAGGCTCCGGCGGTGGTGCCGGCGGCGGCGGCGACGCGTCCGTGGCAGGTGTTGGTGCTGTCGGCAAAGACGCCGGCGGCGCTGACGCGAGCGGGGGCCAACCTGCGCGCGCGCCTGGAGGGGGAGCCTGCGCTGAATCTGGCGGATGTGGCGTACACGCTGCAAGTGGGGCGCGAGGCGTTTCCGCACCGGCGGTATGCGGTTGGCCGGGATGCGGCGGAGGCCGCGGCGGCGCTGGCGGGGAGCGACGCGCTGCGGACGGGTGCGCGCCACGTGGAGCAGCGTCGGCCCGAGGTTGTCTTTCTGTTTCCGGGTCAGGGCTCGCAGTATGTGAACATGGGGCGCGATCTTTACGCGCAGGAGCCGGTGTTTCGGGAGGCGCTTGATCGCTGCTGCGACCTGCTCAAGCCGCACCTGGGGCTGGACCTGCGCGAGACGCTGTATCCGGCGGGCGATGCGGCCGCGGCCGAGGAGGCGCTGGCGCAAACGCGGCTCGCGCAGCCGGCGATCTTTGCGATGGCCTACGCGCTGGCGGCGCAGTGGCGGGCGTGGGGTGTGACGCCGGTGGCGATGATCGGGCACAGCATCGGCGAATTTGTCTGCGGCTGCCTGGCGGGGGTGTTCACGCTGGAGGACGCGCTGATGCTGGTGGCGGCGCGCGGGCGGCTGATGCAGGCGATGCCGGCGGGCGCGATGCTTTCGGTGCGCAAGCCGGCGGCGGAGTTGGAGCCGTTGCTGGGGCGCGACCTGTCCATTGCTGCGATCAACGGTCCCGGCCTGTGTGTGGTGTCCGGCCCGGTGGAGGCGGTGGCGGCACTGGAGGCGCGCCTGGAGGCGGATGGGGTGCGCTGCAAGCGGCTGCGGACGTCGCACGCGTTTCATTCGCCGATGATGGATCCGGTGGTGCCGGAGTTCGCGGCGATCCTGCGTGGCGTGCGCCTGTCGGCGCCGCAGACGCCGTATCTATCCACGGCCACGGCCCGCTGGATTACGCCCGAAGAAGCGACGAGCCCGGACTATTGGGCGCGGCACCTGCGGGCGACGGTGCGGTTTGCGGATGCGGTGCGCGCGTTGTGGCAGGAGCACCCGCAGCGCGTGCTGTTGGAGGTGGGGCCTGGAACGACGGCGGCGACGCTGGCGCGGCAGCAGGCGGCGGATCCGTTGAAGCAGGTGGCGGTCTCGAGTCTGGGCCAGTCCGGCCAGGCGGATGACGATGCGCCGGCGCTGATGCGGGCGCTGGGGGCGCTGTGGGCGGCGGCCGTGGCGGTGGAGTGGGAGCAGGTGCATGGGGGTGCGCGTCGGCAGCGGATTTCGTTGCCGACGTATCCGTTTGAGCGCACGCGCCACTGGGTGGAGGCGATGGCGCCCCACGGCGCGGGCGCGGACGACGGGAGTGCCGGGGGCGAAGCGGCGGCGATCGCGGCGGGGGACGTCAAGTCCGACGGGGGTGGCGACAGCAAGGCGGCGCTGCGGCATTTGTTGGAAGAGGCGTCGGGGCTCGATCTGGCGGGGGCGCCGGATAGCGCGACGTTGCTCGACATGGGTTTTGATTCGCTGTCGCTGACGCAGTTGGCGCTGTCGCTGCGGCGGGCATTTGGGGTCGACGTCACGTTCCGTCAGTTACTGGAGCAATACGCGACACTGGATGCGCTGGCGGCGGTGGTGGCGGCGCACAAGCCGGCGGCGGCCGCGAAGGCGGTGGCGAGTCCGGCGGGTGAAGAGCGTGCGGTGGCGCTGGAGGCGGCGGCGCCGGCGGCCAAGGCGAAGACGTTTGGTGCGGGTGCGCGTATTGATTTGAGCGCGGGGCAGACATTGACGCCGGCGCAGGAAGAATCGCTACAGGCGTTCATGGACGCGTATGTGCGGCGGACGGCGGGCTCGAAAGCGCTGACGCAGCAGAATCGTGCGCATCTGGCGGACCCGCGGGTGGTGTCGGGATTCCGGCCGCGCATCAAAGAGATCATCTACCCGATTGTGGTGAACCGCTCCGAGGGGAGCCGGCTCTGGGATGTGGACGGCAACGCGTATATCGATCTGACCTGCGGCTTTGGTTCGAACTTCTTCGGGAACCGCGCGGCGTTTCTGGTGGAGGCCGTGAAGGCGCAGGCCGACCGCGGCTTCGAGATTGGACCGCAGCATCCGCTGGCGGGTGAGGTGGCGGGGCTGTTCTGCGAACTGACGGGGCTGGAGCGCGCGGCGTTCTGCAATACGGGTTCGGAGGCGGTGCTGGGGGCAATGCGCCTGGCGCGCACGGTGACGGGGCGGCTGAAGATTGCGATTTTTGCGGGCGCGTACCATGGGATTTTGGACGAGGTGATTGTGCGCGGAGGGAAAGCGGGCAAGCCGCTGCCGGCGGCGCCGGGAATTCCGCCGTCGGCCGTGGAGAACCTGCTGGTGCTGGAGTATGGGAGCCCGGCGGCGCTGGAGACGTTGAAGGCCTGTGCGGGCGAGTTGGCGGCGGTGCTGGTGGAGCCGGTGCAAAGCCGGCGCCCGGGGCTGCAGCCGCGCGAATTTCTGCAGGCGTTGCGGGCGATCACGGCGGAGGCGGGCGCCGCGCTGATCATGGATGAGGTGATTACGGGATTCCGGATCCATCAGGGCGGGGCCCAGGCGTTCTTTGGTGTGCGTGGCGATCTGGCGACCTACGGCAAGGTGGTCGGGGGCGGGATGCCGATTGGCGTGATCGGCGGTTCGCGGCGCTTCATGGATGCGCTCGACGGCGGCCACTGGCAATTCGGCGACGACAGTTTCCCGACGGTGGGGGTGACCTATTTTGCGGGAACGTTTGTGCGGCATCCGCTGACGCTGGCGGCAGCGCGGGCGGCGTTGCTGCACTTGAAGGAAGGCGGCCCGGCGCTGCAGGAGGGATTGAATGCGCGCACGGCGGCCTTTACCGGAGCGCTCAACGCGGCGTTTGCTCGGCGGGGCATGCCGCTGCGGGTGGATCATTGCGGGTCGCTGTTCAAGATCATGGGGAGCGATGATGTGCCGCAGGGGGATCTGCTGTACGCGTGGCTGCGGCATCATGGGCTGCACCTCTGGGATCATCGCCCGTGCTTCCTGACGCTGGCGCACACGGATGCGGATCTGGCCGAGGCGCTGGCAGCCTTTGAGCGGGCGCTGGATGCGGTGCAGGCGGCGGGGTTTTTGCAGCCGGCTCCGGCGGTGGTGGTGATGGATCCGGGTGACGTGCCGAGTACGGCCGCCCAGCGCGAGATCTGGCTGTCGGTGCGCATGGGCGGGCGCGATGCGAACCTGGCCTTCAATGAATCCGTGAGTGTGCAGGTGAGCGGGACGCTGGACCTGGCGGTGCTGCGCGATGCGGCCCAGGCGGCTGTGGACCGGCACGAGAGCCTGCGGGCGACATTCAGTGCCGACGGGGCACGGATGCGGATTGCGGAGACGATGGCGGTGGCGGTGGCGACGGAGGATCTTTCCGTGTTGGCGTCGGACGCGCGCGCGGCGCGGCTGCGGGCCGTGATGGATGCGGAGGTGGAGGAGCCGTTCGACCTGGAGCATGGGCCGCTGATCCGGTTCCGGCTGCTGAAGTTGAGTGCGGACGAGGCGCAGGTGGTGATCACGGCGCATCACATTGTCTGTGACGGCTGGGCGATCGATGTGCTCGTCAAGGATCTGGGGGCGTTGTATGGGGCGCGGCGCCGCGGGGTGGCGGCGGCGCTGCCACCGGCGGACCGCTTCAGTGCCTACGCGCGGGAGCGCGAGCAGTTTGCGGAGTCGGCGGAAGCGGCGGCGGTGGATGGGTATTGGCTGGAGCGCTTTGCGGGCGACCTGCCGGTGCTGGATCTGCCGGCGGATGGAGCGCGACCGACGCGGCGCACGTTCCGTGGCGGGCGCGTGGACCTGGCGTTGGATGAGGAGTTGGTGGTGACGCTGCGGCAGGCGGGCGCGCGCATGGGTTGCTCGCTTGTGAACCTGCTGCTGGCGGGGTTTGATGCGTGGCTGTACCGCGTGACCGGGCAGACGGACCTGGTGGTGGGGTTGCCGGCGGCGGGGCAGTCCGCCAGTGGTTGTGAGCATTTGGTGGGGCACTGCGTGAATCTGCTGCCGCTGCGGGCGACGGTGGAGCCGGCGGAGTCCTTTGACGCCTTGGCCCGCCGTGTGCGCGGGGTGCTGCTGGATGCGTACGAGCATCAGCACTTCACCTTCGGGCGGCTGCTGGAGCGTTTGCGGCTGCCGCGCGATCCCTCGCGCATACCGCTGCTGCCCGTGGCGTTCAATATCGACCAGGGGATCGCGGTGGAAGGGTTTTCGTTCGATGGGAGGCCGACGACGTTTGTGTCGAATCCGCGCCATTTTGAGAACTTCGAATTATTCCTGAATGCGATGCCCGAGGGGCGCACGTTGGTGCTGCAGGCCAACCACAACGCGGATCTGTATTCGCGCGAGACGGTCTCGGCGTGGCTGCGCAGTTTCGTGGCGTTGTTGCGGGCGGTGGCGCGTGACGCGACGGTGGCGGTGGCGGCATTGCCGCTGCTCGAGGCGGATGAGCGCCGGCGGGTGCTGGTGGAGTGGAACGCGACGCGGAGCGAGTACCCGCGGGATATGGCGATTGCGAAGTTGTTTGAGGAGCAGGCGGCGCGGACGCCGTCGGCGGTGGCGTTGGTGGTGGCGGGGGCATCTGCGGAGGCGGGGGCCGCGGCGGTGACGGTGACGTACGATGCGCTGAATCGGCGCGCGAATCGGTTGGCGCGGGTGCTGGTGGCGCGTGGGGTGAAGGCGGAGGAGCCGGTGGGGCTGGCGGCGGAGCGTTCGGCGGAGGCGGTGGTGGGGCTGTTGGCCATTCTGAAGGCGGGGGGGGCGTATCTGCCGCTGGATCCGGCGTGGCCGCGCGAGCGACTGGCGTTCATGTTGAAAGACACGGAGGCGACGCTGGTGCTGGCGGACGAGTCCGGTGCACGCAGCCTGCCGCCGGTCAGCGGGGGAGTGTTGCCGTTGGCGGCGACCATGGACGCACCGGGCGTCGACGATGGGAACCTGCCCGATGCGGGAGGCGGCGAGCGGTTGGCGTATCTCATGTATACGTCCGGGTCGACAGGCACGCCGAAGGGCGTGGCGGTGACGCAGCGCGGGGTGGTGCGGCTGGTGCGCGGGACGAATTTCATGGAACTCGACGCGGGGACGGCGATGCTGCAGTTCGCGCCGCTGGCGTTTGATGCGTCGACGCTGGAGATCTGGGGGCCGCTGCTGAATGGCGGGCGCGTGGTGGTGGCGCCGCCGGGCGTGCTGACGACCGCTGAGCTGGGGCGCGTCGTGCGCGCGCAGCGCGTGAATGCGCTCTGGCTGTCGGCGGAGTTATTCAGGCTGATGGTGGAAGAGCGGCTGGAGGATTTGCGGGGTGTGCGGCAGTTGCTGGCGGGCGGGGATGTGCTGGCGGTGTCGGCGGTGGAGCGCGTGCTGGAGGCGTTGCCGGAGTGCCGCCTGATCAATGGGTACGGCCCGACGGAGAACACGACGTTCACGTGCTGCTACGACATCACGCGGGGGCGGGTGACGCGGCCCAGCGTGCCGATCGGGCGACCGGTGGCGAACACGACGGCGTACCTGCTGGATGCGTCGCTGCAGCCGGTGCCGGTGGGGGTGCCGGGAGAGTTGTACACGGGCGGCGACGGGGTCGCTCGGGGATACTGGCGGCGGCCGGAGCTGACGGCGGCGGCGTTTGTGGCGGATCCGTTCGGGGAGGGCGAGGGCGGGCGCCTGTATCGGACGGGCGACCGTGCGCGCTACCGGCCGGATGGGACGATCGAGTTTCTGGGGCGCCGGGATCGGCAGCTCAAGCTGCGCGGATTCCGGGTGGAGCCCGGTGAGATCGAGGCGGCGCTGGAGCGGGTGGAGGGTATCGCGCAGGCGGTGGTGTCGGTGTGGGAGCCGCGGCCGGGGGATCGGCGGCTGGCGGCGCACGTGGTGGCGGCGGGCGGGGGGCGGGTGTCGGCGTCGACGGTGCGCGAGGCGCTGCGGCGGAGCTTGCCGGCGCACATGATTCCGCAGCACGTGGTGGAGCTGGCGGCGATGCCGATGACGCCGACGGGCAAGATCGATCGCGCGCGGCTGCCGGCGCCAGCGGAGCCGGGGCGCGGTGCGGCGGCGGTGGCGGATGAGGCGCCGCGCGGGGCGATGGAGACGCGGCTGTCGGCGGTGTGGTGCGAGGTGCTGGGGGTGGCGCGGGTGCGGGCGGTGGACAACTTCTTCGATCTAGGCGGGCACTCGCTGCTGGCGATTCGCGCGGTGGAGCGCATTCGCGTGGCGACGGGGGTGGAGGTGTCGCCGAACGATATTCTGTTCAGCACGCTGAGGCAATTGGCGGCGACGGTGGAGAAGGCGGCGGTGTAGACGTGACTCCGAATCGAAGGAGCGGGGTTTGGCTTGATGAAAGTGCCGTGCGTTTGGTGCGAATCGGGGGGGCGATCTTGCCCCCAGCGCGGCGTCATCGCCGACCGGGCGGACCCTGAGTCCTGCCCGGTCGGCTCTTCCTAGCGCTGAGGGCAAGCTAGCCCCCCCGATTCGCAGCCCTCCCGTTGGTCGGGCAGCCAAACGCACGTCACGTTCGCCGGGGGGCAAGGCGGCGAGACGCCGCCTTGCCGGGAGTTGTCTGGGAGGGGAATAGACTGGGGAAAGGCGGGAGGACTATTATGAGGGGTCGGGTGAGGGGGATTGGGTGGGTGGTGGGGGCTTTGTTGGTGGCGGGGGTGGCGGGGGCGGGGGAGGTGACGCCGCTGAAGGATCGGGATGTGGTGGTGTTTGCGGGGGACTCGCTGACCGAGCACGGGCAGCGGCGGGGCGGATATGTGAAGTTGGTGGAGGAGGCTCTGATTGAGCGGCTGCCGCATCTGAAGATCGATGTGATTGGGGCGGGGAAGGGGTGGGACACGGTGCGCGGGCTGCGGACGCGGTTTGATGAGGACGTGCTGAGTCATCAGCCGACGATTGTGGTGATTGAGATTGGGATCAATGACTTGTGCGAAGAGGGATCGGGCCGGGATGTGGCGAAGAAGATCTGGCGGCTGGGGCTGCAGGATCTGGTGTGGCGCGTGAAGAAGACGGGCGCGCGGCCGGTGTTGACGACGCTGACGGTGGTGGGCGAGCGGCAGCACGGGACGAACACGTATGATGCGCTGCTGGATACGTACTCCGAGATCATTCGCGAGGTGGGGGCGGAGAAGGAGTGCCAGGTGATCGAGTTGCAGAAGCCGTTCGTGGCGTACCTGGCGACGAACAATCCGGCGCAGAAGTACGAGGGGATTCTGACGACGGACGGGGCGCACTTGAGCGATCGCGGGAACCGGCTGTTTGCGGACACGGTGCTGGAGGCGCTGGGGGTGCCGCCGGCGACGGCGGGGACGCCGCCGCTGGCCGAGGCTGCAGAGGGGACAGACTGAGTCGTCATGCTTCCATTCTATTTTGGTGACAGAGAGAGGTCGTTGTTTGGCGTGCATCACGCGCCGCTGGGTGAGCGGGTGCGCGAGACGGCGGTGCTTTGTTGCCAGCCGATCGGGCACGAGTACATGCGGGCGCACCGGGCGTTCCGGATGCTGGCGGAATCGCTGGCGCGGGCGGGGTTTCATGTGCTGCGGTTCGACTATTGGGGGACGGGCGACTCGGCCGGGGTGTTTCCGGAGTCGACGTACGGTGGGTGGTGCGAGGATGTGCGGGTGGCGGCGCGCGAGCTGCGGGACCTGGCGGGCGTAGAGGTGCTGGACGTGGTGGGGCTGCGGCTGGGGGCGGTGCTGGCGGCGCGATGGGCGGTGGAGGATCGCGACATTCGCGAGTTGGCGCTGTGGGATCCGGTGGCGGGCGGCGAGGATTTTCTGACGCAGGTGGACGGGCTGGCGGCGGTGCAGCGAGAGCGCTTTGGGGCGGGGGGTGGACGGCGCGCGCGCGGGACGCGGAGTGGTGCGGAAGGCGAGTGCCTGGGGTATGTGCTTACGCCGGCGTTGCGGGCGGAGCTGAAGGGGGCGCGCTTGCTGGATGGCTTGCGCGGGCGTTCGCGGACCACGGTGGTGGTGGCGTCGGCGGCGGATGCGGCCGGCGCGGGGCTGCGGGCTCAGGCGGCCGAGGCGGGAATCCGGCTGGACTGGCGCGAGATTCCGGATGCGGGCGACTGGGGCGATGTGGGGCGCAGCGGCGGGGTGCTGTTTCCGAACAAGGTGCTGGCGGGGCTGCTGGACGTGTTGGCGCCGGAAGGGCGGGGCCCATGAGCGGGGCGGAGAGCTATCGCGAGCGCGCGATCACGTTTGGCGAGGATGGCGCGCTGGTGGGGGTGATCACGGAGCCGGCGGCGCGCACAAACCGGCCGGCGGTGGTGTTATGGAATGCGGGGCTTCTGCATCGGGTGGGGCCCAGCCGGCTGAATGTGGAACT
>CAZWQJ010000116.1:0-13111 GCA_964635825.1 uncultured Victivallales bacterium | reverse complement strand
TCCGGGCCACGCCCCAAATGCGGACTTCGTCGATCATCAACCGGTTGACAAAGGATCCGTTGGCCGAGGCGGCCAGAGCCATCGCGTTCGTCGCGGGAAACATGTACTTGGAGAAACTCTCACCCCCCGCCTCCTGCTCCATGAACAGCACCCCTCCGACATACAGGCCGAGGCTGTTGTGGTCGAAGTCCCAGACCCCGACGACCTGAATCCATCGATTGGTCGGCAACGCATTCGCCTTGACGGTCTTCAGGACGCTGGCGGCGTTGTGGGAGGACAGGACGGGCACGTTATTGGAAAGAGACAACCGGTACACGGTCCGCCCCGCCGCACCCACCCTGGTTTGATAATTGAACAGGTCGCCGGTCAGGTTGGTTCCCAGCAGCTTGACCTGACATTCGATGGTCCAATTGCGGCGCACCAAGTCCTCGCGCACACCGGCAGGCGCGATGCCATTGGCGGCCGCGGGTTCGGGATCCGGGATCGGTATGCCGGTCGGACTTGTGATGAGCGCCGCACGGGTGATGAACGGATCGCAGGAATGAACCGGACTCGTCAAAGGGGTCCCCTCGGGCGGATTCATTTCCACGTCGTCGGAAATGCCGTCATCGTCCGAATCTATTCCGGAATCGGTCCCGATGCTTGTGGATGGCAAGGCGCTGCCGAGCGTTTCCCCGCGGCTGATACCCGTTCCCGAACGCGGATCGGTCAGCGGCGGATTCTCCAGCGGATTGTCCGGATACCACCGCCACTCGTAGGTCGAATCCGGCCGCCAGTTGGACTCGTTCGGATTGGTCTCATCGCCGGTCCCGTTGACATACGACAACGTCGTGAACCGATTGCCATCCTGTCCCAGATACTCATCGATATTGAAGAGGTTGTCGCCATCAGGATCTCCGAAGGGACCGTTCTCCCACGGAACAGGACCGCTCAATCCATCGTCCCGCGGATCGAGGTTGAACTGCACTTCCCATCCGTCCGGCAGCCAGTCATCGTCCGTGTCGTGCCCCGGCGGAAGGTCCTCATCCACGTAGTCGTAGCCCGTGCCGTCAGTCGGGTCCGTCCAGTCGTGCCGGCGCAACAGGGCGCGGTTCGCCGATGTGACAAAGGTCTGGTCGAGCAGCAAGCCGAGATTCAGCGGCACCCCGGTCGTATCCATGGTGCAGACGCGGACGGTCACGCCGTCGACCGCGACATAGGTGCGCTGGGGAAACGGCGTCCGGTCGCCCCAATCCCACTTGTCCCCGTTCGCCGAGGACTGCCACAGATTGGTCAGCAGGCATTGTTCCCGGTAATTGCTCAGCCCGTCATGGTCGCTATCCGCCTGCGCGATCGCGATGTTGACGTTCGTTCCCTGGGGAACCGACACCATAACGCCGGCATGCGGGTCAATTCCATTGGCCGGGTCAAACCAGGCGGCCTCAAAGCTGTCGAGCAGCAGGTCGTAATCGGAGTCGATGTCAAGGGGGTTCAGGGTGTCGCCCAGGTCGGTGGGATTCCTTTTCCCCTTGTTGACGCCTCCTTCCACCCGATCCTGGACCATCGCCGGCATCCCGTCCGCGCCGCAGTACTCATGCCAGGCCGAAAGCCCGTCGCCGTCCAGATCGATCACGCGATTCGAGACGGTCGGGTTCATGCCGAAATCATTCTCGAACGTGAAGTAGCGGAGTTCCCAGCCATCGTCGATGCCGTCACCGTCCGTGTCCCAGTTCGCGGGGCTCAACGTCGTGAGATTGGTGTTCAAGTCGGAGAGCTGCCACTCCTTGAGATTGCTGAGGCCGTCGTTGTCGGGATCCCGGTCGAAGACCCCGTCATCGTCCAACGCAAAACGCAGCCAGTGGAACTCCCACCAGTCCGGCATCTTGTCCAGGTCGTAGTCGTCCGTCACTGTGATCGAGGAGATCGCCACCGACACACCATCGACAATGGCTGCCGAAAGGGCATCGGAATGCGGTTCCCCTTGGCTGTAAGCCCCGTTGCTGTCGCCGTCGACCCAGGCCATGACCCAGTACTGACCGTTGGAATAGGGCCCGGGAAAGGTGAAATTGTACGGCCCTGCCCCGAGGGGGAGCGAGCCGCTGGCGAGCAGGATGCTGGCAGCCGGCGTGGTCCCCATCGCATTCGGCCAAAGGCCCACACGCAATTCGCCCTGGCCATCGCCATCGCCGGGCGGACCCGCGATCTGCTCGCGCCAGACTGAGTTGTTGTTGGCGAGTCCGCCGATCGTCTGGGCCAGCGCGGCGTCGAGCCCGGCCACAGCCACCCCTGCGGCGACCGCAGCCACCGTCCACCACCGCGCATTCCTGATCACTGTGACTCCCGTCGTTTGGTTGGAATGTTGCTCTAGGGTTGCGTGATGATGACACTGGCCCGGTCCCCGAGACTGTCGGTGACGGTCAAGACGTTGTCGCCCGGATCGTCCCGTCTGTAGACCACGCTGGCACCGGTGTCGGAGCCCACAATCGCGCCCGTCCCGGAGGACTTCGACCAGGTGTACGGCGGCTGCCCGCCCGACGCTTTGAGCACCGCGAACGTGACATCCGGCGTCAGTGTGGTGGGATCAGCCGAAATCGAAAGCGCCGAGGCCGTGCCCGCAATCGGGGCGCGCGCCCAATTACCGGCGCTGTCATAGACAATCACGTCGTTATTGCCAACCTTCAGGGCGGTGTAGGAGCCCTGCGACCCGCTGCCATCGACGCTGCCAATCGAGGAATCCAGGACGTCCCAGGTATAAACCCCCTCACCCCCCGTGGCCTTGAAGAGCGCCTTGCCGCCCACCTGGTTCACCGAGGCGGAGGAGGGGCTGATCTGCACCACGCCATTGCCCATACTGCTGCTGCGCGGCTCGACCAGGAAGGGATGCGACTCGAAATAGCCATCCAGTTCGCTTGATCCAGAGGAGTCATCGTCGTTGCAACCGACCGGCCCGAATACCGCGAGCACCATGGCCACCGCCGCACCCGCGAACCGCATCCATCCCCGTGCCTTCATAACAGTCTCCTTTAAAAAGCGATCCTACCCCCGCCCCCTCCGCTGCGTCAACCGCCCGTCGCCACCAAAGCACAAATCATACCCTGCGGACACCAGGCCACAAGACGGCCGCCCCAGACGTGGCACTCATTCCACGCGACTATCCAGTTTCGTGAGTTGGACACCCGCCGCACTGATCTGCGTGAGTCGCCACCGGTAGACGCGTCCGTCCCACGTCGTGCTCACGATGTCCCCTTCCTCGGCGATCCGTCCGTTGACATCTGCAAAATACATTTCGCGGCCCGAGGTCTTGTCGCGGCCGATGCGGCTGACGCCCTTGATCTCCAGGCGGCGGCGGGCCTCATCCCAGTTCGGCGGGCGGGCGGCCACGGCCTGGACCAGCGCGGGGGCGGCGGGGCCCTGCACGGACCGTCCAACTCCGGGCCTGACGACCGGGCGAGGCACATAGCCCACCGGCCAGAACGGATCGCGGGCCATGCGTGACACCGCCGGCGGTGCCGTGCCCGGGCCCGGGTCGACGCCCGCGCTCACGGGGGCGTCCCCGGGAGCCGACAGTCCGCCCAGCCCGCCGGGTTCGGGGCCCTGCGGCGTTGGGCCCGCGGGAGACTGGGCCACCGCCGCGAGGCTGCCGCCCAGCGTCAGGATCAGCACCGCCCCGATCGCCAAGGGGTTCATGCCTCCTCCTTGCCCGCCGCGACCGACGGCTCCAAGTCATGTTCCCCCCCGATCGGCCATTCGAGGCGCAAGCTGGCGCGATGCCGGGCGGGGTTGTCAGGTTGACTGGAGATGCGTAATTCCGTAACGCTCACGTAAGGGTTCCGGGTCTCGATGGACTTGAGAAACGCCATGATCTCCGCATACGAACCCTGGCCGGTGATCTGCACACTGTAGGCGTTGTAGGGACGCAGGCCGGTTATTTCCTTCGCCCGCAAGCGCAAGGCCTGCACACCGCGTTCCTGGACATCCTCCATGACGAACCCCGTTTCCTGGGCGCGCGGCTCCATGGCCTCCGTCACGCCCACCAGGTACGACCCCAGGATCGGATGCAGCAGGTAGTCGGCCGCGATGGCCTTGAGCTGGCCCGTCACTGCGTCAAACTCCACCTGGATCTGCGCCGCCGCCTTCAACTCGCGCCCGGCCTTCTCCATGCGCCCCTGGTATTCCTCGCGGGTTTCGGCCAATTTCTGGCGCGCATCGAGGATCGGCGCCAAGGCAAACTGCGCCAGCACGATGAGCACCACGACGCAGCCAATGCCGATGAGCACCAGCACCTGGATCCGTTGTTTCCGGCCTTCGGGGAGCTTCATTCTAACCGCCGCGGCTTGTATCGACACACTATCTCGAACACCCGGTCGCTCTTCACCTGATTATCCTGGCGAAACCGGCCGGGCGGGATGACCGCCGACTCGATCCACACATCGAAAGGCACCTGGCGGAGGGTCTCGGTGAACTCACCGACATTGACTTCGGAACCCGCCGCGCTGGTGCGGCCCGACAGGCGTAGCTCGTAGATGCGTGCCGGGACGTTGGAGACGACAAACAGGTCATGCGACACCTGCAGATCGGTCAACTGGATCATCGGCGGCACGGCCATCTGGATCGCCTCCAACTGGGCGCCCAACCCCAGCCGTGTATCACTCCAGCCCGCGATCTCCTTGAACAGATCGCTGCGAAGGCCCAGGTCGGTGCGCAACTGCAACGCCGCCTTATACTTGGGTTCGGTGCGGCGCCACTCTTCAACGACCCCATCGGCCTCATGCTTCAGGTTGCGATAGGATGAAAAGAAGGAAAACGCCGACACGAACACCAGCACCCCGATGCTGCCGAACAGCGCCCGGACCAGTAACTGCGGCTGCACCAAGCTGGCGCTGCGCTGCTCGAGTTCGAGAATGAGGTTGATGTGCATCGTTCAGCCTGTCTGCATCACGGCCCAGGCGGCGCCCAGCGCCGCCGTGAACCGCGTCTCCTGCCCCTTCAGCGCGTCCGGGATGGCGCCCGGCAAAACGGCGATGTCGCCGAACGGATTCCAGAACTCCGGGGCAAGGCCCGAGGATGACTCCAGTTCACGCGCCCAGCCCTGCGTACCCGCCGTTCCCCCGCAGGCGTACAGCCGGAGGATGTGGCAGTTCTCGCGGCGCTCGACAAAGTCGCGCGAGATGACAAATTGTTGCACGAACGACTCCATCGCCTTGCGGATGGCCTGCGAAATATCGAAGGACCCGTCGGCGAGAATCCCCTGCGCCACCTCGGCATCGACCCCCAGGGTTTCCTGGACTGTTTTCAGGATGGCCGCCGAACCGAAATCGAACTTGCGAATCAGGGACAGCGCCCCCTTGTTGTAGAACGCGACGGTCGTGACCGTGGCGCCGAAATCGACGGCCGCCACCGCCTCTTCGACGTGACGGTGACCGGGACCGCGCTCGAAGGCCGTCATGCTCGCCAGGCCCGCCACCTCGATGGAGCACGGGGCCGGCGTTCCCGCGGGAAACAGGGCGCACAACTGGGTGGCCGCGAGGTCGGGCATCGCGACGGCCAACGCCCGCATCTCGGTACGGCTCTCGGAGATCAGCTCATAGGCCACCCGGTAGTCGGAGGTGTCGGCCAACCCCATCAGTTCGTTCACCTGGGTCTCGGCGGATTTCTCCGAATGGGTGGGAAAGGTCAGCAACTTGACGAGCGCCCCGGGCCCCGAGTACGCCAGTGCCGCATGGCGCCCATGCACCGCCTTGGGCAGTATCACCGGCGGCGGCACACCCGCCCCCGGCGGGAGGGACACGGCCGGCAGGGCAGCCACCGCCACCACCGTGGCCGTCCGATTGAGCACCTTGAGCCGGACCACCTTGATCGCCGTGGCGCCCACGTCCACACCGACCACGTCCGTGCGGCCGCGCTGGAAGCGTTTGACCAAGTCCGTAAGTGTGTTCATTCTGGCGACCGACGCCTCTCAAGGCCCGCAACGCCATGCTGTGCGTCGGAGACTCACCCACACTAAAGCAGATGCCGGACCGTAGTGCAAGCCCGGCACAGCATTTGCTTATTCACCCGTCCGTCGGGACTTCCCCCTCCCCGAGCAGGTGGCGGCGCGGTCCGAACCCGGACCGCGCCGCGTTTTTTTGAGGGTGGCGCTTGACATCGCTCCGCCTTCCAATACCTTCAAGTGCATACAAGACTGGGGACAGCATGAACTACGCTTCCAAGATCATCAATTACCTGGCCGCCGAGGATCGCGTGACGCGCGTCATCCTCGTCGCCGGCGCCCCGCCCATCGAGAAGCGGGGCCGCGAGTTAAGGGTCGTCGTCGAGGCGATCCTCAACCCGGACGATGTCCGCGACACGCTGGCCAGCCTGGCCAGCCACGTGAACCACTCCGGCACGGCGACCCTCGGCGACCACGGGGTCTTCTCGTTCGGCATCCCCACGCTGGGGCGTTTCCGCGTCCACCACCTCACGCAACGCGGCAGCGACATGGTCTGCATTCAGCGCATGCCCTTCGCCATCCCCGACCTGGCCGGCAGCCTGGCCGACCCCACGCAAATCGGGGAGATCGACCGCGTGGTCGGCACCTGCGAGCCGGGCATCATCCTCGTCACCGGCCCCTCCTCAACCGCCCTCGCACGCTTCATCTACGGCGCCCTGGCCAGGGTGAACGCACAGGCCAATCGTGTCCTCTATATTGCCGAACAGAATCTGTCCTTCATCCTCAAACACCAAAAATCCATCGTTATTCAAGTGGAAGTCGGCACCGACTGCCCCACACTGGCGCTGGCACTGGGCAGCGCGCTAAGCCTCGCCCCCGACATCCTCTACGCGCGCGACCTGCGTCTACCAATCGATTTCTCAGCCGTCATGCGCGCCGTGGACGCCGGTACGCGGGTGCTGGTCAGCGAAGCCGCCCTGAGCCCGCGGGACCTCCTGGCCGAGTGGCAGCGCCGCGTCCCCGCAGACTACGACGGCCTGCACAGCCTTATCCGCACCATCCTGAGCGTGACCGACGATAACGCCGGCCTGCTAAGAGTCCAACATAACACCCTTGAACACCCGACGGCGGCCTCTCCGCCCACCCGTACAACGCCCTGAAGCCCACCCGGCATCGTCCATGGATCCGGACTTGGCAAGCGGGACACGTCTTCTCACTTTCTAAAAAATGACGCAAACTTTCCAATCAAGAGACGTCCTGCCTCCATGATTTCCAAGTGCATTCCAAGTTGTCAGAAACTGATATCGTATTCTCCCGTGAATTGGTATATTATGCGCTATATTCAAATGACTCTCATTTCTACAAGAGCCTCATGACGGAACAACCCAAGACGTCATCCACGACAATGCGGATCGACATCCCGCCGGATATGCGGGATGAGTTGTTGCGCTCAGGGGGCGACCGCCCGAAGGCCAAGGTCCGCGTTGAAGGGGTGCGGCCGCCGTCCGCCAAGGCGGAGACCCGTGTCGGCGGCGCCGATTTCCAGCAGCTTTTCCAGAGTGTGTACGACGGCGCCATTATCGCCGAAACCAACGGCGAGATTGTGGATTCGAACTCGCGGGCGCAGGAGTTCCTGAAACGCACGCGCGCCGAGTTGAGGGAGGCCTCGATCACCGACATTATTTCCGGCGCCGACGCCTCGACCGTGAGCACGCTGAACGCCTCGCTGGAGGTGGACCGTTTCGTCCTGATTCAGGCGTACTGTATCCGGAAGGACGAGAGCATCTTTCCCACCGAGATTGCCGTGAATCGCCTGCTGGTGGACAACCGGCACTACCTGTGTATTTTCATCCGTGACGTCACACGGCGGCGCGAGGCCGAAGAAATGTTGCGCACCGTTCACAACGCGATCCAGAATACGTCCGCGGGCATTGCCATTACGAGCCGGCATGGACAGATTGAGTATGTGAACAATGCCACCGCCCGTTTCTGGGGCCAGGACCGGCGCGAGGCGCTGATTGGAAAACACCTGAAGGACCTCTTCCCGGAAGGCACCCAGGCCGAGGACATGATTAAGACCGTGATGGCCGGCAGCAGTTGGACGGGGGAAATCAGCCTCATATCGTCCGATGGCGCGGCGGTTCACATCCAGGTAGTCGCGGCGGCTAACCGCGATGCCGAGGATCAACTGGCCGGCATGGTGATGTCCCTGCTCGACATCAGCGACCGGATGCGGGCGGAACAGGCGGAGCGTCAGTCCGAGCGGCAGCGCGTCATGGTCGAGAGCCTCGGGGCCGCCTGCCATCACCTGGGACAGCCGGCCACGATTCTGCTGGCCAGCCTGGAACTGATGGCGCGCATGCAGAACCAGGACCGGGCCGTGACCGAGGAACTGTTGTCGTCCAGCATGGACGCCGCCGAGTCGCTGCGCAAGATGCTGCACGAATTGAACGATATGACCGAGGCCGAGTACCGCACCCGGGCCTACATGGATGGCGGGGCGACACCCGGCGCCTACGGCCCGCGCATCCTGGATATCCACGCCAGCCGCTAGGCCCTGACCGTCACAACCACAGGCCGGCCCGCCGGCCGGTAGGGGCGCCCTGAACCACGGCCGGAGTGCCATTGACCA
Organism: uncultured Victivallales bacterium; assembly: GCA_964635825.1. GTDB lineage: Bacteria > Verrucomicrobiota > Kiritimatiellia > UBA8416 > JAIOPI01 > CAZWQJ01. The sequence goes on along the minus strand of CAZWQJ010000116.1, from coordinate 4,571 downwards.
CCACGTGCACCACGCCTTCCGGCAGTTGATGGGGCACCGCGTAGGTGCTCCGGTCAACGACGGCGCCTGGATCGAATACCGTGACATCGGCCGCCGCCCCCGGCACCAACCGCCCCCGCCCCGCCAGCCGGAAATGGTCCGCCGCCAGCGAGGTCATCTTGCGCACGGCTTCCTCGATGGCCATGGTGCGACCGTCCAGGACGGAGCGCAGGAACCGCGGAAAACTGCCGTAGGCGCGGGGATGCGGATGGTCGCGGCTCAAGGGGCCCCAGGGCGCCCGCACGGACGCATCCGAGCCGAGCATGACGTAGGGCTGGGCCAGGATGCGCCCCAGATTCTCCGCGCTCATGCCCTGGAAAAACGCGCTGGTGCGCAGTTCGTCGGCCTCGATCAGATGCAGGGCCGCGTCCACGGGATCCAGGCCCAGTTCGGCGGCGACATCACACAGCAGCCACCCGCGGAAGCGGCCGTTTTGAACGTCAGAGGAGCCGATGGTGACGATGCCCCAGGCGTCGTCGGGCCGCGACGCGAGCACGTCCGCACGCAACCGGGCGCGGGTCCCGGGATCGCGCAGGCGCGCCAGTTCGGCGTCACGCCCGCCCTCCGTGGCCCAGTCCGGGAAGATTACATCCAGTTCCGTGCATGACGAAAGATAGGGATAGCGGTCGGCCGCGACCTCAACCCCGCCCGCCCGCGCACGGTCGAGGATGTCCAGGGCGCGGTCCAGCAGGGGCCAGTTCGCGCGCCCGGAGGTCTTGAGGTGCGACACCTGCACACGAACCCCGGCGGACCGGCCGATGGCAAGGGTCTCCTCCAGCGCCTCGATCAACTGGCGGCCTTCGCTGCGCATGTGGGAGGTGTAGATACCCCCTTTCGACCCGGTCAGGCGGGCCAGGCCGTCGATCTCCGCGACCGTCGCATACATGCCCGGCGGATAGATCAGTCCCGTGCTCAACCCGCGCGCCCCGGCGTCCAGCGCCTCCTCCAGCCGTCGCGTCATGACCGCCCGTTCGTCCACGGTGGCCGCCCGGCCCTCGTAGCCCATGACGCCGGCCCGCAGCACATTGTGCCCCACGAGCGCCACCACGTTCACGGCCGGGCGCACACGTTCGAGCAGCACGCGATACTCGGCCATGCTGTGCCAGGCGCCGGGATACTCGAACGTCTGCCAGTCGGAGGGAAGGCGGGCCGGCGCGAAGTGCGGCGCGGCGGAGGCGCCGCAGTTGCCGACCACCTCCGTGGTGACGCCCTGGTGGATCTTGCTGGGGGCCGAGGGTTCAATCAGCAGATAGGCGTCGGAATGCGAGTGCGTGTCGATGAAGCCGGGACATACGATGCAGCCGCGCGCGTCAAGCTCCTCGCGCGCTTCCGCGCGCGAAAGGTCGCCGACATCGGCCACGCGCGCCCCCGCCAAACCCACGTCCGCCCGGACAGACGGCGCCCCGGTGCCGTCGATGACCGTTCCACCGCTGATCTTGAGGTCAAACATGAGGGTGGGTGGTCAGGGGCGGGGTTTTGACTTCAACGCCCAACATCCAACGTCCAACGTCCAACAACCAACGGGCACTCATTGGGGTTCCGGCTGCTGGGCGTTGGGCGTTGGTTGTTGGACGTTGGTTGTTGGGCGTTCATTCGGTACCGGCTCAGTTTCGGAGGCTCCCTGCCCCGACAGCAGGTCCATGATCTCCTGCTGCACGGGCTCGATCTCCGTGAGCTTGAGCTGCGGGTCGATCAGCAGGAAGGTCTCGCCCGTCTTGCGATGTTCGTAGACCACCCACCGCACGCCGTCGTCCGCGGTCCGGACCTCGCGCTCCACCAGCACGCGCTGGCGTTCAAGCATCACCGCGAGGATGTAGATGGCGCTCTTGCGGGCCGGGTTGTTCTCCTCCAGCAGCTGGCGCAGGAGGGTTTCGGCCGTCTCCTTGCGGACCCGGCGCTCCGGCTCGGGCGGCGGCATCCGGAACAGGCCCTTCCACGAGCTGTAACTCGTCTTGCGCGCCGCCTCGGTGACCCAGCAGGCGTCACAGTAGTCGTCGCGGCTGTAGTCGAGGCTCTCGAACACGAGGCGCGTGGTGTAAGCCTGCCCGTCCTCGAACGCCTTCTGGCAGGCGCCGCACACCGTGCCGCGCGGCCTGATGTTCCAATCCTGGCTCATAGATGCGTCCCGTCCGTCAAATGCTCTCCAGATAGACGTCCCGGCTCTCCCACAGGTAGACCACCCCGGAACCGACCGTCAGCAAACCGACCAAGCCCGCCAGGCAGACCGCGGCGTGCGCGAAATAGAAGTTGAACCGGTACAGCAGGGCCGCGTACCGGTCCGTCCCGGCCAGCAGGAGGGGCAACACGTCGTGCTGCAGGGACAGCCCGGCCATGATGACAACGATCGTGACCGTCTGCCAGATCATCTTGTGCTTGCCCCATTTTCCCGCCGGCAGCACACGGCCCTTCTGGGTGGCCAGCAGGCGCAGCCCGGTGATCAGGAATTCGCGGCTGATGATCATGATCACGATCCAGGCCGGCACCACCTGGTGCACGACGGCAAACGCCGGCACCACCTGGTGCAGGGACGCAAAACTAATGAACGCCGCGCTGACCAGGATCTTGTCGGCCAGCGGATCCATCAACTGCCCGAAGACCGAGATGAAGCCGTGCCGGCGGGCCAGGGCTCCGTCCCACCAGTCGGTCAGGCCGGCCAGGCCGAAGGTGAACAACGCCAGGGTCTTGCCCCACGGGATGCTGGTCGTAAGGAACACCACCATCACGAAGGTCAGCCCGATACGGCTCACCGTGATCTTATTCGGAAGATTCATGCGGCATCCAGTGTGCAGGCTCCGCCCGTGCGCTGTCAAACTCGAACGCCGCCGCCAAGTCGTAACCCTCGACGCCGGTGGGGCGGATCCGCAGGAACTCGCCGGCCCGGGTCGGGCGCCCGCCGACCGCGACCCGCGTGACGCCGTCGACCTCGGGGGCCTGGCGCGCCGAACGCGCGAGCCACAGCCCCTCCTCCAGCGGCCGGATCATCAGGACGGTTTCGGCCCGGCCGACCTGCGCGGCCAGATGGCGGCGCACCGTCGCCTGCTGCGCGCGCATCAACGCCGCGCGACGCCGCACCGCCACGGTCCGCGGGACGGGATGCGGCAGGTCATGGGCGGCGGTGTTTTCCTCCCGCGAAAACGTGAACACGCCCAGGTGATCGAACGCGGCCTCGCGCACAAAGGACTGCAGATCGGCAAAATGCGCCGCGGTCTCGCCCGGGAACCCCACCAGGCAGGTGGTCCGCAGCGCCGCCCCGGGCAACCGGGCCCGCACGCGCTCCGGCAAGGCACGCACGGCGCGTGCCCCGCCGGCCCGCCGCATGGCGCGGAGGATTTCAGAGTGGCTGTGCTGGATGGGGATATCGAGGTAGCGGCACACATGCCGGCTTTCGCCCATGGCGTCCAGCAGGGCGTCGTCGAGATGTGCCGGATGGCCGTAGAGCAGGCGGATCCAGAACCGGCCGCCGATCCGGTCCAGCGCGCGTACGAGCGCCGCGATATCCGTCCGGCGCCCGAGGTCGCCCCCGTAACGGGTGGTATCCTGCGAGATCAGGTTCAGTTCGCGCACCCCGCCGGCCAGAAGGGATTCCGCCTCGCGCACGATATCGGCCGGGCGCCGCGACCGGTAGCGGCCCCGGATGCCGGGGATGGCACAGAACGCGCACCGGTGATTGCAGCCTTCGGCGATCTTGATGTAGGCGAAGGGGCCGCCGGTCAGGACGATCCGCCGCGCCGAGGGGTTGTACAACCGGCGCGACACGGCCGACACCTGCAGGATGCCGTGCTCCCCCCCCTCGATGCGCCGGACAATCCGCGCGATCTCCTCCAGTTGATCCAGCCCGATCATCGCGTCGACCTCGGGAATGGCCGACCGCAGTTCCCCGCGGTAGCGCTGCGTCAGGCACCCGGCCACGATCACCGCGCGGCACAGGCCCGCCGCCTTGCGTTCGCAGGCTCGCAGAATCGCATCGATCGACTCCTCGCGGGCGTCGCCGATGAACCCGCAGGTGTTGACCAGGATGACATCCGCCTCCTCGGGCGAGCGCGCCAGCGAGAGGCCCGCCGCGCGCAGCACGCCGGCCATGTGCTCGGAGTCGACCAGATTCTTGGCGCACCCCAGGCTGACAAAACCGATCGAAAAGGCCATAGGGCTCCGTTACGGCAGGCGGATCTTCAGGAAGGCGGGCGGCGGCTCCTCGGCCAGTCGCAGCGGGGCCGGCCCCGGCGCCGGCGCGGCGGCCACCGTCGCCGGGGCGGGCGGCCGTTCGCGTTGTGCGAAGCGGACCAGGCCGGCGATCAGCAGCACGAGCACCCCGAGGGCGGCCACCCCGGCGGCAAGGCGACCCAGGCCGGCCGGCAGGACGAACCGGGCATGCGTCCTGCGGTAGGGCCGCGCCCGACGAGCGCCCGACGCGACGCGGTGCGACGCGCGCCAATGCCGCCACACCAGGCCCGCGAGTGCCGCCTGCTCCCGCAGCCGGTGCACCGCCTCATCAAGCAGCCCGGCCCAGTCCACCCGCCGCCGTTTGGCCGCGA
>CAZWQJ010000115.1:0-13125 GCA_964635825.1 uncultured Victivallales bacterium | reverse complement strand
CTACGCGAAAGCCTGGGCGGCGGCTCGCGCGGCGGGGGTCGAGATGCTGGTCTACCAGGCCGACGTCAGCCCGGAGGGGATTGTGCTGACGACGCCGATCCGCCTTGCGCACTGACGGCGTCAGGCTCGAATGGCGCTTATTTAAGCCCACGGCTCGGCACAGCCTCGCCCTCCAGGTGCCCACTTTGCACGCAAATGGAGGGCGAGCCTGTGGCGAGCCGTCCGGGAGGCATCCCAAACCGGATTCAAGTTGGCGCCATTCGTGTCAGGTTCCGAGCAACTGCCTCAGCAAGGGTTCGTGGGCGTTGGCCATGTGGGTGAAGCCGAGGTCGGTGGGGTGGGTGCCGTCGACGGTGCAGTCGTTGTCGGCGCCGAAGAGGTCGGTGGCGTCGAGGCGGTGGAGGCCGGAGACGCCCTCGGATTGGAGTTGGGCGAGGGCGTCGCCGAGGATGGCGGCGAACTCGCGCTGGAGGTCGACCTTCCAGCGGACTTCCTGTTCGCTGGGGTAGATGAAGTGGTCGACGAGGACGATGGGGGTGGTGGGGTGGGCGGCGCGCAAGGTGCGCACGAATGGGGCGAGGCGTTCGCGCGCCATGGGGCCATCCATATTGCCGAGGGTGTCGATGACGAAGATGGCGGCATCGATTTCGGCGACGAGGTTGGCGAGGGCGGGTTCGGCGCGGCCGTTGCCGGAGAAGCCGAGGTTGATGGTGGGGTGATTCAGGCGGCGGCCGAGGATGTTGATGTAGCTCATGCCGGGGCGTGAGGCGCAGCCGCCCTGCACGATCGAGGTGCCGTAGAAGACGATGGGCTTGCCGGGCAGCGGCGGGGCCTTGGAGAGGGTGCACCCCGGCGGGATGCCGATCTCGGCCCTGGTGAGTTCGTTGTAGAGGGGCAGGTACAGGCGGCAGAGGCGCGTGGCGGGGACCATGGACTGGATCAGCACCGCCTCATTCTGCGGGAACTCGCGCGGGCGGACGGAACCGAGGAAGGTCCAGCGGTCGCCGTCCTGGCGATAGCCATCGAGGCCGCTGACGCCGACGGCGGCCATGTGGGGCATGGCGAGGGCGGGGGAGGCGACGGACCAGCGGATGGAGAGGGTGGGGGCCTCGGTGGCGAAGCGCACGGACAGGCCGGCGGAACAGGAGCCGAGGTTCCAGACGCCTTCGGTCACCAAGGCCTGCGCGCGGGCGGGCAGGCGCTGGTAGGGGCGCAGGGTGTCCGTGAAGCCGCGCCCTTCCAGATGGAGGGCCTGCAGGTCGAACCACTGCGTGCCCTTCTCGGGATCGATGGTGGCAAAATTCGGGTCGAGGGTTTCAACGGCGACGGGGTCAGGCATGGCGATGTGGCTCCGGTGGCGGGGTGGGTGACAGGAGTGTGTTTATAGCGCGTCGCGGGGTCGGGCTCAAACGCAAACCGACACATTGCGCTTGCGGGCCTCGCGCCGGTCGGGGAAAATCCGGCTTGAGGGTTTCCATGAGTCCGAAACGGGCGATTGTGCATATTCCATTGGTGGAGGCGTTGTCCGACACGCAGTTGGAGAACGTGTGCGAAGTGATTTTGCACAATGATGACCACAATGCGATGGAACATGTGGTGACGAGCCTGATGCGGGTGTTTCGTCACTCGCAGGCGCTGGCGGTGAAGATCATGTTCGAAGCGCATGTGCGTGGCAGCGCGATTGCGGAGGTGGAAGGCGAAGGCGCGGCGACCCGCCACCGGGATCAGCTGCAGTCCCTGGGGCTGATTGCCACGGTGGAGAAGGTGTGAATGGGCTTCAGATCTTTGTCGGGATCCTTGTCGCGAGCTTTGTCGACAAAGTTACCGACAAAGCTCGCGACAAAGCTTGGATACCCTGAACTCCGAAACCTGCTGCCCTTTCCCCATGCCCATCTACCGACTATCGCGCGCGCTGTTGTTTCCGCCGGTGACGGAGGCAGAGCCGGATGGGCTGCTGGCGGTGGGGGGCGATCTGCGCCCGGAGCGCCTGCTGCTGGCGTATCGCAGCGGGATTTTCCCCTGGTACAGCGCCGACGATCCGGTGTTGTGGTGGTCGCCGGATCCGCGCTATGTGCTGTTTCCCGCGGAGCTCAAGGTGAGCGCCAGCCTTCGCCGGGTGATGCGCAACGGTCCTTTCACCGTGACAATGGACCGCGAGTTTGCCGCGGTGATGCATGCGTGCGGGTTGGTGCCGCGCAAAGGTCAAGACGGCACCTGGATCACACCGGCGATGGAGAAGGCCTATGGTCGGCTGCATGCGGCCGGGCACGCGCATTCGGTGGAGGTCTGGCGGGAGGGGCGGCTGGTGGGTGGACTCTACGGCGTGCAACTCGGCCACGTATACTTTGGCGAATCCATGTTCACGCTGGAGCCGAACGCGAGCAAGGTGGGCTTCGTGCACCTGATGGAACACCTAAAGACCACCGGCGTCGCCATGATCGATTGCCAGGTGCACACGCAGCATCTGGAGCGCTTCGGCGCCCGGTTTATTCCGCGCGCGGAGTTTCTGGAGCGGCTGGCGGCGGCGCTGGCGGGGTGAAACGCTCGGCGCAGCCTCGCGCTCCAAGGGGGATGCCGGCATTCCGTGGCTTGACCCGCCGCTCGCCGCGCCACATCATACGCCGCTCCCACGCAACGGGGCGTGGAGAGAAGAGGGGGTGTCAAGATGGGGCCCACGTTGTTTTCACCGCTGAATTTTGTGGTTCTGTTCGCCTACTTCGCGGCGATGGTGGCAATCGGGTTGCGCCTCGCCGGCAAGCAGCGCACGACCGAGGACTACTTCCTGGCGGGTCGGCGGATGCCGTGGCTGGCGGTGGCGATGAGCATGTTCGCCTCGCTGACCAGTGCGGTGACCTACATGGGGCTCCCCGCGCTGGCCTACAAAGAGAACGTGGGCCTGATCGTGGTGTGCGTCGTCAGTCCGCTGGTGGCGCCGGTGCTGGTGCGCGTGTTCTATCCGTTCTATCAGCGCCTGCGCGTGACGACCTCCTACGAGTACGTGGGGCGCCGCTTCGGGCGCACGGCGCGGCTGGCCACCTCGGGGCTGTTCATTCTGGCGCGCCTGGGCTGGCTGGGGACGGTGATCTACGCGCCGGCGCTCGCGCTGTCGGTGGTCACGGGCCTGCCCATGTGGGGGGCGATCCTGCTGATGGGGGCCGTGGCCACCTGCTACACCACCCTGGGCGGCATCTCCGCCGACATCTGGACGGATGTGCTCCAGTTCATCCTCATGATCGGCGGAGCCGTCTGGATCGCCGTGTCGCTGATTCACCAGGTCCCCGATGGCATCAGCGGCATCATGACGCTGGCGCGGGATACCGGCCGCCTCGATGTCTTCCGCTGGCGCGGGCTCTTTGAAATGTCGGCGGCCATTGTGGCCGTCAGCTTCTTCTTTCAGCTCATGCAGGACTACGGCACGGACCAGACCACGGTCCAGCGCCTGATGACGATCCCGACGCTGCGCGGCACCACCAAGGCGATCCTGTTCAATGCGGTGACGGACTTTCTGACGATCGGACTGCTGCTGTTCATCGGGCTCGGCCTGTTCGCGTTTCACACGGCGCATGCCGACCTGCTGCCGGACGGCATTGCGGGGGACCGCCTGCTGCCGTACTACATCATCCACGCCATGCCCAATGGCGTCTCCGGGTTGTTGATCGCCGCCATCTTTGCGGCGGCGATGTCGAGTATGGACTCCGGCATCAACTCGCTTTCGACGGTGCTGGTCAACGATTTCATCCGGCCGTTCCGGCGGGTGCTGCGCGGCGAGGCGCATGACCTGAAGCTGGCGCGCACGCTGACGCTGGCGTTTGGCGCGTTCGGCACCGGGGTGGCGTTTTTTGTTTCCACCTTCGATCACATCATCGAGGCGTACACGACGATCATCAGCCTGTTCAACGGGCCGATCCTGGCGATGTTCCTGTTGGGGATCTTCGTGCCGCGCGCCCGCTTTGCCGGCTGGGTGGCCGGCGCCGCGGTGTCCATTCCGGCGACGCTGTGGCTGCAGTACGTCGTGAAGGCGCACTGGATCTTCTACTTCCCGTTCTCCTTCCTGGTGGCGATGGGGGTGGGCACGCTGGTGAGCCTGATGCTGCCCCGCAAGCCGGTGCCGGAGGGGCTCACGCTCTGGTGAGGGCCCGGCTCGGCCGGCTTGGCCGAAAAGCGGCGGGCGTTGAAGCGCCCCTCACCCCTGCCCTCTCCCCGCGCGCGGGGAGTGGGTGACGGAGGGGGCAATGCGCGTGTGGGTGCGAGTGCCCTGCCCGCGCGCGGAGCGCACGGGCCACCGGGGAGGAGGGCGCGGGCTGCAGGGTGCGCGCGTGGTTCCATCCGGTCGTGGCACGCGGCTCTGTCGCGTGCGGCTGGGGGGCGCGGGACCCGCCTTCGCCGGGCTTCGGCGGGGCAAGCGGGAGCCCCGCGCTACGAAGGACCTCCGTAACCCGTTCAGCGTGCGGGGCCGGTGAAATCGCGGATGGCTTGGAAGTACGGTTTGGCGCCGACCCACAGGAGGTCGTTGTGGCCGGCGTTGGGCACGGTGACGAGGCGCTTGTCGGCGGCGCCGGAGGCCGCGTGCAGGGCCTTCGCGTCGCGCAGGGGGATGATCCAATCGTCTTCGCCATGCAGGATCAGGGTGGGCGCGGTGATGCGCGCGATCTTGTCGAGGTGGCCGAGGCCGACGCGGCCGTCGTCCGCCTTGCGGAAAGCGGGTCCGCCGAGGCGGGTGATGAGATCCTGGGCGTAGGCGAATCCGCTTTCGATGATGAGCCCGTGAAGTCCGGCCTCGGCGTTGGAGCCGATTTCGAGGGCGGAGGCGCTGCCGAGGGAGCGGCCCATGACATAGGTGCGCGTGGGGGCCAGGCCGCGGGCGGCGGTGAGGGTGGGCAGGGCGGCCCAGACGGCGCGCGCGTCGCTGAGCAGGGTGCGGACGGTGGGGGTGCCGCCGCTGCGGCCGTAGCCGCGGTAGTCCACCACCAGGAACGCGAGCCCGAGTTGGTTGTAGGTGGGGGCGATGTCGTCGTAGTCCGAAGCAATTTCGCCGTTGCCATGAAAGAAGAGGATGAGCGGTGCGGCGGAGTCTGCGGCCGGGTGCAGGCGTCCGCCGAGGGCGACTCCATCGGGCATGGGAATGGCCACATCGCGTCGCGCATCGGGCGGCCCGGCGGCGGGGCGCGGATGAAAGACGACGTCCAAGATTTCGGGACGGTCCATGGCGTCCATATCGACTGCGGTCATGCTCACCTCCGGATGGCGCCGGCATGATAGGACTGAGAGCAGGGCCAGTGCAAGCAGTGGCAGGCGCGTGCGCATGATGGGGCTACGGCTGGGTTGGTGTTGACGCATCCGGGGGCCTTCCGCATTTCGATTCGTCGTGGATGGTGAACGCGATGGATGCGAGCCGGGCGAGCACAATCCCGGGAAGCGCCAGTATCACGACCAGCCGAATGAGGATGAAGAACATCGCGAGGGCCAGGACGCCCCTCGGGATGTGATCGCCGGAGGCGAAGATGGTGGCCACGGCATTGTGCGCGAACAGATAGCGAATGAGGACCGCGTGCAGGATGAGGACCGCGGCCAGGTCGATCGCAAGTTGGCGCCAAAGTCGGCGTGAGCGGTTCATGGGGCCTCCGGGAACTTAGGATAGATAGGATCCGACGGGCGCGCCGTCAACATGGCGAGCAGGATGGCGTCTCCGAGAGACGCGCCGGTGACGAACGACAGTTGACCCTCGTGGCGGTAGGGGGCCCCACAGGCCCAGGCCGTGGCGAAGAGCCGGCGGTAGGCGTCCTCGTCGCCATGAATGCGACTGCCGCCGATCAGGAAGCCGGTGGGCGAGAGCCCGAAGCCAAAGACGATGGGGCCGGAGTCGATGTCGCGGATCTGCTGCTTCGTGCCGCGGAGGTATTCACGAACTCCGCCAAACCCAAAGACGGTTTGCCAGAGTTCCCGCTTCACGGCGGCGTACAGATCCGCCGAGAGCGCCGGCTCGGCGAATGAAAGGAAATAGAGGCCGAACGCGGTTCCGGATCCGCGCGGGGCGTCGGTGGCCGCGCCGGTGGCCTTGTCGACAGCCTGCCGCAGGAGTCCGGAGGCGGGGTCGATGGCGACGCGGCGGAACTGGCGGATGGCGTCCTGCAGGATGCGATCGCGTTCGGTGCCGGTCGCGCGCGCGTGCAGGGCCACGGAGGCCAGGACGGCGGCATTGTCGACGGGATACGCTTCCCCGGGATAGGTCTCCAGAATTCCGGTTGGGCTGGCGGCCATGCGCCGCAGGAGGGCCGCGCTGATGCGGTCATTCAGCGCCGCGTGGGGCGAGTCTGCCACGAGGGTGCGGTGCAGCGAGAGCAGCAGGTTGAAGTAGCCGAGATAGGCCGCGTGGTCGTCGGCGGAGTCGAGCGACTCCAGCGGGTCCGTGCCCCAGCTGTCGCGGTCGAATGCGCGGACATCCGGGCGCTGGATGGCCACGATGCAGCGGTCGATCAGCGGAAGGTAGTGGCCGCGGAGTTCCGGATGGGCGAGGGCGATCTGGCAGAAGCCGAATCCCGCCATCAGGTAAGTTCCGAACAACCATTCGCCATCGAACTGGGTGGAGCCGGTCTGGAAGTCCGCGCGCGACAGATCGGTCGAGACCCAGCGCTCCACGCTGCGCGCCAGTTGCTGCTGGACGTCCGGTTCACCGCGAAACCAGTGGGCGGACTCGCGCGCGCACCACCAGTATGGGAGGCGGCAGACGCCCAGCAGAAACATGGCCAACAGCACCAGTGCGCGCCAGCAGCGCCGCCTGACGCCTCGGCCGCACCCTGTGGTGACATGCGCAGATGGGGTGCTGTTCATGCGGCGCTCCCGTAGGGCGGGGTGAAGTGCCAGGCGCCGCGGCGCCATTCGGAGGTGACGGCCACGGCGGAGGGCAGGATGGCGGGGAGGATGTGCAGGGTGGGCGGGTACCGGACGGCGCGGCGGCGCGGCGGGCGGACCGATGGGTGGTGGGGGCGGTGCGAGGTGGTGTTCATGGGGCGTGTTCCTTTCCGGCGGGCGTCGTGCCCGCGATTGTTGCGGTGGGCGCACCGCGTCGGCGGCGGTCCAGCCAGGAGCGGACCGCATCGCCGATGACGGCGCATTCGAGACCGAAGGGGAGGTACCCCGCGTAGCCGAGCAGCGGCATCTCGAAGAGGTGAAAGCGCTGAACGTAGGGGACCGCGTAGATCCATTTGGCGGCGCTGCGCACATTCCAGAGTTCCCAGAAGAAGCCGCAGATCAGGGCGGCGAGGGCGAGGCGGATGACGCGGCTCCAGTCGCCGTGCCGGAGCGGCGCGAACAGGGTGGGGCGTCCGCGCAGGGTCTGGAGGGCGGTGATCAGGACGAAGGGGGCGACCCACAGCAGGGGAAAGAGCAGGTCGGGCCGGAGGTTGATGGCGGCGAGGCCGGCGGAGGCGGCCAGCAGGGTGGCGGCGGCTGCAACGCGCGGGAAGGGGATGCGCAGCGGGCGGGCGCGATCCAGCCCGGCCGTGACGCGCGGGAAGGTGGCCAGCAGATCCTCGGTGCCCAGGACGGCAGGTAATACCGTTGAAAAGGGGAGGGTGGCGAACAGGGCGTACTGGAGCGGCGTGAGGGCGTCGATGCCGACGTAGTACCAGTTCTGCACGAAGCGGTTGAGATATTCGAAGAACCACCAGAACGCGGCGCTGACGGGGAAGAGGGCCAGGAAGAAGCGCGGGCGGTTGAACAGCATGCACTGACCCGCGCGCGCCTGCGTCAGCCCGTTGACGACGAGGATGTAGCCGAACCAGAGCGGGCTGAACGTGAAGAGCTGCAGCGGTGCGAAGAGCGGCAGCCGGGTCCAAGCGATGGCCCAACTGACGGCGATGAGCAGGAGGCCTGGAACGAGCAGGGCAGCCGCGCGGCGGGAGGACTGGAGGGCCCGCGGCTCGCGAGCTGGCGCGGTGCGGGGCACGCCGCCGTCGATCGAGGGGGCGCACGGACGGCGAAGGATGCGAACCGCGAAGGGGGCGAGGACGGCGACGATGAACGTGGCGAGTGCGAGGAAGACGCCCCAGGAGAATTCGGGGTGGGCCACGTATTGGGTCAGCGGCGGGAATTCGAGATAGCGCGCCACCGGTTCTCCGCGCCATGCGACCCCCAGCAGCGGCAGCCCCACCAGCAGGGCGCTCACCACGATCGCGAACATGAAGGTCAGCCATCCAGAGTTTTTCATCGCGTCGTCTCCCGCACGCACAGCCACACATACTCGTAGAAATTGTACTGCCAATAGAGGCGCGCCACCCAGTGCGGGGGGCTCACCGGATCGCCGAGGAACGGACTGAGAAGCCAGGAGAGCTGGCAGCCGACAAACCCCATGACCGCCAGCCAGATGGCCTGGAGGCGTGCGGCGCGCCAACGGCCGCCGACGAGACCGGCGAGCAGATGGAACAAGCGGACTTGCCCGACCACACCCGCGATGCCCACGGCGGCCGTGTGCGCGAGGAGGATTTGCCGATAGATGCGCATGTCCGGCCACGAGGCCGGATCGGTGGCGGAAAGCCCCACGCTGGCGACCGACGGGCCCGGCATCTGCCACGCGAAGAAGCCGGCGATGGGGCTCCAGGCCGCGAGCAGGATGGCGCTGATGGTCATGCCGGTGAGAACGAGGGCGCCGACCTGGCGAAGGGAGAGCGCGTAGCCGAGCAACTGGGCCAGCAGGGTGTTGAGCAGCACGCTGGTCGCCACCACTGCCATAAACAACAGCGGCAACTTGACCGCCGACATCAGGCCCTGCACGGGCGCCCGCCAGAGCCCGAAGGCAAAGCCATACAGGGCTGCCCCCGCCACGGTGAGACCAGCGGCGGACGCGAGCACGCGCGTGGCGGACTCCGGGCGGGCGAGGGCGGCCACCAGCGCGGGCGTGACACCGCAGAAGGCCGCCGGCGTGAAGACCCGGCAGGCGCGCGGCGGGTGCTCGCGCTTTGTGTCGCAAAGTGTCAGAGGCGCGCGCGGGTTGGGGGGTGGGGTCGTCATGGGTCACGCGGGGGCGGGGGCGCCGTCGGGCATTGCGGTCAGGTGGGCGCGGGCGGAGGCGGGCAAGTTGCGCTGGGCGGCTTTGAGGACTTGCTCGAGGGCGCCGAGATAGTCCTGGAAGCGGCGCGCGCCGCTTCGCGAGAGATGGATGGTGGTGCAGGGTTTGCCATCCACGAAATGCTTCTGCACGCGGATCACACGGGCCTCCTCCAGCACGCTGAGGTGGCGATTCAAGTTGCCGTCGGTGAGGTTGCAGCTCTCCTTGAGCGCGCGAAACCGCAGGCCCTCCGGCGCGGCACAGACGGCGGACATGATGGCAAGGCGGTTGGGTTCGTGAAAAATGCGTTCGAGGGCATCGACATCGGGTTGCGGCCGGGGTGTCATGGCAGATCCTCCTCGTTCAAGGCGCGGTGGCGGCGGTGGTCCATGATCAGGACGGTGCCACTGGCGAGTTCGCCCACGCTGAAGGCGAGGGCCATGGGCCAGGGGTTGGTGAAGCGCACGCCGGGCGCGAGCAGCAGGATGGCGCCGCCGGCGAGGTAGTAGAACCCGAGCAAATAGATGCCGTGGGGGAGCGAACGGCGATAGGCGACCTGGGCGAGCCCGTAGAGGCTGAGGCAGGCGCCGAAGAGCAGATCGTACTCGCCGCGCAGCACGAGCGCTGTTGCGAGCAGGCCACCGACGGCCAGCGGCGGCAGGGCATCGAGCGCGGGCTTGAGCATGGCCGGCGAGCGCCGCACCTCGGCATCGAAGAGAAACCAGTAGAGCAACGCCGAGTAGTTGGCCACCAGCCCCGACGCCACGATGAGGCCCCAGCCGAGCAGATGCGCGGCGGGTGTGGCCGGCACTTGAGGCGCACTTAAGACGAACGCCCCTGCCAGCGCGATCAGCCCCGACGCCAGCCGGGCCTGCCCCGAGTAGCCCTTGAACCGGTTGCGCTCCAGCACGAACGCCTGCAACCGCCGGACCTGCTCCAACGCATCGTGTATGTGGCTCGCAATCATCCCTTCCGCATCCTTTCGATGTGCAGAATAACTCATTGCAGAGTACTTTGCAACACAAAGTTTATGGGAGTGCAGGGGCGTGTCATGGCGCGGGCGTGATGCGCGTGGAAAGGGCGCAAGGTTGACCCCGTGGCTTGTGTGGTAACGCGGTGCGAGAGGGGGGTGTTCCGTTCGTGATCCCAATCAGTAGCGTCCCCTTGGGGATTGGAATGTTGGAAGGATGGAACAATGGGAATGGGGCTGGGATTTCGATTCTGACAAGCGGTGAACTCGGATGCGTACGTGACAGGGAAAATGGGATCTGCTGGTGCAAGTGCTTCATTATCAATACCCCAACATTCCATTGTTCCAATCCCTATGGGATGCCAATGATTGGGATTACGATTACGATTACGATTACGATTACGATCAGGATCAGGATCAGGATCAGGATCAGGATCAGGACGCAAAGGTGGGAATGCCCCTTGTGTCGGACGTCTTGATTTCTGCCTGGGTCTTGGCGCAAGGCAGACCTCGGCGGAGTTGCCTTGCGCCGGAGTCGAAAGCGCTGGACGCTTTTGAGGTGCGGGCCTATGCTACCCTCAGATAGGGGGCACGCTGCGGCAGGATGAGCGGGCGGCCTGGCGAGTTTCACGGTTACCAGGAGTCGTCATGACCTACGACAAGCGGTTGTCCAGCACGATGCGGATCGATCTCACCGCCGGCGGCAGCGAGCCGGAGGTGGCGCGGCCGGCCGGGCCTGTTTCCTCGCTGACGCGGATGGACTGGCAGCCGCGGCGCAAGGCGCCGGAGTATGTGGCGCGCTCGCGCTACCAGGAGCTGCTGCAGAGTCTGTACGATGCGGCCCTGGTCACGCGCCTGTCGGGGGAGATCATCGACGTCAACGCGCGGGCGGTGGAGTTTTTGCGCTACGAGCGGGCGGACCTGTTCGTGATGACGATCTACAACATCATCTCGGGCACCGACGAGAGCCTGATGAAGACTTTGGACGAGAACCTGGATCGGGAGCGGTTTTCCCTGTTGCAGGCCTATTGCCTGCGCAGCGACGGCACGTTCTTTCCGGCCGAGATTGCGGTCAGCCGGCTGCGGCTCGATGAGGTCTGCCTGTGTTTCTTCATTCGCGACATTTCCTGGCGGCAGGAAGCGGAAGAGCGGCTGGAGTTGGAGCATCAGGCGTTGCACATGGCCGGCAACGGCATGGTGATTGCGGATGCGCACGGCAAGCTGGTGTATGGCAATCCGGCTTTTGCGCGGCTGCTGGGCTACGAGACGCCGGACGCGCTGGTGGAGTGCGATATTCTGGATTTCTTCCGCTCCCGTTCCGAGGGTGAGCATCTGTTGCAGCAAGTGCTCTCGGATGAACAGACCTGGATGGTGGAGACGGCGATGCGGCGGCACGATGGCGCGGAGGTTCACGTTCAGATCTCGGCCACCTGCAAGCGTTCGGCCACGGGCGACCCGGCGGGGTTTGTGTTCTCCTTCGCGGACATCACCGAGCTCAAGCGCATCCAGGCGCAGATGCAGGTGGAGCACGACGCGCTGGAGCGCAAGGTTGGCCAGCAGGCGGAGGAAATGGCTGAGCTGCGCGACGCGAGCGAGCGCCACCTGAGCGAATCCGGCGCGGCGCGTTGACGGTGCCGTCGGGGGATGAGATCCTGCCTCTGCCGGCGGCGCATGTGGAGGGAGCGTTCGTGCTGCGAATCGCGCGGCAACGCAACGGGGTCCGCCGTTCGTTCTTCTACGGGCATGACTCCGGCTTCTACCCGGCGGCCGCGCTCGATGCGCTGGCGAAGGGCCCGCCTGTGGATATCGCCCTGTTCGATTGCACGGACGGCGCGATCTCCCATGGCAACCAGGGCCACATGAGCGTCGATGGCGTCGTCGCCATGGCCGGGGAGTTCCGCCGCCGCGGCATCGTCACGCCCGCCAGCAGGCTCGTGGCCACGCACTTCTCGCACAACGGGGGGCTCCTGCATGAGGAGCTCGTGCAGACCTTCCTGCCCCACGGCATCGAGGTCGCCTACGACGGGATGCGGGTCCAGGTGTAGCGCGCTGGGTTGCTTACGGCCGGTCGGTTCATGGTGCGGGGGAGTAGGGCCAGATTCACCACGGAGACACGGAGGGCGGAGCGCAACGCGTGGAGAGAAGTGGTTGCCCATTCGCCGCGGAGTTCCACCAGCCACACCGAGTGAATTGACTCCAAGTAGGAGTCTCAACATCGGCGCGCCTCAGCCTGAACGTTGACGTTGGGCAGGGGAAGGGATCGGCACGGGCATTGAGAGTCGCACGTCAGACGGCGACAGAATTCCATCGCGCCTGCGGAGCGGCGCCGGTGACGGCGCCGGCCGGAACGGCGCAGCCGTTCCGCTCCAGGACGCGATGATTTCTGTGGTTGCGTGGCGGGCATTGCCAGCCGCTTCGCCGGAGGCCGCGATGTTTGGCCGCGGAACCGCAGAATGTCGAATGATGAGTTTAGCCCGCATGTTGCACGAGCGAATTCTCGCTCGTGCAACATGCGGGTTAGAGTGTCGACGTGGTGAAACTTGGGGGTGGGCCGATGGTGTTGGAGGCTGGTATGATATTGGGGTGGAGGGCGACATGAGTGGAATGAACTTTTTATGGACGGTGGGCGTGGCGGTTGGTCTGTTTGGGGTGTTCATGCTGGCGATGGCGATTGGGGTGCTGGTGCGCGGGACGGTGCTGCGCGGCGGGTGCCACAGCCAGCGTGGGGCGGAAGGCGGGGGTGAGGGCTGTCCGACGTGTGGCGGCAAGGGCAGCGGCGAGTGCCGGCGGAAGAAGGCGTAGAGCCGCCGCGTAGACTTTCACTACGAAGAACCCAGCGCGGCGCAGCCGCAACCGAAGAGGATTGGAACAGAAGGTAGCAAAGGAAGCGAAGGGGATGCGCCTGCGGATCCTTTGTGAAGTTCGCGCTTACCGTTGACCGACTACGGGTTGGTTGCGGCGGTGGGGAAGCCGGGGGTGGCCCGGCGAGTGAAGTGGCCATCGGGTTCACGCAGGATGAGCATGGCTTCGATGCCGGGCATGCGGGCGAGCATGTGGAGGCCCTCATCGGGGCCGAGGACCATCAAGGTGGTGGCGCAGGCGTCGGCCTGCA
>CAZWQJ010000114.1:6539-13176 GCA_964635825.1 uncultured Victivallales bacterium | reverse complement strand
AAGTTGCCTGATCGTAGTACGAGGACTCGCGCAACAGGCGGGTTAGATCGTTTCGTCGCGACAAAGCTTGGGTTGCGTGCGAGAGCCGGCGCTAGGGGGGTACGGCGGGTTGGGCGGTGGGTTTGTGGATGGTGATGGAGTCGTGGTCGTAGAGGAGGGTGGCGGGGGTGGGTGGGGGTTCGCCTTCGCCGTTGATGAGGATGTAGTAGGCGCGAGGGTTGACGCCGTACCAGTCGGTGGCGGTGTCGCTGAGTTCGATGAGGTTGCGGCCGAAGTCGATCCAGGCGACGGCGACCTCGGCGGGTGGGCCGAGGAGCGGGGGGGCATCGCGGAGGTGGAGGGATGGGGAGTCGGAGGTGGCGACGCGGAAGCGTGGGCAGCCGGAGACGTAGGCATGGATTTGGACGCGAGCGCGGCCGGGGGCGAAGACCTGGTAGGGGCCGAGGGGATCATAGGATTCGAGGAAGCGTGCGGCGCGGTAGACGGCGGGCGGGGTGGCGGTGAGGTTGCGGTTGGTGACGATGGTGATGGCGCCGGCGGCGGTGAGGAGGGCGGCGGCGATGGCGAGCAGGCGGGCGTGGCGCGGGAATTGATTGCGGAGCCAGGCGAGGCCGAAGGTGGCGGCGATGGCGATGAAGGGGAGCGCGAGCATGGCGCCGTACATGTCGCGCGGGAAGGCGAGCGGGAGCGTGCCGCACATGGCGGGGAGGAGGCGGCGGCGGGCGGGGTGGCGCAGCCAGCCGCGGGGGCCGATGAGGCCGATGGCGGCGACGGGTAGCATCCAGCCGAAGCGCGTGATGGCGGTGCGGATGAAGCCGAGGGCGAGCCCGAGTGGCGGGGGGAGTATGAGGTTGGGGGAGAAGAGGACGGCGATGGCGACAAAGGGGAGGGCGAGGAGAAGGGGAACGACGCGCCAGGGAAGCGGAGGCAGGAGGAGTGAGGCGAGCCAGGCGATGGGAAGGATGGCGATGGCGACGACGCCGACTTTGTGAGCGAGGAGTAGGAGGAGCGCGGAGGCGGGGGCCAGGAGCAGGGCGGCGGGGCGGGGCAGGCGCAGGAGGGCCAGGATGAAGAGCGGATAGAGGGCGAGGAAGAGGCCGCGGCCGGTGGCCCAATGGGCGTAGCGCATGAAGACGGGGGAGAAGAGGTAGAGGGCGGCGAACCAGGCGGCATTGGGGGCGACATCGAATACGCGGCGGCCGAGGACGGTGGCGGTGCAGAGGGCGGTGGCGCCGGTCATGAGCGAGAGGATGAAGAAGCCGGCGCCGACGCCGCAGCCGCCGAGGAGCTGGATCGTGGCGAGAAGCAAGGGCTGGGCGGAGGGGTAGGCGCGGGGGGTGAAGCCGAGGAGCGAGACCGGATGAATCAGCCAGGGGATGGATTCTTCCACGCGGACGGCGGTGGCGAGTCCTTGCCATTTATACGTATCAATGCCAGCAAGGTGGGTGCAGGGGATGACGAGGATGGCGAAGGCGGCGAGCAGCCCGATGAAGGCGCGCGGGGCGGCGATGGTGGGGCGCCAGGGGGTGCGGGTGAGGAGGCGGAGGACGAGCAGGATTGTGACGAGTGCGAGGTGCGGGGTGGCGAGGGTGAGGGGGCGGATGGGGATCTGGGCGAGGTGGAGGGCCAGCGGGGTGGCGACATTGAGGGCGACGGCGGTGGCGCCAGCCACGGCGCCGGTGAGGAGCCAGTCGCCGCGGCGGCGCAGGACGAGGCGGGCGATGAGCCAAGGGGATAGCGCGCACGCGGCCAGCAGCGCGAAGCGGGTTGCAGCGATCAGCAGAATGGCGTTCATTCTCCAAGCCGGAACGATTCAGTTCAGAGGAACAGGAACCGCTGATGCACGCAGATGAACGCGGATGCGACAGTGATCGACCAGGTCGTAACAGAATCACCGACCGGTGAGCCCGTCCAAGTGTTCAGAGTGAGGTCCCCGCCGCCCATCTGCGTTCATCTGCGTGCATCTGCGGTTCCGTATTGAATCGTTTCGATTAAGGGCAGGGGCCGAGGGAATCGCCGTGGGCGAGATGGGCCGGGACCGCGGAGAGGGGCACTTCGATGGTGCGGGGATTGCCGGGATCTTCCTCGGGCTTGTGACAGAGGATGACGGTTCCGGAGCCGCTGCCATCATCGCCGGGGCTGACGGCGGACAAGGTGGTGGAGGAGGACGAGGTGGTGGTCTCGGTGGTGGTGGCGATGGTGGAGGTGACCTCTTCGCCGCCTTCCTGGCCTTCCTCGCCGCCCTCGTCGCCGTCCTCATCGTCTTCGTCCTCGCCGCCGCCCTCTTCGCCTTCTTCGTCGCGGGTGATGACGCCTTCGCGATCGCGGCCGCCGGTGGTTTCCTCTTCGCCTTCCTTCTTGAGGGTGGTCTGGGTGCCCTTCTTCTGCTCTTCGGTGCCTTCACCGCGTCCGCAGCCGGCGCCGACGCCGTAGCCGCAGACGCAGAGGCGGAAGGGGATGCGGAGGACGCACATGCGGTCGGAGGCGGTGACGGTGACGATGCGGAAGCCCATGAAGTTTTCGGTGAAGTAGGGGTGGACATAGAAGCGGTCGGAATTGGGGGTGAGCGGGAAGCGCCAGGAGCCGCCGTAGTAGGAGCGGTCGAGAGAGGAGCCGGCGATGCCGGGGTCGGTCGTCCATTCGGAGGCGTTGCCGCTGAGGTCATAGCAGCCGAAGATATTTTCGTTGGTGCGGGTCATGGAGCGACCGTCGTGGTTGGAACCGTCGTAGAAGCCGGCGGGGGTGGTGTCGTGTTTGGCGAACATGCCGCTGTCGAGATAGTTGGCGTCCTGATAGTCGTAGGAATCGCGGCCGAAGGCGTAGGAGGCATTGGTGCCGGCGAGCCGGCCGGAGGCTTTCAGGACTTCGTTGAAGGCGTTGGCCCAGCTGTTGGTGGGGGTGCGTGGGGCGGAGAGATCTTCGGTGGAGTTGGTGCGGGCGGCGACGCTGATGAAGGGGAGTCGATAGCCATGGAGGAGGAGCCATGCGCGGCGCTCCTGTTCGGTGAATTGTCCGCGTGCCCAGCCGTCCTGCGAGGCGGTGGCGGGGGCCCAGTCCTGCGGGCGGGAGCCTTCGCGGTAGGCGCGCTGGGCGGGATCGCGGTCGTCGAGCATGGTGAGCCAGTTGCAGTATTTCATGGCGCCGAACCAGGTGACGTTGGAGATGACGCGGTCGGCATAGGCGGGCGGCGAGAGATCCGGGGGCGTTTCGGCCACGGAGTAGCGGGCGCCGGCGGCGTTGAGGGAGTCGTAGCGAAGCCAGGTGTCCTGGATGCTGAACATGCGCTGGTCTTCATACTCGACGTGGGGGTTGACGGCGACGTTGCCATCGGCGTCGAAGTACATATTGGTTCCGCGGAGGGTGTCGGGGTTGGCCTCGGCATCGTTGAGGAAATCGGCGAACTCGTCGTGGGTGACGCGGAAGTGGAGGGCGAAGTCTGGGGGTGCGGCGCAGTTGTCCATGGGGAGGCGGAAGCCGCGGTAGCGGAGCCAGTCGAAGCGCTGCATGCTGGTGAAGATGCCGCGTTCCCAGTCATCGGATGAGCAGGTGATGGGGGCCCAGTCCTGAGGGCGCCAGCCTTCGCGGTAGCAGCGGTGGGCTTCGCCGCGGCCGGTCTCGATGGTGAGCCAGTTGCAGTACTTGACCGCGCCGTACCAGGAGGCGCCTACGACGGGATGGTGGGTGTAGGACTGGCCATCGCGAGAGACGAGCGGGGTGACGCTGTAGCGCGCGCCGACGGGGAAGGTGGGGTTGTAAACCAGGCGGCTATCGAAGATGGAGAAGAGCTCGTCGCGTTCGCGGACCATTTCGGGGTTCATCCAGGCGTTGCCGGTGGCATCGAAGAGCATGTTGGTTCCGCGCGGGCCGTCGGGGTTGGCCTGGGCGTCGTTGAGGAAGTGGACGAATTCCTCGTTGGTGATTTCGAATTTGCCCATGAAGAAATCGTAGAAGGGGCCGTTGGGCATACCGCCGGCGGGGACGAGGCGCAGGGGGGGCGTCTTGGGGTAGTCGCTGACGAAGCGGCCGACGAGGGCATCGGTCTGGCCGCGGTGGGAGGACTGAATGGGGTCGACGACATTGAGGTGGCGGGAGGCGGTGGTGCCGGCGATGTGGACCTGGCGTCCGGCTTCGATGGCGATGCTGTAGATGGCGTCGTTGCTGCGGCCCCCGAGGTAGGTGAGGTAGCGCGGGGTGTCGAGGGTTTCATCGAAGCCGGCGAGGAAGGCATCCCAGGGGCCATCGCCGCCGCCGAAGTTCTTTTGGATGGGTTCGAGGACGGGGAGGTTGGTGGAGGAGGTGGCGCCGCCGATGTGGGGGCGGCCGGAGGACTCGACGGCGAGTGCGAAGCCGCGGTCGTCGCCGCTGCCGCCGAGGTAGGTGGAGCGGAGGATGGGGCTGCCTTCGGGCGGAAGGCGCGTGAGGAAGGCATCCCAGTTGCCGCCGGCGAAGGCGGGTTGGACGGGTTGGGCGGTGGGGAAGTTGGTGGATGCGGTTTCGCCGGCGACCCAGATGGCGTTGGCGAGATCGACATCGAGGGCGAGGGCGCGGTCGTCATTGTCGCCACCGAGGTAAGAGAGGAAGGCGAAGCGGGAGCCGTCGGACGCGAGTTTGGCGACGAAGGCGTCGAGGGATCCGCCGCCGAAGTTGGGCTGGGCCGGGAGGAAGGTGGCGAGGTCCTTGGAGGCGGTCTGGCCGACGAGGACGGGGGCTTGGTCGGGGCCGATGGCGAGGGCATAGGCTTCATCATCGGCGGAGCCGCCGAGGCGGGTGCTGAAGAGGAGGTCATGATCGACGGCGGAGAGTTTGAGGAGGAAGGCGTCGCTGCCGCCGAGGGGGGCCTTGGCGCCGGCGGAGCGGTCGGTGGTGGGGAAGTCGTCGGAGCGGGTGGTGCCGGCGATGTAGACATTCTGGTCGGCGTCGAGGGCGATGCCGAAGGCGCGATCGTCACCGCGGCCGCCGATGCGGCAGGCGAAATCGCTGACCTGTCCGGCGGGGTCGAGTTTGACGATGAAGGCATCCCAGGCGCGGCCGAGCACGCCGCCCGGGGGTGGGGTTACGGTGGCGAAGTCGGGTGAGAGGGTTTCGCCGCAGAGGTAGACGCTGCCGTCGGGAGCGGGGGCGATGTCGAACGCGCGGTCATCGTGGCGGCCGCCGAGGAAGGTGGTGTAGATGGGCTTGCGGTCGGCGATGCGGAACTTGGTGACGAAGACATCGACATTGTCGCGGGAGGCGTCGCCGGTGCGTTGGCCGGCGGCGAATTCGGGTGAGGTGGAGGGGCCGGCGACGTAGGCGTAGCCGTTGCCATCGACGGCGACGGCGTAACCTTCCTCGTGACCTTCGCCGCCGAGGAAGGAGAGATAATCGGTGACGGGGGCTTCGAGTTTGCCGCCGGAGCCGGCGGCTTCTGCCTGGAGGGGTTCATCGGCGGGATGTTGCTGGCGGTCGATGAATTCGAGGCGGACGGTGCGGCCGGCGATGGAGTAGAGGACGGGGGTTTCGTAGGGGCGGCCGCTGTACCATTCGTAGGCGAAGGCGCGGTGCTGGTAGAGGGTGGCGCACTCGTAGTCGATGGCGATATTGCGGCTACCGACTTCGCGGACGCCGAAGGCGGAGTCGTACGTGAATTCGACGTCGATGGGGTCGGTTTCGGGCCAGAAGACGAAGACGTACTCGAGGCGGTTCTGATCGGCGTAGCAGGTGAGGTCGACGCCGGGTTGGAAGTCGATCTGGGTGGCGGAGGCGACGGGAGGGAGGTCGCTGAACCACTGGCGGGGGTCATTGTTGAGGAAGTAGGAGTTGCGGGTGGTGGTTTCGTCGAGATTGGGCGGGGGGGTGGCGGCGCCGGTGGATTCGCGGTTCTCATCATCGGGGGAGACGGGCGCATCGGCGAACGGGGAGTGCCAGGTGGTGAGGAGGTTGGTGGGGTCCTGATCCATGACGGGCGAAGGGCCGTAGATGGGGTGCCAGCCGCGCTGGGCGGACTCGGGCTTCATCTTGCCGAGCTCGAAGCACATCTTGACGGTTTGGGAGAGGTCGCAGGCGTTGTAGGGATCGCCGCGGACGCTGGGGACGCTGTAGGTGCGCTTCTGGTCTTCGGGGACATAGACCTCGGGGCGTTGGACATCGAGGCAGAGGACGCCGGGGGAGAGGAAGGTGGCGATGTCGGTGCCGGGGGCGAGGAGGCTGTACTCGCCGCCATACTCTTCGCAGAGTTCATCGAAGACGACGGGCATGCCGAAGAAGGCGCCGAGGGGAGGGGTGGCGCCATCGCGGAGCTGGTCGGCACCTTTCATATTGGGGCCGACGCCGGTGGGTGGGGAGAATGGTGCGCGCAGGCCCCACTTGGTGGCGCTGCCATCGGGGCCTGGCGGGGTGCGCTCGCCATTGCTGGCGCCGAAGCTCCAGCCGGAGAAGAGACTGGAGCGGCCGGAGCCGCCGGCGTCCTGCTGGCCGGATTCGGAAGAAGGCCCGGGCGCCTGGGCGAGCATGCGATAGAAGACGAAGGCGAGAGCTCCGCTCCCGATCAGGAGCAACAGGATCAGGAGGACCAGAAACGGGTATAGGCGCTCGCTCTTCATCTGGAGAGGTGAGCCATGGCCATCACGCCACGCGCTCAGGGGGCACGATAGCGCAGGCG
>CAZWQJ010000114.1:0-6439 GCA_964635825.1 uncultured Victivallales bacterium | reverse complement strand
GGAGAGGGGTTGAGTTGGGGGGCGAAGACCGGTATGGTGCAGGGCCGGACGTGCGGGCGGATGGGGTTGTGGGGTTGATTGGGATGGGAGTGACATGGAGTTGCCGCCGACATTTGAGATTGTGGCGCGGAGCGCGGACTGCGCGGCGCGGTTAGGTGTGTTGCACACGGCGCATGGGGATGTGGAGACGCCATGCTTCATGCCGGTGGGGACGCAGGGGACGGTGAAGGCGGTGTCGCCGCGCGAGCTGCACGAGGTGGGCGCGGGGATGATCCTGAGCAACACGTACCACCTGAACATCCGGCCGGGTCTGGAGGTGATCGAGGCCTGCGGGGGGCTGCACCGGTTCATGGGGTGGGACGGGCCGATCCTGACGGACAGCGGCGGGTTCCAGGTGTTCAGCCTGGCGGGGTTGCGCACCATCACGCCGGCCGGGGTGGAGTTCAACTCGCATGTGGATGGGGCGCGGGTGTTTCTGGGGCCGGTGGAAGTGATGCGGATTCAGCGGGTGCTGGGGTCCGATGTGGCGATGGTTTTTGATGAGTGTCCGCCGTATCCCTGCGACCGCGATTCCGCTTGTAAGGCCGTAGCCAACACCCTACAGTGGGCCGCTTCTTGCCGCGAGCAGCCACGGGCGGCGCGGCAGTTGGTGTTTGGCATCGTGCAAGGGGGAGAGTACCCCGACTTGCGCGAAGAGTGCGCGGCGTCCCTGGTGGCCATGGGGTTTGACGGGTATGCCGTGGGCGGCGTGAGTGTGGGCGAGCTGGAAGAGGTGCTGCTGCGGGGCATGGAATATGGCCTGCGGGGGCTGCCGGTGGCGAAGCCGCGGTACCTGATGGGGCTGGGCGGGATCCACCAGATGCTGGAAGCGGTCGAGCGCGGGGTGGACATGTTCGACTGCGTGCGGCCCACGCGGTATGCGCGGAATGGCACGGCATTCACCTGGAGCGGACGCTACCCGGTGAAGGCGGGCGAGTACCGGCGGGACACGCGGCCGGTGGAGCCTGGATGCGCGTGCTACACCTGCCGGCACTTTTCGCGGGCGTACGTGCGCCATTTGCTGAATGTGAATGAGATCATGGGAGTGCGGCTGTTGACGCTCCATAACTTGCATCGCTACTTGGAACTGATGCGCGCCATCCGGCAATCGCTGCGGGAGAATCGTTTTTCGTCGTTTAAGGAATCGTTTCTGAGGCAGTACGTGGTGGCGGGGTTGCACGCGGGGAGAGAAAGCACATGATGAATCTATGGACCGTGATTGCAATGGCGCCGTCGGCGGGAGCGCAAGGCGGGGGCAACCCCCTGAGCATGTTCGCGCCGATGCTGCTGATTTTTGGCATCTTCTATTTCATGTTGATTCGTCCGCAGCAGCGCAAGGAGAAGGAGCGGCGGGCGATGATTGAGAACGTGAAATCGGGCGAGCGGGTCATGTTTTGTGGTGGGCTGATCGGGACGGTGACCAACGTCAAGGATGGGACGTTCACCATCAAGATTGCGGATAACGTGAAGGTGGAAGTGGCGCGCGCGGCGGTCTCGCAGGTGCTGGAGAAGGGCGAGAAGGTTGCGGCGGACGAGAAGGCGTAAGGAGCGGCGCAGGCATGACGGACAAATACGCAGTGTGGAAGTGGCTGATTCTGGTAGCGGCGCTGGCCTTTTCGATGGTCGTGGTGTTTCCGCCGTCGGAGAAGATCCGGCGCGGCATCGACTTGAAGGGCGGCACAAGCATCACGGTGGAGATTGACGAAGCGGAGATCCGGCGAGCGGTGCTGGAAGAGCAGCCCGATGCGAGTGCGAGCCTGGTGGAAGAGCGCGTGAAAGAGACGCTGCGTGGGGCGCAGGAGCGGACGCTGGAAGTGATTCGCAACCGGGTGGACAACCTGGGGGTATCGGAGCCGATCATTTACCCGGCGAAGGGCAACCGGGTGGTGGTGCAGTTGCCGGGCGCCAGCCTGGAGCAGATCAAGGAAGCGGAAGAATCGATCCGCCGGGCGGCGTTCCTGCAGTTCCGGGTGGTGCACAAAGAAAACGCGAAGCTGGTGACGGATTTGTTTGCGAAGCGGTTGGCCCCGGAGGGTTACCGGATCGAGGGGTTGACGGGTGGGAATTACTATGTTCGGGATGAGCAATTTCCGGACGCGCAGCGGACGGATGCCTTCCGCGAGCGGTTGGGGCGCTTCAATGTGCCGGACGCGTCCTACGAGTTCATGCTGGAGCGCAACGAAGTCGATGGGCGCACGGCCTATCGGCCGCACTATGTGAAGCGACGGCCGGAGTTGACGGGCGAGTACCTGGAAGATGCCTCGGTGGACTATGGCCAGATGGGTGAATCGCTGGTGCAGCTGCGGTTTGACTCGCGGGGCGCCAAGAAGTTTGCGCAGGTGACGGCGGACTACGCGCCGGGCGGTTCGCGCAATCCGAATCCGCAGGAGTTTCGTCAGTTGGCGATTGTGCTGGATGACACGCTCTATTCGGCGCCACGGCTGAACGAGGCGATCTTTGGCGGGCGGGCGCAGATTGAGGGTCGGTTCACATTCCAGGAAGCGCAATTCCTGGCGAACATTCTGCGGGCGGGATCGCTGCCGGCGCCGGTGAAGATTGTGGAGAAGCGCACGGTATCGCCGACACTGGGCACCGACTCGATTCGCAAGGGGATGCGGGCGAGCATTTACGGGAGCGCGGGTGTGCTGGTGTTCATGCTGGGGTACTACTGGCTGGCGGGGGCGGTAGCCAGCGTGGCGCTGATCATCATGGTGCTGCTGTTGCCCTTGGGCATGATCCTGACGGGCGGGTTCATGAGCGTGCTGGTGCCGGATGCGGGGGGCGGGGGCGGCGGCGTGATGATGTTGCCCGTGCTGACGTTGCCGGGATTGGCCGGTATCGCCTTGACCATCGCGATGTCCGTGGACGCGAACGTGCTGATCTTCGAGCGCATCCGGGAAGAATCCGGTGAAGGCAAGCGGCTGTGGTCGTCGATCGAAGCCGGTTTTCATCGGGCGTTTCTGGCGATTTTCGATTCCAACATCACGACCTTGTTGACGGGGGCGGTGCTGTTCTATTTCGGGTCCGGGCCGATCCGCGGGTTTTCGGTGACGCTGTGCGCCGGTATTATCGTCAGCATGTACACCAGCCTGGTGGTGATCAAGATGCTGCTGGGGCTGGTGGCTTCGTCCGGCAAGGTGAAGCGGCTGCGCATGATGCAACTGCTGCCATTGACCTCGATCGATTTCCTGAGCAAGACCAAGCTGGTGGTGGTGATCAGCGTGGTGCTGATTCTGGGGTCGTGGGGATTCATGATTGCGCGCGGGGTTCACAATCCGGGTTCGGTTTTTGGGGTGGATTTCACGGGTGGTGCGGCGCTGTCGTACTCGTTCAAGGAGAACGTGCCGATCGAGACCGTGCGCGCGGAGCTGGAGAAAGCGGGGGTGCTGGGTGCGATGATTCAGTACCAGCAGCCGCTTGAAGAGACGGGCCAGCCGGTGCTGCAGATCAACGTGGGCGTGGAGTCGATCCAGGGGCGGACGCCGTCGGAAGTTGTGAAGGGCGTGATGGCGAACCAGTTGGCGGCGGGCGGATTCCAGCTTGAGCAGGATGACGAGGTCGGGGCACAAGTTGGCGATGAGCTATCCGGGCGTGCGATCAAGGCGATGATCATTTCGCTGCTGGGGATCGTGATCTACCTGTGGTTCCGATTTGAGCTGGGCTTTGCGGTTGGCGCCACGGTGGCGACGGCGCACGACGTGCTCTTTACGATCGGCCTGTACGCGCTGTTCGGCAAGCAGTTCAACCTGCCGACGATTGCGGCGCTGCTGACGGTGGTGGGCTATAGCGTGAACGACACGATTGTGGTGTTCGACCGGATCCGCGAGCAGGTGCGCCTGGTGCGCAACAAGTCGATGCGCGAGATCTGCAACATGAGCATCAACCAGACGTTGAGCCGGACGCTGCTGACGGGTGTGACGACGCTGTTCACGATCGTGATGATGTTGGTTTTCGGCGGTGGGGCGTTGTATGACTTCGCGCTGACGCTGCTGATCGGCATCGTGGTCGGGACGTTCTCGTCGATCTATGTGGCGACCCCGGTTGCGCTGCTCTTCCACCGGATTCACCGTCCGGAGTTCCACAAGACGAAGACGTGAGTGGGGGCGGGGTGGCATCTGGCTTTCCGCGGAAGCGATGGGTGACTCCGCCCGCGGATGCGGGGCAGGCGGCGGCACTGGCGCAGGCGCTGGCGCTGCCGGTGCCCATCGCCACGGTGCTGGTATCCCGGGGGCAACTGGACGCCGAGCCGACGACGCGCTTTCTCAACCCCCGTCTGAGCGACCTGGGAGATCCCGACACGCTGCCCGACATGGCCGCCGCCGTGGCGCGCCTTTGGTTGGCGGTGGATCGCCGCGAACGCATTTTGGTGTTCGGCGATTACGATGTGGACGGGATCTGCAGCACGGCGCTGATGACGCAGGTGCTGCGCGCGGTTGGGGCGTCGGTCGACGCCTTTTTGCCGAATCGGGTTGAGCACGGCTACGGGCTGAGTGTGGCGGGGCTGCAGGAAGCGCTGCGGCTGTACGGGCCGGCGGTGGTGGTGACGGTGGATTGCGGCACGGGCTCGCGCGAAGCGGTGGGCCTGGCGCGCGAGCGTGGGATCGACGTGATCGTGACGGATCACCACGAGCCGGATGGTGAGGTGGCGCCGGCGCTGGCGGTTGTGAATCCGAAGCTGGCGGCGGGGCATGCGGGGGCGACGCTGGCGGGCGTGGGGGTGGCCTTCAAGTTGTGCCACGCGCTCATCAAGCGCGGGCTGCATGAGGGGCGCGCGGCGGCCGGGGCGGTGGACCTGCGCCAGTTCCTGGATCTGGTGGCGGTGGCCACGGTGGCAGACGTGGTGCCACTGGTGGGGGAAAACCGGATTCTGGTGAGCCATGGGGTCCGAAAGCTGAATCTGTCCCCGCAGACGGGCTTGCGTGCGCTGATCGAGGTGGCGGGTCTGAAGCAGCGGCGGCAACTGGACTGCTACCATATCGGGTTTGTACTGGGTCCGCGCCTGAATGCGGCTGGCCGCATTGGCGATGCGAACGGGGCGCTGCAACTGCTCTTGTGCGATCGGCCGGAGGTGGCCGCGGGGCTCGCGGGCGAATTGAACCTGGCGAACCAGGAGCGCAAGACGCTTGAAGACGGCATGCTGCAGGACGCGCAGGCGGAGATCGACGCCCATTTCCAGGCCGACCGGGTGTTTGGGTTGGTGGTGGGCAGGGCCGGCTGGCATCTGGGGACGGCGGGGATCGTCGCTTCGCGGCTGGTGAGTCGTTACGCACGGCCGGCGGTGGTGCTGGCAGTGGATGAGGATGGGCGTGCGCGCGGCTCATGTCGCAGTGTGGAGTCGTTGGATGTACTGGAGGCGCTGCGCGAATGCGCACCGTTGCTGGAGCGATTCGGCGGCCACAAGATGGCGGCGGGCGTGGAGGTGCAGGTGGAGCGGTTGGAGGCATTCCGCGAGCGCTTCAATGCCGCCTGTCGCGATCGGCTGGCGGGGCAGGACCTGCGGCCCGTGCAGACGGTGGACGCCTGGATCGGATTGGCGGAGGCGGATGAGCGGCTGCTGGGCGGGTTGGAGCGCTTGCAGCCGCTGGGGAACGGGAATCCGGAACCGAACTGGGGGGTGCGGCGGGTGCGCCTGGCGGCGGAACCGCGGCGCGTGGGGAAGGATCAGCGTCATCTCCGGTTGGTGGTGACCCAAGGCGCGAGCCAGATTGAGGCGGTCGGGTTCAATCTGGGGATGTACGAGGTGCCTCCGGGCGAGTTGGATCTGGTCTTTCGGTTGCGCGAGAACTGGTACCAGGGTCGGGGTGGGGTGGAACTGGAAATCTGCGACTTGCGCGCGGCTGTAGCGGTAAAAAGCGTTGCACCCCCTGCGGCGTGATTCTATATTGATGGGGCCGTTTCGGATTTAGCGGCAAGGAGCAAGGGGATGCCGGAACTCTACCGCGACGCGAACGAGATCAAAGAAACCGACATTGTCTTTGACTGCCCGAACTGCGGCAAGAGCCTGGCCATCGATTACCGGGGTGCGGGGCTGACGATTCCGTGCACCGATTGCGGCCAGTACGTGGACGTTCCAATTCCCGAGGGGATGGAAGTCACGGACATTGACAGCAGCGACGAAGAGCAGGAGATCCGGATCCTGAATTTGCGTCGTTCGCTGGGTGCCGCCGAAACGCGCATCGCCGAGATGGAAGTGCGCATTCGCGATATGGAAGCGAAGCAGTCGTCCCTGACGCAGGATGCCGGCAGTGCGATAGGGAGCCTGGCGGATGTGCAGAAGGCGTTCGACGACATTCGCCGTCTGGTCGGCGAGGTCAACGCGGTGCTGGCGCGCATCGCGGCGTTGACGCAATCGGCCGCAGAAGCGCAATCGGGGCCGTCCAGCGCGACGTGATCCGGTCGG
>CAZWQJ010000113.1:3493-13245 GCA_964635825.1 uncultured Victivallales bacterium | reverse complement strand
TTCTGCAATGGGTCCATCTGGCCAGGCAGCGGCGAGTACTACCTACGCGCACTCGCCACGCATGGATTGAAGCCCCAGGCCCGACGCCTCGCGCGCGACCTGGAAAAGGGCTACCTCTCCGATGTCATGTCGCCCGGCATCTCGGAAGGCGCCGAGTTCTTCTCCTGGGAAGGCATGGCCTGCGGCTACGAGGGCACCTTCGTCCTTAACTTCGGCACCCTCTACGCCCTCGCCATCGAACGCGGCCTCTTCAAGCCCCCCCAACCCGAATGGTGGCCCGCCGGCGCCTGAGCCTGCAGAAACAGGTTCACTACGAAACACGCGAAACAAACGAAACACAGGCGCGCTGTTTTCGCGCCTTTCGCGTCTTTCGTAGTGACTCCAACGGCACCAATTGCAGCCCGTCAACCGGGGAGCGGAACGGCTGTGCCGTTCCGGCCGGCGCCGTTACCGGAACCGCTCCCCTAAGCGCTGTGTACTTCTGTTGCTGTGCCTAGAACGTGTATTGCGCCGTGAAGACAAGGTTGCGCCCCGGCTCGTTCACGCCGGATCCATGGATGCGGTAGTCCTCATCCATGACGTTCTCCAGCGCCAGCGTCGTGTCGAGCCCGTCGAAGAGCGTGGCCCCCGTCCGAAGCGTGCAGACCACATAGCCCGGCGTGCCCCCCGGCGGGATGCGCTGGGTGTCGCGCTTGTCGTCGGCAGAAAGCTTGTCCGCCTTCTCCGCCGCATCGCCCACCACCTCGCACCAGTAGCGCCCCGCCGGCGTCTGCCAGCGCGCGCCCAACTGACCCGTCAACGGCATCAGCCGCGAAATCGTGTCGCGCTCCTGCACGTCCGCCGACTTCGGATACGCATCCACCTCGCCATCCATCCAGCACGCCAGCCCCCACACCGACCACTGATCCGTTAGCCGCAGGGACTCCGAAACCTCCACGCCCTGCACATGCCCATCCCCGGCATTCTTCTTCGTGACTTCCATCGTCTCGTCGATCATCACCCCCGTCGGCGCGCGCACGATCATCCCGTCGATCACCGTGTAGTAGTACGCCACCTGCGACGTCAGACGCCCCGTCCGCGACTTCGCGCCAATTTCGTAGGCCAGATAGCGCTCAGGATCCAGATCCGGCGACGGCGTCTCCAGCTCGCCGCTGCGCGCCACATCGAGGCGCGTGAGGTCGGAGAGATTGGGCGCGCGGAAGCCCTGCGACGCCGATGCGTAGACCACGTGGCGGCGGTCCTCCGTCAGCGCGTGCAGCACCCGCAGCGATCCGGCCACGTCGTCCCAGTCGTCGTTCAGCGTGGTGGCGTCGCCGGTCAGCGGATCCTTCACCCGGTCCGCGTCGGCCGCGGCGTGCGTATAGCGAACCCCGGGCGTCACATCGAGGAGGTCCCGCCCCAGTACAAACGTGTCCTGGGCGTACACGCCGATGGTGTCGTAGGTGGCGTCATCCGCCACCGGCCCCTGGATCTCCACCTTGCTGACGGATCCAT
Source organism: uncultured Victivallales bacterium (assembly GCA_964635825.1). Taxonomy (GTDB): domain Bacteria; phylum Verrucomicrobiota; class Kiritimatiellia; order UBA8416; family JAIOPI01; genus CAZWQJ01. The sequence goes on along the minus strand of CAZWQJ010000113.1, from coordinate 11,751 downwards.
CGGTGGCATTGCGGCGCGAATAGGAATCCACGCTGTCACGGTAGTACTCGGCGCCATAGACCCAGTTGCCCAGCGAGCTGCCACTCTCCAGTTGCAGCGCCCCGCCCCACGTCTCCACGTCGAATCCCTGCTCATCCCCCGTATCGTCCTTGCGCGTGCGCACCAGGTCCTCGGTTTGCAGTTGTCGCGACAGCGTCACCTCCGTCCGGTCAACGAGAGAGTCCGGTGTGGACAGCGTGTAGCGCGTATACGTCAGGTCGCGGTGCTGATCGAACGCATGCACCTTGTCGTCGCCTTTCGTAAGCCCCTCCCAATCGATGCCGTAGATCGTGCGGTGCGTGCGCCAGGCATCATCCTGGTCCACCGTCTGATGGCCGATCACCAACTGCGAGTCCTCCGTCGGCGCCACCAGCAGGTGCCCATCGAAGTCCTGTTCCTCGTAACCGGTGTGCCGCTGCCGACCCACATCGCCGCCGCCCTCAAGATCGCCAAAATCCTTGATCGTGTAGCCCCCGACGAACCCCACGTCCTCCCGCAACCGCCCCCCCACCTGCGCGCGCCCCGTCGTGGATCTGTCCGCCGTGGCCCCGCGATAAATCAACGTCCGCTCCCACGTCGGCTGACCGGCGTAGTCGGGCACGTCCAGCGGAATCGCGTTCGCCACCCCGCCAATCGCGTCACTGCCATACAGCGCGGACGACGGCCCCATCACGAGCTCGCAGGCCTCCAGCGAATAGGGATCCACCGTGTTCCAGTACGGGTTCGGCCCATCACGGAAAACAGAATTGTTCAGACGAATCCCGTCGACCAGGCACAGCGTGCGAAATCCGGTAAAGCCACGCAGAAAGGGCGACCCCTGACCATACCCGGTCTTCTGCACCATCACCGAAGGCGTGCCCTCCAGCAAATCAGGCAGCGTGCGGCTGCCGCCCGACAAACCGGACGCCACCTCCACACGATGCGTGGCCGCCGCCACCGATTGCACATCGCGCGCCTGACGCGTCGCCGTCACCACCAGATCGGACAACCGCGCCGGCCCATTGGTTTCCTGTGCACCGGATCGCCCAACCAGCACCTCCAGCATCACAACCGACAACACACCAACCACCCGCCTCTTCATACGCATGGGACACCTTCCGTTGCACGCATTGGTCACACTCCTATGAACGCAACAGCACTCCGCGCGGTTCACTCGCCGCGTGAGATTCTCTTCTTCCGTTTATGGGCCGCGCCCGTATACGGTGGAGACGTGCATGATTCCGCAACAACACCTCCCGAAAGCACCGACGAAGCCCTCATGGCCGAGATTCAAGCCGGCCGTCAGCATGCCTTTGAAGCACTCGTCCGCCGCCATCAGCAACCCCTCCTGAACTTTTTTCGCCGCCTCGGCGTTTATACGGATGGAGAGGACTTGGTGCAGGAGACGTTTGTGCGGCTGTTCCGCTACCGGGAGCGCTACCGCCCGTCCGCCAAGTTCACCACGTTCCTGTATACGGTCGCCCGCCATGTGCGCATCGATCTGGCCCGCAAACAGGGCCGGCTGCGGCTCCTGCAGGAACGCGTGCAGCAGGAGTTTCCAGCAGCCGACGATGGCGGCGTCGCCGCCTGCCAGCGCGGCCTGGATGTCGACGCGCTGCTGGAACGCCTGCCGGAGAAACTGAGGAGTGTCGTCGTGCTGAACATCTATCAGGGCCTGCGCTACGAAGAAATCGCGCGGATCCTCCGCATTCCAGAAGGAACCGTCAAATCGCGCATGTTCCTCGCCCTGGCCAAACTCCGGGAGGTGACCCGTGACGACCAAGCCTGACCCCGCTGTCCGCAACTGCTTCGACGGCCCCGAGCTCACCGCCTACCTCAGCAACGAGCTACTTCCGGAACGCCGTGCGGAGATCGACCGCCATCTCGCGACGTGCACGGACTGCGCCCGCCTCGCCAACACTCTGCGCGCCACCAAAGCATTGCTGCAGCAAGCCCCACCGGCCCCCGCCGCGCCCCCCGACCTGACCGAGCGCATCATGGCCAGCCTGCCGGCCGACGCTTGGACCCCTGCGCCCCGCCGCCACCCCGCCTGGGCTTGGCCAGCCGCCGCAGCCGCGGCCCTTGCCTTGCTCGCGGGCATCGGGTTCATCATGCAGTCCGCCGATCAAGTGCCGTCGGCTCCCCGCCTCGTCCAACACGCGCCATCGTCGGCGCCGCCTACGGGTGCCGCCATGGACGAGGCCCAGGCGGTCGCCCGCGCGCTCGACTGGCTGCAGCGCACCCAACAGGCCGACGGCAGTTGGTCCGGCGCCGACGAACAGTTCGTCATCGGCACGTCGTCGCTGGCACTTCTCGCCATGCTCAACGCCGAAGAACCCGACGCGCGCGTGCGTCACCAACCGTCGATCCGCACCGGCATCGACTATCTGCTTCACCACCAGCAACCCTCAGGCCTCATCGGCCCGGAGGTCTCCGGCGGCGTCTACAATCACGGGCTCGCCACGCTCGCTCTCCTCGAAGCGAATGCCGCGGATCCGCAACCCGAGTGGGCCGCCGCCGCGGATCGGGCCCTCGCCTTCATCAGCGCCGCCCAGACCCAGGCTGGCGGATGGGGCTACCTTCGCTCCGCCGGCGATGCACCCAACAGCGCCGCCACCGTCTGGCCGCTGCTGGCGCTGGTACGCGCCGACGTACTCGGACGCCCCGGCTTGAAGCCCGCCATCGGCCGCGGTACCCGCTGGCTGCGCAGCACGATCAGCGATGAAGACACCATGGGCTACCGCCGCGCCGACGACCACCCCACCGATGCACCCGCCCTCAATGCCGCCGGCGCCGTCTGCCTCCTGCTCGCCGATCGCCAGCACGCTCCCGATCTGCGCGCCATGCTCCGCGCCGTCGGCATCCATACCAGCCCCGCTCAGTCCCCGCTGAATTTCTACCAAGCCTACTTCCAATCCCGCGTTCAGGCCCTGGCCGCCGGCACCATCGCCAACACACCTGCACCCTCACCGGACACCCGCCTCGCCAGCCTGCAACGCACCACCGGCAACGACGCCGGCAGCTGGGACGCCAACGACCCCTGGGGCAACGTCGGCGGCCGCGTCTACTCCACCGCCATGGCCACCCTCGCCATGCAGTGCCTCCCTCGTCCTCTCAACAGCGCACCCACGGGACGTGACGGGCAGCGTTACTTGGACTTGTAATACACAAGATGACCGCCTAAATTGATTGTCATGTATATCAAAAGGGAGGCAGAAAGTGCACTTCTTGAGATTCTCAACAGCGGCAAGGTTGGGCTGCTCCTCGGGGCGCGACAGGTCGGGAAGACCACGCTGGTAGAACATGCTCTGGCCGGTCGCCCTGCGGCATTCCTGAATTTCGACGTCGAGGTGGACAAGGCCAGGTTCCTCGCCGCCGCTGCGTTGTCGCCCCGCGATGGCCTGCGCGCGTTGGGCAACCCGTCGGTACTGGTGATTGACGAAGCCCAGCGTCTGCCCGAGACCCCGCGCATCATCAAGGGCTGGCACGATGCGCGGCTCCCGGCGACGTTCCTCCTGCTCGGCTCCTCCTCGCTGGATTTGCTCGACCAGGCGGCGGAGAGCCTGACGGGGCGCAACCGCAAGCTCGTGCTGCCGCCGCTGCTGTTCTCCGAGACGCTGGCCACCCAAGTCTGGGCTGGCGCCGACGCCACACCCGCACATCTCTGTCAGCATTTCGCTCCGCAACTGCGGGCCTTCCTACTGCAACGTCTGGCCTTCGGTAGCTATCCCGAAGTCGTGACGAGCGAACAGCCCGCCCGTGTATTGCGCGAACTGAGTTCTGACTACCTCTGGAAAGACGTGCTCCAGACCGGTTTGATCAAGACGCCGGATCTCATCAAACGGCTGCTTCTGCTGCTGGCCCACCAAGCCGGTTCGGAGGTGTCGGTAAATGAGCTGGCCACCCAGCTTCAGATGGCCCGTCCGACCGTGGATCGATATCTGGACCTTCTGGAGCAGACCTTCGTCATTCTCCGTCTGCCGTCGTTCAGCACCAACCCTCGCAAGGAAATCAGCAAGAGCCAGAAGGTTTTCTTCTGGGATGCGGGCATCCGTAACGCTCTGCTCAATACCTTCTCGACCGACGACTTCCGTCCCGATATCGGCGCGCTCTGGGAAAACTGGGTCATCGCCGAAGTGGCCAAGCGCAACGCCTTGCTCGGCTCGCCCGCGGAACTCTTCTTCTGGCGCACGCGGACGCAGGCGGAGGTGGACCTGGTCATCAAGCACGGCGACACGCTGAGGGCCTTTGAAATCAAATGGTCGCCGCGCCGGGTCGGCGGCCGCGCCTTCCGCGACGCCTACGGCATCGACGTCGAGGCGATCCGTCCCGACAATCCGTTCACGGCGGACCTCTTCACTCCTCCGTGAGCCTTGCTCTGGCTCATTTACGGCGCCGCCCTTGACGAAGGCAGGGATGTCTATACAGCCTGACTCACCGGCAGCGGGGTCCGCGGGGGGGGGGACACGAGCACGTCCATAAAGACATCCGGCGTGGCACGCGGCTCTGTCGCGTGCGTCTTCGGGCGCGGGACGAGAGCCCCGCGCTACGGGATTCAGACACCGGTTTGCACATTGCAGATGAACTTCCTAACCCCTCGGCCAACCCAAAGACAACGGTGGTACGTTCCCTAACGTTGGGTGAATTCAAATGACGCGAGTAACGCCGCCGGAAGCGAGAGTTCTTTTTCGCCCGCGTAACAAAGAAGGCGCGGTCCTCGTGAATGCGGTGCAGTCGGGCGAAGTCCAGATAGCCACGGTCCATCACGTGGAAGGAACCGGCATCGAAGATCAGGTCGTCGAGGATATTGACGTCGTGAACCTTTCCAGACGTAAGGATAATCACGGTCGGGATGTTCCCGCGCAGCGCCAGCAGCGTGTGCAGCTTGATCGCCGCTTTGGTTCGTCGGAACTTGGCCCACGGGAACAGCGAGAGGCACAGGTCGATGGTGGTGGAGTCCAACGCGTAGGCCGCCTCCTGTAGTTACAAGACTGAACTCGATGTCAGCCAAAGATTAACCGGACAGTGCGGTGATGACATCGTCATCATGCGCAACAAGCACCCGGTCGCGCGCCTCATTCCGGGAGCGCCCCGGACCTTCGCCTCTTGCGTTCCTTGCACGGCTAACGCGCCAATCCCTCGTTTCCTTCCAAGATTCTCACCACGATTCGCACCAAACGCTCGGCACTTTCATCAAGACCAAGCCCGCTCTACGCGCCGTGTGGTTCCCACCCTACGCTCTCCGCTCGAAACCGTTAACAGCTTGGGTGCCAAACGCTTGCATGCATGAACCTATCCGTCGAACCCACAGATTCCGCTGAGCAGCCGGCGGACCCTACGCGTGCAGCCACCGACTCTGGTCAACAACCCGACCCGACTCGTCCATGATGAAGAACGCCGTTCGCTCCTGCAGCGGCCAGGGGCCGCCCTGGATGTCCATCGTCACGCGCACGGCCTTCCCATGCCGCGTCCGGTCTGCAGTCACCCGCACGTTCACTTTCCGTCCACCCTCGAGCCGGTTGCTTTCAAACGTCTCCGGCCCATCGGCAACCAGCCGTTTCAGTGCATCGAACGGCGTGGTCAGGTAGGTAGCGAGCTCCCCACGAATCAACTCCCGCACCTCGGCGCTCGCATCCTTGGCCCCTGCTGGCACGGATGGGGCCTCCGCAGCCACCTCGCCCAACCATGGCGTCGCCGTTCGGGCCCCTCCAGCCGCGTCATCCATGGGAGCGTGGAGCGTAGACTCGAACTCCTCAGCCAGCGACTCCACCAGCCTCGTCAGCTCCCGGGCCCTGGCCTCGAGCGCCCTGACTCTCTTCGCCATCTCCGCTTCACGCCGCGCGACCTCTTGCCCCAGCTCCTCTTTCATGTGCTCACGAAGTTCTGCGCGGAGTGCTTCGCTGAACGCAAACGCGTTCCCGCACTTCGGACATTGGATCTGATGATTTTCCATACCGGCTCCCATCCTCGGACGGTCTCACTCTTCCGCAAAGAGACCGTTGTCGCCACAGGCGAGGTCTTGCATCTGCGGGGGCCCCATGGAGGCAAGGTACACGTTTCGACCGCACTTGGCCCGCATGTTGCGCACCATTCACCGAGAGAGCGGCAATCGGTGGCCCGGGCGCTCCGCGCGCGGGCAACTGGCGCACCCAGTAACTCACTTGCGCAAGGGTTAATCATATTATATGATTCAATCCGATTCGGAGGCTCTATGCGAACCCTATCGGCAACGGAAGTGGTGCGGCAGTTCAGCCGCATACTCGATGCCCTCGAACATGGTGGCGATGACATCGTCATCATGCGCAACAAACACCCGGTCGCCCGCCTGGTTCCGGGAGCCCCCCGCATGACCGCCCTTGAGGCCCTGGCCGACATCCACCGGACCTTGGACGACGACGAGGGTGCCGCCTGGTTGGCCGACATGCAAAAGTCGGACCGGCTCCTCGTTCGCGAGATACGTGATCCATGGGCGTGATCATCGATACGTCGATCTGGGTGGATGTGGAGCGCGGTCGCCTCGCGCCAGCCGATGTGGCGGCGGTTACCGGGCAGCAACCGGTATACCTCGCGCCTCCCGTTGTGGCGGAGTTGGAGTATGGCGTGTTAAGAGCGGCAACGGCTGCCCAACGAAACCGGCGGGCCAGTTCGCTTGCGCGCATCAAACGCAAACCATGCCTGATCATGGACGCCGAGACAGGCGCCACCTTCGGGCGACTGGCGGCAGATCTGGATGCCAGTGGACGACCGCACAACCACCGCATTCAAGATCTGTGGATTGCCGCACTCGCCCTGCAGCATGGGCTGAAGGTGCTCACACAGAACCATGCCGACTTCGAGGGAATCCCGGGTGTCACCGTCCTTCGCATGCCGCCCACGCCCGCCCCATCCTGAGCGCCCAATCTTCGCCTCTTGCGTTGCCTTGCACGGCGAACGTACAGATGCTTCATTCCCGCCGAAGACTTCACCACGGATGTCACGGATCGCACGGATTTGTCGAAACCATCCGTGTCATCCGTGCAATCCGTGGTTACTCCGTCTTGGTTGCGGCCGTGGCCGCGTTAGGATCTTTCGCGGAAAACCCTCTTCGGCTGCGACATCGTGACCGCGGATGCCGCCCCATCAGCGTTCATCGGCGTGCATCAGCGGTTCCGTATTGAATCGTTCCGATTATCGCTGCCGCGAGCGCGCCCCCACCTCGGCCGCGTACTCGCGAAACAGCGACAGGTAGAGCTGGTACTCCGAATAGGACACGCCCGGCGGCGTCTGGTGATCGCAACTGATCAAGAACCCGCCCTGCGCCGCCGTCGGCAGCAAACGCTCAAACTCCGCCCGCATCGCCGCTTCGCCTCGCGTCATCGTCATCTTGTCGAAGTGCCCGATGAACCGCATCTGCGGGTGCGCCGCACGCAAGGCCGCAATGTCCACCCCCGCCTGGCGCTCCAGCGGCAGAATGCCCTGGATCCCCGCCGCCTCAAACCACGGCGCCGGGATGGTGATATCCCCATCCGAATCCACCAGCACCAGGATGCCCCGCCGCCGCAGGGCCGGCACCACGCGGTCGTAGTACGGACGCAGGAACGTGTCGAACAGCGGCGCCGACAGCATCGGCCCATTGTTGTAGCTCATGTCCTCCGCAAACGTCATGAAGTCAGGCGTGCAGATCGCGCACACGTCGTCGATGACCTTCAGCAACCACTCAGCCAGGTCGGCGCTCATCCGGTGCAGCAACTCGGGCTGATCGTAGTACGCGTAGAGATGGCCCTCCACCCCCAGCAGCTCGCGCGCAAACCAGAAGAATCCATCCAACGTAAACCACAGCGCCACATCGCCACGCGCCTGCTCCGCCGCCCACCCCTCCCACCGGCGCGCATCCACCGGATGCTCCGGGAACAAGTACGGCCGCAGCCGCTCGTAGCCCGCTTCATCCGCAATGTAGCCCTCGCTGCGCTTCAGGCGCGGCGGGCAATCCGGCCGGCGGCTCGCAAACCAGTCCTGCTTGTACACATCCAGGCCCACGTGCCGCGCAATGTCGTAGCGATCCGTCAGCCCCGCGGGAAGCCCCTCGCCGTGCCAGCGATCGATGGTGAGCGTCCACCAACTCGCCCACTCGATCACCGGCAGCCGGTCGACGGGCCGAAAGTCCATCGCCGCACGAAAGCGCTCGCGTGTGTTCATGATGGGCGCGCGTAGACCAGCGGATTCCAGTCGTCGTTCACCAGCGCGTCGCCGTTCTGAAGCGT
>CAZWQJ010000113.1:2337-3393 GCA_964635825.1 uncultured Victivallales bacterium | reverse complement strand
AACCACATGCAGCCGTTCTCCAGCGTCGCATCCTCCAGCGCAATCCAGATGGAGATCGCCTCGTGCGAATCGAACGACCAGTACGGGTTGTCCAGGTGCCAGCCCGTGGCGTTTCCATACGGCTCCTTGATCAGCGTCTGGTCGTGCCACACGCGATACCCGGCCACCCCGCTCAGGTCGCACAGCATCCGCCCCAATTCCGGACTCAACATGTAGCGCTTCACCGTCGGACTGAGCCGCCACAGATTCAGTCGCTGCGTGAAGACCTTGTCGTAGTAGGTGTCACCCTCCTCCAGCGGCAGACCACCCTCCGGCACCTTGCGGCGCCCCATCGTGGCCACCGCCTCCAGCACCGCCGCCTTCAGCTCGGCCACCTCCTCCCCGCTCAGAAACCCCCGGCACGCCAGAAACCCATTCTCCCGGTACTCCGCAACCTGCACAGGTGTCACATCTGTCTTCATGAGGCTAATAATAGGAATGCGACCGGCGATTTCTTGTCCTATATTATCCACGAGGTACGACCATGTTGCCCATCGCACGCAAGCGCCACCTGCCCTCGCTGGCCACACTCGGCATCGGCATCGAGCATTTCCCCAACTACATCAACCGCCGATTGAGGTTGCACGCGGTGGATGTGGTCCTGCTCAGCGTCGTGCTGCGCGGACGCGGGCGGCATCACATCGACCACGACACCTTCGAGGAGCGCGGCGCCTCACTGGCCGTCACCCATTATGGCCAGCGGCATGACATCCTGACCGACGCAAACGGCATGGACATCCTCAATGTCTACCTGGACATGAAGTCGTTCACGCTGCCCTCCCTGCCGGGCGACTTGCAGGACGTACTGCCCCTGCTCTTGCCCCTTCACCCGCAATTCGGCCACCGCCTTAACCGGATCGTCCGCCTGCAGTTCGATGACCCGGCCCCGGCCGCCGACCTGCTGTTCGCCATGTTGCGCGAACTGCAGCAGCGCGAGATCGGCTATGAGGATGCCACCCGGCAGTTGTTTCGCTTGTTCCTGATGCTCTGCTGCCGACAGGCCATGCGGCGGGGATT
>CAZWQJ010000113.1:0-2237 GCA_964635825.1 uncultured Victivallales bacterium | reverse complement strand
TCACCCGCGCCAATCAGGGCCGCGTGCATGCCGGCTTGCTGCTCCTCTCGCTGGCGCTGCTCGCCGCCCTGGCGCTGCACACCGGGCAGCCGCTGCTTCCCCCGGCCGCCTGGCGCCCCGCAGTCGCCACCCTTCATCCGCTCCTCGCACTCCTGCTCCTGCTGACCGTCTCCATCGGACTCCCCTTCTTCCTGCTCGCCTCCACCAGCCCGCTGCTCCAACACTGGTTCAGCCACGAGCGCCCCCAATCCCCCTATCGCCTCTACGCCCTTTCCAATCTCGGCTCGCTGCTCGCGCTCGGCTCGTACCCCTTCATCGTGGAACCCCGGCTGCCGCTCGATCACCAGGCCTCCCTCTGGGCCTTTCTCTTCCTCCTCGTTGCCGCACTGGCCGCGTGGTGCGCGATCGCCAGTTCCCGTTCGGCAGCCGCCTCCACCCACTCCCCGGCCACCGCATCGCCCACCGCCATCGCCGTCTCCCGCGGCGACCGCCTGCTCTGGTTTCTCCTGCCGGCCTGCAGCACCGCGCTGCTCCTCGCCGCCACCAATGAACTCTGCCAGAACATCGCCGCCATCCCCCTGCTCTGGATGCTCCCCCTCACCCTCTACCTGCTCTCTTTCATCCTCACTTTCCATGGGCCCCGCGGCTATCCCCGCCGCACCCTCCTGCTCGCCGCCTCCGTCGTCGCCATCGTCGCCCTCATCGTCAACTTCTTCGGCTTCCTGCTGACGATCCACCCCCAGCTCGTCTGCCTGAATCTGCTGGTGTTCCTCATGGCGATGGTCTGCCACGGCGAACTCGCGCGCCTCAAGCCGCAGCCTCAGCGCCTCACCCTGTTCTACCTCATGATCGCAACCGGAGGCGCCCTCGGCGGCATCGCCGTCGCCGTCGTCGCGCCGCTGGTCTTCACCGACGTCTGGGAATTCCACGGGGCCCTGATCCTCACCTGGCTCGTCTTGCTGGCCGCGCTGCGCCGCGACCGCCGCTCCATCCTCCACACCGGCGACCCATCGCACGCCTACACCCTGCTGCTCTTCCTCGTCCTCGCCCTGCTCAGCCCCCTCTATGCCACGGCGCTCGCGAACCCATCACACCGTCACGCCGCCACCGCTTGGCTCGTGCTCGGCGCCGGCCTCCTCCTGGCGAGCCTGCTCATCCTCGGCATCCGCCGCCGCCCCTCCCTGCGCTCCGTGGCCTGGCCCCATCTCTCCATCGCCGCCATCGTGTTCTTCGCCCTGCTGTTCCTCGGCGTGCGCATGCAAGTGAACCGCGCACAGACCATCGCCGCCACCCGCAATTTCTACGGCGTCCTGCGCGTGCAGGATCAGACGCGAGAGGGGCTGACCATTCGCCGCCTGACGCACGGCCGCGTGGTGCATGGTGCCCAGGTCCTGGACCCCGCCTGGCAGCGCGCCCCCGTCGCCTACTACGCGCCCGGCGGCGGCCTCGGCGTCGCCTGGCGCCACGCCCAGTCGCGCCGCGCCGCCACCGCGGACGCCCCTCTCCGCGTCGGCGTCACCGGACTCGGCACCGGCGTCATGGCCGCGTGGGCAAGCCCCGGCGACCTCCTCCGCTTCTACGAGATCGACCCCATGGTCAGTGCCTACGCCGCCGCCCACTTCACCTATCTGCGCGACTCCCTCGGCACCATCGAGCTGGCCCCCTGCGGCGATGCCCGCCTCGCCCTCGAACAGGAGCGCGCCGCCTCCGCCCCTCAGCGCTTCGACCTCCTCATCCTCGACGCCTTCTCCGGCGACTCCGTCCCCACCCACCTGCTCACCATCGAGGCCTTCACCCTCTACGCCCACCACCTGCGCGGACCCGATTCCCTCATCGTCGCCAACATCGCCAACCGCTTCCTCGATCTGCGCCCGCTCCTCTTCACCATCGCCGCCGAACTCGGCTGGAGCGTCGCCTGGATTCCCTACGACGGCGAACCGCCCTACGCCACCTCCTCCAGTTGGGTCCTGCTCTCCCCCAACCCCGCCCTGCTCGACGCCCCCGAAATCCGCGCGCGCGCCCAGCCCTACACCCCGCCGCGCCCCATCCTCTGGACCGACACGCGCAGCGACGTCCTCTCCCTGCTCGCCACCCGCCCCAATACCATGCGAGACAACCGGACACGGCCTGTGGCGGCAACCAACCCGTAGTCACACCACAAAGAGCCCAGCGCGGCCTCTGGAGGCCGCAACCAAACTGGATTTGCCACAAAGAGGCACAAAATGCGCAAACAATGA
>CAZWQJ010000112.1:11853-13464 GCA_964635825.1 uncultured Victivallales bacterium | reverse complement strand
GCTGCTCGTAGTCCCAGAGCCAGCGCGCCATGTCGCGCGTGCCCATCTTGATGCATGTCACGCGCGGGATCTTCACCATCTCGAGCATTTCCTTCAGCGAGTAGCCGGCCTTGGTCCACGCCGGATACTGGTGGATCACTATGTCAATGCCCGCGCCCTCGGCCACGTCGCCAATGAAGCCGACCGCCTCGGCGCTGCTGCGGCCGAACCGCAGCCAGTGATGCGGCGGCATCAGCAGAATCGCGTCGGCGCCGGCCTCTTTGGCCGCCATGGCGTGGTCGATGGCCGACAGACTGCCCTCGCCGCAGACGCCGGAGATGACCTTCATTCGCGAGGAGGTTTCAGGGTTCAGGTTTCGGGTTTCAGGAGGAGTTGGCATTCCGGTCTTCCCTGACACCTGCTTGCCCGCCGTAGCCTTGGCGAAGGCGGGACACCTGAAACCAGAAACCTCCTCTGCCACGATCCGGGTGACTTTTGCCCGTTCGTGTTCGCGCAGGGACATGATTTCGCCGGTGTGGCCGTTGGGGACGAGGCCTTTCAGGCCGGGCACGGCGCACAGCTCGCGGATGTACGCGCGCAGGCCGGCCTCATCGAGGGCTTCGTCCGCGTGAAACGGGCAGAGCGTCGCCGCAAAGACGCCCGCCCACGGATGGGTTTGCCAAGGGATAGAGGTTGTGCTCATGACAGTCACCCTACCCCATGCGCCCGCTGGCGGGTATGTCCAGACGTGCTTTACGGCATTTGTCATTATGTGCTATGCAAGTGTCCGTGAACTGGGATCACACCACGGTGCGGATCGACTGGACTCGCTGCACGCGGCGGCGCTGGCCGCCGACGCCGCGGTTGGAGTTCACGCCCCAGGAACGCCGCAAATCGCGCAACGTGCTGCTCTATTTCTGGGCCGGACGCGGCGAGCGTCAACTGCCCGGTGGCCCGACCGCGATCCATCCCGGCATTTGTCATTGGTCGCGGCCGGGCTGGACGTACGCCTGCACCCAAAGCCCCCGCAATCCGCTCGGCATCACCGCCATCCACTTCGACCTGCTGGACGCGCGGGGCCGCGTGATTCCGCCCGCGGCAGCGCCCCTGCCCCCCGAGCGGCTGGCCGTGCGCGCGCCCCGCCTCGCGGACGAGGTCACGCGGTGGATTGCGGAGCGCGCCCTGGACCACCGCGCGGGCATCCCCCTGTCGCCCGTGCTGGAGGCGGCGGCCCGCGACCTCCTGCGCGGGCTGCTGATCAAGCTGGACCACGACACGCCGGCTGAGCCGGCCCCGGCGGAAGCGGGCGAGCCCGCCGGCTGGCGTCGGCTGACCGCTCATATCCAGGAGCACCTGCACGACCTCGGCGGGGTGAACAAGCTGGCCGCACAGGCGGGCTACACCCGCAGCCACTTCTCGCGCCTGTTCAAGTCCTGGACCGGGCTCAGCCCGCAGCAGTACGTCATCAACGCCCGCCTCGTGCTGGCCAAGGAACTGCTGCGCGGCACGACCCTGACAATCGCCGAAGTGGCGGCGCGCACCGGCTACGGCGACATCTTCCAGTTCTCGAAGCAGTTCAAGCGACGCACCGGCCTGACCCCCTCCGCCTACCGCTCACGCGCACGGGCGTGA
>CAZWQJ010000112.1:0-11753 GCA_964635825.1 uncultured Victivallales bacterium | reverse complement strand
CCTGCCAGTAGTAAAGCCCCGTGGCCTCGTGGCGGTGATGATTGTGGTAGAAGTTGATGAACGCCTGGAGATGGTAGAACGTCTCGCGCAACCACTCGGCATCGCCGTTGTCCTGTTGCACCAGGAACGCAGCGTGCTGGGCCAGGCAGGGCTTGTGCATGTTGGTGCCGCGCACATCCTCGGGGTGCTTGAAGCCGTCCCGCCCCAAAAGGATCGGCACGTAGCCCATGCCGGCGGTACACGACAGGAAATTTTCGATGCAGCCGCGTTCGTACGGTTGCGCCTTTTCGATCTCGGCCGGATCGTTCTTCTCGACGAGAATCTGCCGCAGCGCCACATTCGACAGCCACGAGTCCCAGTCCCAGAGGACGTCGGCGTACTGCGCGCTGCCGGGGGTCAGGAACGGAAATTTCAAGCCCTCGCCGGCGGGGCGGTACATGCCCCGGAAATCGGACAGCACGTGCTTCCGGATGATCGGGGCGTAGTTCTTCGTTTCTGCATTCATGGTCGTTTTCCTCAATCAGGTTCTATCCAGCAGCGCCGCCGTCGGCACGATGGCGACGTCGATCTCGCCTTGAACGGTGGTAGTGAAAACAACATACCGGTCGTTGCAACAGAAGCGCGGATGCGGGTCGATGTGGTAGTTCCGGCCGGCGTAGTCCGTGCGTTCGGCATGTTCGGCGAGCACGATGAGCTTACCGGTGTCGCGATTCATAAAGTGCACGGTCGAGGCGCAGCCGCGGAAGAATCCGTTGTTCGAGTCGCCGACGATCAACCGCCCGTCGCGACTGCTGTGCGAGTGCCAGCAGTGACGCGGGAAGGCGATTTTCTCGACTTCACCGTCGGCCACACGCACGCGCCAGGTGTCGTTGCCCCAGACGCACCAGACATGCTTGCCGTCGGCGTCCCACCACTCGTGCGTGACCCATTTCGGTTCGCGCAGAATCGGGCGCGGCTTGCCCCCGCGTCGGATCACCCAGAGCCGGTTGGTGATCGGGAAGACCAGCCCGGTGATCGGGTCGGCATGCATCTCCTCGGCGAAAAGGACTTCGTCAGGATCGGTAGGGCTGAACTGGGCGTGGTTGTAGTTGCGGTCGAAGCGATGCCACAACTCGAAATCGCCGCCAGCGATGGGCAACGACCCCAGCAGGCGTTGCAAGCCCACTGTCGCATCAATGAAGAACTCCCGCCCATTCGCCGAGCGGGTGAGATGCGTGGCGAGATGGGACACCTCGCGCGCGCCGATCAGGTCCGCCGGCAGCGTGTTCACGCAGTGCGGCGCGTCGTCGGCTTGCGGACTGTGCCGCCACACCGAGGGGCCGGCACCCCAGAACACATCACCGGACATGGCGTCAACGTACGGCGAGGCACCGCCGGTGAACTGGGTCTCGGGAAAATGCCGGACTTCGCCGGTCTCGAAGTCCACCACGCCGAGCGTCCGGCCGAGCGACGGCGGGAACGCGCAGTAGAACCACAGGTAGCGCCCGTCGGCGCTCATCGAGTCGTTGACGAAGTAGAACCCCTGCTGCACCGGCGCGACCTTACGCGTCAGGATGTGGAACGTGACCCTCGATTCCGGGTGGGTGAACGGGGTGAACAGGTGGCGGTTGTTGAAATCGATCATGTCAGCGTTTTCTTTTCTGTGACGGCGTGGCCGCACTCCGGCAGTTCCACCGCGATCCGTGACAGTGCGTCGGCCCGTGCAATCTGGTGTCCGCAAGACGATTCGTTCCTTTGTTTGCGTTTCTGGCCGTTACAGGCACTCCAGTAACGCACTCAGGGCCTTCGTCATCGCGTCCTGATAGCGCGTCTCATCCTTGATCTCGAATATGTAGCGCCGCGGTGCTATGTCCGCACTTGTTACCGCCCACTCGGTCTGGCCGTCGTCGGTGCACGTCACGGCAATCGGCACGAACCGGAAGACGGCCTCGCGATTTGCCTCCAGTGGCACGATCTCGCCGTCGGGTGTGACGGTCTGCCCGGCGGCGTGCAGCAGACTGGCGGTGGACCACATGTTGCGCCAGTCATCGAGGAAGAAGTTCCAGTTGCGCTCATCCAATGGACGGCGCAGGTAGGTCAGCCAGCGGTGGCTGTGCTCCTGGTCGAACATATAGAGCAGTGTCTTCTTCAGATCGTCGCGCAGGCCGGCCAGGACGTCGCGGTGCGGAAACCGCCAGTAGGTGCCGTATCGTCCCACCTCGTGATGTTCGGTCATCTGCCAGCAGGGACACCAGTAAAGCGGACACGGCAGATCGAAGAGCGCGGCATAGCCGGAAGGGTTGAGTTCGACATTGAATTCCAACCTTCCCGGCTGGTCCGGGTTCGGCATGGCGCTGCCGGCGTTGAGGTACACGGCGGCGCACTTGGCGGCAAACAGCTCCGGCTCGAGCTTGCCGGCCACGGCGATATCCGTGGCGCCGCCGACCACGCTGATGGCCACCGGCTCGGCCGACCGGCGCAGGGTGTCGAGCACGAACCGCACGGCGCCCCCATCCTCGCGCGTGTCGGCCGGACGGGTGTCGTTGCGGCCAGTCATCAGTCTCGGGGTGCCGACGGCCACGGGCGCAACCACGCCGGTCAGCCGCGAGAACTGCGCCACCGCGCCCAAGGCCGGGTCGCCGCGGCGGCGCGGAGGTGGATAGTCGATGACGATGCCCCGCAGATCCAGACGCTCCTGCGCGGCCAGGGCAAACACCGTGGCCAGATCGAAATGATCGTCCGGATCGCCGTGCGGATGGAACAAGTCGGTCTGATGGATGATCGGCTGTGTCACGCTGGACCTCGCCCTGTTGTTCGCATGGAGGATTCATTCATCGCTGGTGCGGATCATGCGTGCATCAGGTCGCCATGGCGCGGCTGAGGGCCTGTAACTGCTTGAAGCATTGTTCCTCGATGAGGCCGGATTTCTCGATGGCGGCATCCCACGTCACCACGCCGCCGCGGGACGCGATGTGGCGGGTGTAGGCGATCACCAGGTCGTCGGCGAAGCGGGGGGGCGTGGCGCCCCACGACGGGCCCAGATAGGTGAGGATCTGCACCTGCGAACCCTTCAGATAGCGCTCGAATCCGTCCACCGGAAAGAGCCCGGCGGTTTCGCCGGCGGTGAAGTCCTCGTATTCACTTGTCACCTGGAGCCGGACACCGGGATTGAAGGCCACGAGCGAGTCGGGGTTGCCCGCCTTGGCGGCGGCGGCGAAGCTGCGGAAGTTTGGCTCGTCGTCGAAGCGGTACATCGCGTCGGGGTAGTAGCAGCCGTCAAACCACCAGGCATGCACATTCCTGCCCCAGCGCTGTGACCACTCGGTGATCACGGCCTGCCACTTGCGCTGGAATTCGGCCCGGCGCTCGTCAAAGCCAACGTTCTCGGTGTGCAACGCGGCGACAGCCTCCTTGTCGTTGCCCGGAGCGTCGCTGGGCAGGTAGGCGCACATGCGGATGCCGTGCGGGCGCAGCGCTTCGATCAGCTCGGCCACGATGTCGCGCCGCGAACACTTGCTGGGCCGAATGCCGGTGAGCCGGTCGTAGGTGGAGTTGGGCGAAAGGTAGAAGCCCGAGTTCTGCCCCAGGGTCAGGAAGAAATACGGCGCCTGGATCGCGGCGAGCTGCGCCGCCAGCCCCTTCACGTCGAACGCGTCAATCTGCGCGTTCCACTGCTCGGCGGTCAGGCCAATGGCGGCGGTGTTGCTCGCGAAGTCCGCCAGGTAGTGGCAGAGCACGCCCCACTTCGCGTTGTGCATCCAGTCAGTGTTCGCGCGCTGCCAGGGTCTGGTAATAGGAGCATCGTTCTTCACAGTGGAATCCTCATCGAATTCGGTGTCACGTTTCGTTCAGCCACGCCCGCAAGCTCAAACTGTCACTCCCCTGCGCGAGACGTTTAAGATACTACAATATCCTATTGCGGGCTATCACCCGCAACCCAAATCCGAACCAAATGAAGTCAATCCACGCAGGGAACAGTACGGGCTCAGCCAGCAGCATCGTTCCAGCAGAATCGTTCCAAGGCCACCAGCGCTGCTGCGAGTTCACGATGAATTGCAGCGAAGGGCAACTCGCCGCAGATCAGCGGGACCATGTCGGTCGCATACCCCCCGCGCACGGCGCAGGCGTGGTCGATCGCATAGCCGGCGGAGTCGTTCACGAAGCACGTGACCAGCGGGATGGGCGCACGCGCCGCGGCGCACACGTCTTTCTTGATGGCCTGAAAGACTTCAAACGGGCAACCAAGCACGGCCACCGGCCCGAGCCGCAGTCCGTGGAGTTCGGCGGGAGGCTCGAGCGACTCCCCGCGTGACAGCCGCGCCAGCAGTCCGCGCAGGGCGATGGCATAAACCATGTGTAGGCGCGTGTCATGCGGCGCATCCGCGGGCAACCCGTCCGGACCGGTCGCCCCGATCTTCCGCTCGCTCTCGGCCAGGCGGGCGCGGATTTCATCCGCCGACCAGAGCCGCCGGCGCATGGTCACGTCATGCCGGCAGGTTGCCAGGTGGGTGACGTCGAGTTTCGTGGCGCTCCGGATGCCGTGGCGGACCGCGCCGGCAAACCGTCGCGCCAGCTCATCAAGCGCCCGCAGGCTTTCCTCCTGGTTGCGTCCGCCGATGGCGGTGTTGACATCGCCCAGGGCGCCTTGGAGGAACAACCCGACGCTACCGGGGTGCTCACGCTCCAGTTCGTTCAGCGCGACGCCGGGGTAGTCGCCGTGGATGAGCCGGGATTGATCACAGCAGACCACGGGATGGCAGCCGTAGTAGGCAACGAATCCCAACAGCGTCCCATCCGCTTTGCGGCCGGTCAGGACATGGCAGGTGGTGTCTGTCAGTTCCGGTTTGGCCGGCCGCCAGTCCGGCTGCATGGCGGTCTCGTACGGCGCCCAGAACTGGTCGTATTCGCGGTTGATGGCGACGCCCGCGCAGGGCGCCTCGGCGTGGTGCAACTGTGCCGGTTGCAGGTTGCGTAGGGCCTGCGCGGCAGCAGCGGCAATGCGCTGCGGCAGGATTTCCAGATACGGCAGATCGGCTTCTCCCCAGCCGATGTAACAGCCCGGCGCCGGGCCGCTATGGGTGTGGGAGCAGCAGATCATCACCTCGTCCGGCGCCAGGCCGTGCGCGTCGCCCAACAACGCCCGCACGCGCCGGGTGGTTGCTAGCGTCACGCCGATCAGGTCGCAGGCGATGACGACGGAGCGGCGGTCCTTCACCTGCACGGCCATGGCGCGCGCCCACAACGGGTCCCGGATTCCACTGGAATATCGATGGAGAAATGGTCCGAACCCGCAGAGTTCAACCCCGACGCGCGGGGTGATGTCGATCTTCGCAAATCCGAGTTGCATGGTGGTGTTGGGGGTTGGGCTACGGGCTCAGTGACTGGGCGTTCTGCGCAACCTTGGCCACAATGTCGCCAACGGCATCGAGCGTGGCATCGTCCGCACCGAGCCACTGGTGCAGGAGACCAACGGCACGGTCTGTGCCAATTGTGTCGGCCACCGGACACGCCTCACCGCCGACAATACGGTACCGTTGCCGCGGCAGGTTGTAAAGCAGGTGCCGGTAAACCGGACCGTATGTGGCACAGGTGGGCAGCCCTTCCGCCGCCAAGGCTTCCTGCAGACGTCTGCGCGGGATGTTCGCCGCCGGACCACGCTCGAAGATGAAGAAGAACCCGTAGTACCCCTGCGGGGACGCTTCGCGCCCGCGGGCTTGGATACGAACGCCCTCGACGTTCGCCAGACGGGTGCGGATGCGGTCAGCGGCGCGCTCGTATCGCGCAATCCGCTCGGCCAGGTGCGGCACTTGATCGAGCAGGATCCCCGCTTGAAAGGCGGTGCCGCGGAAGTTGAAACAGTCCAGCCCTGCCGGCGGACCGGCGTCGGCCTGCCCCTGTGTCATACCCCGCCCGTAGCCGATGTGCTTCTGCCGGTAAAGCCGCTCGGCCAGCGCATCGTCATTGGTCAGGCAGATGCCGCCTTCGCCGCTGGCCACGGTCTTGGACTGCTGGAAACTGAACGAGCCGACCGCGCCCCAACTGCCGACGCCGCGGCCGCGCCATTTGCCGCCGTGCATGTGCGCGCAATCCTCGATCACCGCCACGCCGCGCTGCCGGCCGAGTTCGAGGAACGCGTCCAGGTTCGCCATGCCGCCGTAGAGGTGGACCGGGATGATGGCTTTCGTCCGCGACGTGATGGCCGCCGCGGCCTGGACCGGGTCGAGGCAAAGTGTGTCCGGCTCGATGTCAACGAAGACCGGGGTCGCCCCGACGTAATGCACCGCCATGGCCGTGGCCATCCACGTGAGGCCGGGCACGATCACTTCATCGCCCGGACCGACGCCCAACGCCCCCAGCGCGCACTGCAAGGTGACGGTGCCGTTGGCCATGAAGATTCCGTGCTTTGCCCCGTGATAATCGGCAAAGGCCCGCTCGAACTCCTGTTCGGTCGGCGAATTGAACGACCATTGCCGCGAGAAGTAGATCTCGCGCAGCCGCTCGACCGTCCGCTCATACAATGGTGGCCAAGCGGGCGCCTGCAGCGTTGCGTGCATTACCGGCGCGCCGCCGAGGATAGCCAGTCGGGAGCTGGTGGGCATGGTCATGTTCAGTCTTCCTGCTGAGGAGCCTTGGGTCTCGAACCATGGACAAGCGTAAGGCATGTTTTTTGTTGTTCAACGTTTCCAGCATAGGCCAAGCTACGATGAGCATGGACAAATCAACGTGTGGGTTTACCGGCGCGTCGCCGGCAGGAGACCGTCATGCCCGCCTCGCGGCTGACCGGCGATCTTGATCAAGCCTTGCTGAGGTTGTCTTACCGCGAACCGAAAACGCTCGGCTATTTCGGCGGGGCAGTCGGGCAACCTGCGTTGCGGACCGGTGCGATGCGCGGCTTGCATCCGGGCGGACTGCACCAGCATGCGTGCGTCGAACTGTGTTTCGCGGCGGCGGGCCAGAGTCGCATGTGGCGCGCCGAGGGGTATGCTTCGTTGCGGCCGGGCCAATGGCTGGTCATCCCCCCGAACACGCTGCACTGCGAAGGGTGGGCGCAGGCGGGCCGGTCCTACCGGTTGCTGTGGCTGGCCGTCATCGGGGACGCGGTCCATGCGTTTGGTGATCATTACGATCCGGCCAACGGCTGGCAAATGGACGCGGCATTCTTCACCGAAGCGGCGGGGGGGCTGCTGCTCAGCCGCGCCGTCGCGGAAAATGACCAGTCGCTGTCTGCCCATTGCCGCTTGCAGGCGGCGTTGTTGCTGGTTCTGGCGGCCCTGCGAGACGCGGCGCTCCGGCCCGCGACGACCGACGGGGGCGACCGGCAGGAGCGGTTGACGACGCAGGTCAAGCGCTACCTCGACCTGCATTACCCGGAAGCCCTGACCGTGGGCTCCATTGCGGCCCTGTTCCGGCTCAGCCCAAATTATCTGAACAGCTTGTTCTCCAGGCGCGAAGGCCGGGGCATCTACGAGTATCTGCTTGAACGGCGTCTGGCGGCGGCCCACAAACTGTTGCGTGACGATCAACTGCTGGTGAAGGAAGTGGCCCATCAAGTCGGCTTCCGGGACCCCCTACATTTCAGCCGCCGCTACCATCAACATTTTGGACATCCGCCATCCGCGAGGCGTGCGTCGGCCCATGCAAGTGACAGAAACGCCCGTTGATCACCGCAACGTTTCCAACCCCGGCACACGCGGCGGAACCACGCAATCGGAGCGGAGCATTCAGCGACTGCCGCAACGGCGCGCCACCGCCTGCTTACACCCTATGCGCGATAGCGCGGTAGCATGCGGCCGTGGGCGGCGATCAAATCGTCGCAGAGCGCGCGGATGCGGTCGATCGGCAGTTCCGCGGATGTATGTGGATCGAGCATGGCCGCCTGGTAGATCAGGTCGCGCCTGCCGGACAGCGCCGCCTCCACCGTCAGGATCTGCGGGTTGATATTCGTGCGGTTCAGCGCGGCGCACGCCTCCGGCAGGTCGCCGATGCGGCAAGGCTGCACCCCGTTGCGGTCGACCAGGCAGGGCACCTCTACGCAGGCCTTGCCCGGCAGGTTCGTGATCAGACCGGTGTTCAGCACATTGCCGCCGATGCGGAAGGGTACGTCGGTCTCCATGGCCTCCATGATGTACGAACCGTATTCGTGGGTGCGGGCGTGGGTCAGATTCGGATCACTCAGCAGCTTCCGGCTCAGCGTCTTCCAGTCCTTGATCTGGGCCACGCAGCGGCGCGGATATTCGTCCAGCGGGATGTTGAACTCCTCGATCAGTCCCGGGTATTGGCTCTTGATGAAGTAAGGCAGGTACTCCGCGCAGTGCTCGGACGACTCGGTAATGTAGTAGCCGAAGTTCAGCATCATGTAATGCCGGACCATGTCCCCATGCTTGGGCCCGCCCTTGCGGCGCGCCTTGGCCAGCAGCGCGGCCGCCCGCCGCTTGATTGCGGGGTAGAGATCGCGTCCCCCATCCGTGATTTCCAGCAGCCACGCCTGGTGGTTGATGCCGGCGATCTTCCACTGGAGCTGCTTCACCTGCTTGCGCATCCCCAGGTGGTTCAAGATGCCATCGGCGCAAGCCTGGACGGAGTGGCACAGTCCCACGGTGCGGATGGACGTGGCGCGGCATATCGCCGACGTGAGCATGGCCATGGGGTTGGTGTAATTGAGAAACCAGGCATCCGGGCAGACGGCTTCCATGTCGCGGGCGAATTCGAGCATCACCGGGATCGTCCGCAGGGCGCGGAAGATGCCCCCGATGCCAAGCGTGTCGGCGATGGTCTGGCGAAGCCCGTAGCGCTTGGGAACCTCGAAGTCGATCATGGTACTCGGCTTGTACCCGCCAACCTGGATGGCGTTCACGACGTAGTCGGCGCCCTTCAACGCGGCCCGCCGGTTGGCCGGCCCGAGGTGGACGGAAATGGCGGCCCTTCCGGCGTTAAGGTTGGCGTTAAGCGTATCCAGGATACGCTTGGATTCCTTCAGCCGTACGGGATCGATATCGTACAGCGCGATCTGCGCGTCCGACAGCGCCGGCGACAGCATCGCGTCGCCCAGCACATTCTTCGCGAACACCGTGCTTCCAGCTCCCATGAACGTGATCTTGGCCATTGCGTTTCCTCTCTATACGGACTTTCTCGACAAACATACGGCAAGACAAACGTCGACGACAACGGGCTACCGGACATGCCGGTGGGCTCTGGTGTGTCGACGCCTAGCGTCAATTGGATGCACGCAACCGCCATCACCGGTGAATGACCAGGCTCTGCCGGCCGGGGCGCTCCAGGTGCACGTCCAGCCGCCCTGTTCGCGCTTGAAACCGGAACGCCACCTCCCGACCGCGCACCGTCACACACCGCGGCCGGCGCGCACACCACGCCACGAAATCGCCCCCGTCGCGCAGCGTCAGGCGGCTGACGCCCGCCTGATCACGCCTGGCCACGACAGCCCCCGCGCTGTTGAGCTTGTCCGCCAAGCCGACCGCCGCCAACCCTCGGCGAATCGGCACCAGGGCGCACAGCTCCCACTCGCCCTCGCCCAACCGCAACCGGACCACAGCACCGGCCATCAGGTGCCGCAGCCGGCCGCTGCGCTGGCAGAACAGGGCCACATCCTGCCCGCCCAGTTCCGGCGCATCGGCAGCCGACACCTTCGCCGACAGGGCGCGACGCTGTGCCGCGTCCGCGTGGTACTGGCAGTGAAAGAGACCGATGAGGGCCGCCGCGCCGTTGTAGGTGAGCACCTTGAGGAGCACGGGCTCGCGCGTCGGATCTCGAAACAAGCAGTCGCGCGTGGGCACGCCCGGGCGGTCCGCGCGGAGCACGGTGCCGTCGTGCAGCACGAGTTTGCGCAGCAGGGCGAAGTCGTGCGCACCCGGCTTGTCGCTCACGTAGACCGGCCCCCCGCTCACGGCGCGGCCCGCCGCATGGAACGCGCTGCGTTCGTGTCCGCTCTGGAACATGTCCCAGTCCGGGTGGATGAACTGCCCGAACCACACCCCCACCTGCGCGTTGGTATAAAGATGCGCGCCATGGGAACTGGGAATAGTCGGCCAGAAGTCGGTCGAGGTCCGCAGCAGCGTGGAGTCCCGACACATCAGGTGCGTTTCGTTGGCGTTCGACATGCAGTTGATCAGCTGCCCCTGGAAATGCGTGCGGGCGGATCGCTCCAGCGCTTCGCGATAGGCGCGGTACTGGCCGACGCGCCCCCCCACCCCCGTGGCGAGCCCCTCGATGCTGGCCTGATTGTCCACCTTCACGCCGTCCACGCCCCAGGCCGCCAGGCCGCGATGGAAGTCGTCGTAGAACGCGGCGATGCCAGACGGCGGAATGTGGCTGGCCACCGGGCCGAACATGTGATTGGCGTCCGGTGTGTGACGAAGGATTCCAGGGCCGTACGCCCGCACGATCTCGCGCGCACCATAGGCCGGCAGGCGCGTCGGGTCGATGCCCGCCCAGTAGCCGCCGACGGCATGCCACACCAGGAACGTGCGCACGTGGAACTCCGCCTTCGCCGCGTGCACGGTCGGCGCCAGCGTCCCGTTGAAGCGCTCGTTGGCTCGCAGCGAGACCAGCCGCTGTCCGCTCACGGGGCTGTGCGCGACGTCCAGCCAGCCGTCATCCAGAATGAGCAGCGCCGGCGCCACGCCGCCCGCCGCAAAGCCACGCAGCCCTTCGCACACCTTGTCGTGCGAAACCTGCTGATAAAACGCGTCCCACGTGCACCAGCCGAATTGATTCACGAAGTCGGGCAGGCGTTTTTCGCGGCGCAGCCGTCCGATGCGCAAGCGCCGCGTCACCGCGCGTGCGGATGCCGCCACCAGCCGGTACGGGTCGCGACCGGTCGCCACAAACGCCGCCAGCCCGCCCCGGCCAACTCGGAACGCATCCCCCGTTTCGCCGACTAGCTCCAGGCCATCCTCGTCGCCGGACAGGGCAAAGCGGAAGGGCTCCTCAAACAGCGGCACGATGAGCACACACAGACCGTCCTGCCGCTCGGCCAACACGTACTGCGTTTCCGCCGGGACCTCGGCATGCCGCGTCCCCGCCGCCGGGCGCATCCAGAAGGGATCGTACCGGTAGGTGCACGTGAAGCGCTTCAACCCGGCGATGGCGCCCAACCGGAACCGGTGCCGCGCGCCGTCGTGCGTCGCCGTCGCCCGCAGGAACACGCCCATGCCACCGCGCGCCAGCTCCGCCGCCAACGCCGGTTCCACCCCCTCGAGCACCAACCGTCCGCGATGTCGCAATGGCCTACGCTTCATGTCAGTGCCGCCAGAACCTGTTCCAGATCGTAATCCGCCAGGCAGGTCACCTGGTCGGACGCGCCGTAGTAGACGCGCAACAGGCCGTCCTGGACCACGGCGCCATCCGTGAAGACGACGTTGCCGAAGAAACCCTTTTGTTCGTAATCCATTTCGGGCAGCAGCAGCGCCTGCGGATGGCGGCAGAGCACCCGGTCCGGATTCTCCCGGTCCAACAAGGCCGCGCCGAGACAGTAGCGGTTGTCCTTGTCAGAGCCGTGATAGACCACCAGCCAGCCCTTGTCCGTCGCGATCGGCGGCGCGCCGCCGCCGATGTGGTGGCTGTCCCAGGCGTCCGGGCGCGGCGCGAACAGGCGCCGAAACTTGCCCCAGAACTCCAGGTCGCGCGATTGTGCCAGCCAGATGCTGTTCATGCCCAACGGCACGTTGTGCATCGGGCGGTGCAGCGCGACGTACCAACCGTCGATCTTCTCCGGGAAAATACAGACGTTGCGGTTGAGCGGCGGTGAGGCCGTGATG
>CAZWQJ010000111.1:0-13468 GCA_964635825.1 uncultured Victivallales bacterium | reverse complement strand
GGGAAGGGGGGCTCGGCATCGGCGTCGAAATCGGGCAGTTCGTGCACGTCGTCATGGACTGGCGCAATCGGTTCCAGGGGTATCGCGAGCGTGTGGCGCACGCCGTCGATCACGGCCTCAATTCGATTCGGGGCCAGGCGGCGAATGGAGGCGGTCTGGGCGTCGGGGGCGATGAGCAGGGTAAACTCGGCTTGGGGGCCTTGCAGGCGCAGTTCCAGGCGGGCCGAGGCCCCTTCTTCCGTACGAGGAAAGCCGGGCAGGGCGGTCAGGCGGGTGGTCGGCCCCGCGGCCCAGGTTAACAGGACGTGGCGTCCGCCGGACAGGTTCACGCGCGCGGAGTTGCCATTCAGCATCGTATCGGGCCGCAGATGAACCTGCCAGCGCCAGGTGTGCGGGCTGCACGCACGCAGGTCGTCCAGGACGACGCCGAAGCCGTGGGCGGTCGACCAGGCTGAGGTGCGGCGGGCCTGCTCGATGTCATAGCGCGGGCGGTAGAAGTCGTCGCAGTCGGCCGTGACGGCCTGCAGGTCGGCCGTGCAGACGTAGCTTTCCGCGCGGCCGACGCAGCGTCGGCCGGGCCAGTGCCAGGGCTCTTCGTCTACCACGACGGCATTGGCGGCGCCGGTGAGTCCGGTGGAGACCGTGGTTAGGAGGGCCTGGAGTCCGTCCGTGGAGGTGCCGTTGCCGAGCGCGTAGCGGGTGTAGCGGCGGCGCTGTCCGTCCGTGAGCGCGGCGAAAACTTCGTCCTCGGAGAACGGCCAGGGATGGGCGTCCAGCGCTTGGACGCCGTCCAGGAAGACCGGTTCGCCGGCGTATTCGAGCATCAAGTGGTTGGGGTTGCTCTGCATCCGGCAGAGGCCGGAGATGCCGTCGGCGCAGGCGTCCCAGACTTGCATCAGGCGGGCGCGGCGTGGCGGGTCGTCGAGCGCCGCGCCGGTTTTGGGGAGGAACCAGCGGAAGCGCTCTGCCGGGGGCTGCGTGCTGGCGTAGGCTTTGAACGCGTCGGGCCACCAGACGAGGGTCCAGAGGGGGTCGTCGTGTCCCCAGGCCAGTCCGCCGCCGGTTTCCCACAGGTTGAACGCGGGGATCATGGTGAGCGGCTCGGGATTGCCGTTGATGCGTGCCAGGTAGGCGAACGGTGAGGCATTGGCGGGTTTCTGCCAGCCGTAGTGGTCCCAGGGCGGCATCAGGCCGCCGGGGCTGATGAGGTGCTGTTCCATTTCCACGATGCGCCGCAGGGTGGTGCCGTTGGGTGGGAATGGACGGTCGATCCAGTCGCCGCCGAGGGTGTCGCGCAGGAACTCGGCGATCCAGAACGCGAGCGGGGTGTTGACGAGCGAGGTATAGGTGGAGCCCTCGCCGCCATAACCGTCCGCGGGGAAGAGCCCCAGCAGGTCGAGGATGCGTTGCGTGCCGTACTCGAACAGGAAGCGGCCCGTCGCGTGGTCAGCGTGCTTGCAACCGAACACGTAGCCGAGAACGGCGCAATTCAACGCCATGGCCAGCGGCTGGTTGTTGCAGGTGCGGGTGCGGCTGGTCAGCACCTGATAGGGATGCTTGAAAGCGAACCCGAGGAAGGCTTCCGCCGCCTCTTCGATTTCGGCGGGGGACCACGCCTGCCGGCAGGCGAGCCAGTCGAAGTAGACCGCCTGGCGAAGCACGGTTCCGGAGCGGCACCAGGTGTGGAACTGCACGTCCCATGCCGCATCCTCCTGCGCCAGGCGACGATGATACTCCTGAATCGCATGGCGGGCCTCCTGCAGTCCCTCGCCCGTGAGCAGCGCCGGGAGGAACACCAGGTGCGGCCGCCGGCCGGGGTCGTTCATCAGGCGTTCGCGGTAGTCCGCCCAGTAGCGCGCGAGCAGCCCCTGCGCGCCTGCGAGTTTGTCGCGCAGACGGTCCGGTGCTTCACCAAGGAAAAGGGGGTGGACACAGGGCGCGTGTCGGCTACGCAATGGCATCCGTCCCGCACGCCGTTCAACCGTCCCTGGAAACGGCCCCTGCGCCTCGTGATGCCTTTGTTCAGCAACCCGCGTGGTGTTTTCTGCAAGGAAATTCCGGTCCATGCAACAGAATACACCATGTTGCGCGGGAAGTGGATAGTAAAATACCACCTCAATCGATATGGCGATAACTCGGCTTGGTGGCGGATGCGACGCTGTTCATGGCGCTGTACCGGGCGGACGCGCTGCGGCTGCAGGGAAAGCGGTGGCCTTCAACCTGGCGGCGCTGGAACTTGTGGATTTCTGGGGATCTCTGCGGTATAATGCACGTAAAGTGATAGTCTGATACTCAATTATCCCTATCTTATGATACTGAATCAATTTGACGGATGGCTCCGGAGCGCCTGCGCGGTGCTCGCCTTGGCGCTGGTGTGGCCCTCGGGCACAGTTTGCGCCCAAGTGGTCATCAGCGAGTTCATGGCCGTCAATGACGGCGCCTATACAAACCGCCAGGGCCTGACGCCCGACTGGATCGAACTGTACAATACGACTGGGGCCAATATTTCTCTGGCGGGTTGGCGGTTGACCGACGACGCGAGCAACCCGTCGAAGTGGGTGTTCCCGACCCGGACCCTGCCGGCGTACGGCTACGTGCTGGTTATCGCCGATGGCGCCGCCACGTCCATGATCCTGGGCGAGTTGCACGCCAACTTCAAACTGGACGGCGGTGGCGAGTACCTGGGGTTGATCCGTCCCGACGGTTCGGTTGCCTCGGAATACCGGCCGGCGTATCCCGACCAGACGGCGAATGTGTCCTTCGGTCTGCGGCCGGACATTGGGGTCGCGTTCCCGGTCAGCAGCAACACAACCCTGCGCCTGCTGATCCCGACGAATGACCTGCTGGGCACGAGCTGGACGGTGCGGGACTTCGACGACAGCGCCTGGGAAAGCGTGGCGCAGCCCATCGGCTGCGAGAGCAGTCCGTCGAACTACGCCGGGCTGATTCGTACGGCGCTGCCTGATCGCACGATGGCCGCATATGCGCGGATACCCTTTGTGGTGGAGGAGCCGGCGGTCGTGGATGAGCTGTTCGTGCGGCTGCACTATGACGACGGTGTGGTGATTCATCTCAACGGCACAGCGGTGGGGGCGGACAACGCACCGATGGATGCCGTGTGGAACTCATCGGCTTTGGAGCCACGCGATCCCGAGGGGGCGGTGACACTCTCGGAGTTCGATCTCACGAGCCGGCGCAACCTGCTGGTGGCCGGCACGAACCTGCTGGCGGTCCACGTGCTCAACGTGAGCACCTTGCCCTTTGCGTTCAGCGATCTGTTGCTGGGGGCTGAGTGCGAGGTGCGGCGTTACGCGCCGGTCCCGAGCGGGGAGTGGCGCTACTTCAGCCTGCCGACGCCGGGCAAGCGCAACACGCTGGGGGCTGAGGATGCGCAGCCGCCGGTGGCCTTTGCGCCCGAGCGCGGCTTCTACGACCGTCCCTTCCCGCTCACGCTTTCTTGCCCCGACAGTGGCGCGACCATCGTGTACACGCTGGACGGATCGGTGCCGACGCGCGCGAACGGCGTGACGTACACGGCGCCCGTCACCATTGACCGGACGCAGGTGGTGCGCGCCATGGCCTGGAAGGCGAACTACGAGCCCTCGGTGCCAGCGGCGCACACCTACCTCTTCGTAACCAACATTGTGCAGCAGCCGGCCGCCCCCAGCGGCTTCCCCACCGGCAATTGGGGCAACAGGGCCCCGGACTACGCCATGGACCCCTGGATCGTGAACACCCTGGCCTACAACAGCCGTATGGACGGGGCGCTGAAGTCGCTGCCGTCCCTCTCGATCGCCATGCCCGTCGACGATCTCTTCGGCAGCGTCAATGGCATCTACACCCACCCGTCGTCCGAGGGGTGGGAGCGCGCTTGCTCCGTGGAATGGATCGATCCCAGCGGCGGTGACGAATTCCAGATCAATGCCGGCGCGCTCATGCAGGGCGGCGCCTTCAAAGTGGCCTGGAACCTGACGCGGAAAAAATCCTTGCGGCTGGCGTTCCGCCAGAAGTACGGACCCGGCACGCTGAAGTTCGATCTGTTCGGCGGCGAGGCCCCGACACAGTTCGACTCCATCACGCTGCGGGCGGGCGGCAACGACGCTTACAACAACTGGGGTCGCGCCAACGTGCAGTACCTCTACGACGAGTTTGCGCGGTGCTCCATACAGGCGATGGGCCGTGAGGCGTCGTATGGCACCTTTGTCCATCTCTATCTCAACGGGCTCTACTGGGGCCTCTACAACCCGGTGGAACATGTGGGCGCAGCGTTTGCCGCCACGCACTTCGGGGGCGAGGAAGCCGACTGGGACGTGCGCGATCAGGCTGCCTTCAAGGCCGGCAACGCCAACCTCTGGAACGCCATGATCGCCCAGTGTTCGGCCGGCCTGTCGAACAACGCGGCCTACCAGAAGCTGCAGGGCAATCATCCGGATGGATCCCGCAACCCCGCCTACCCCGTGCTGCTCGACGTCTCCGACTACATCGACTACATGCTGCTCAACATCTGGATCGGCAACTTCGACTGGCCGGGGAATAACTGGCGTGCCGCCGGCAATCGCTCGGCGGCCGGCACGGGGTACAAGTTCCTCGTCTGGGATGCGGAGTGGTCCCTGATTTCCGAGCGGATCGGGCTGCAGACGGACATCACCGGCGTCGGCTCGGGCGCGGCGGAGCCGTACGCCAAGCTGCGGCAGAATGGGGAGTTCCGGCTGCGCTTTGCCGATCACGTCCAGCGGCACTGCTTCGATGGTGGGGCCTTGTCGGCAACGTCCGTGGTTTCCCGGTACACGGGGATGGCGGACGGGATCGAGGAGGCGATCATCGGGGAGACCGCGCGCTGGGGCGACCAGTCCGGCACGCGCTACACGCTCGAGAACTGGCGCGCCATGCGCGCGAACCTCCTGGCGAACTACATGCCGTTCCGCACGGCGGTGGTCCTGCAGCAACTGCGCAACGCGGGACTCTATCCCGCCGTGGATGCACCCGTGTTCAACCAGCTTGGTGGCGCATTCCCGCCGGGATTCGCGCTGACGATGACGGCCAGCAATGCCATTTACTACACGGTCGACGGCACGGACCCGCGTCAGTCCGGCAGCGGAGCGATCCAGGGAACCCCCTACAGCGGCGCGCTTGCGCTGGACCGCGCGACGCTGGTGAAGGCGCGGGCGCGGGACGCCGGCGGGGTCTGGAGCGCGCTGGTGGAGGCGCTGTTCGTGCCGGAAACGGCCG
This sequence comes from uncultured Victivallales bacterium, assembly GCA_964635825.1. Taxonomy (GTDB): domain Bacteria; phylum Verrucomicrobiota; class Kiritimatiellia; order UBA8416; family JAIOPI01; genus CAZWQJ01. The sequence continues at coordinate 8,239 of CAZWQJ010000111.1, read as the reverse complement.
CGACGCTGCGGGTCAGCGAGTTGATGTTCCACCCGCGCAACCCGCCCGCGGGCGCGACAAGCTGGACGGCGCAGGACTTCGAGTATGTGGAGTTGGTGAATCCGGGCCCCGCGCCGGTTGGCCTGCCGGGCCTGCGCTTCACGCAGGGTATCGATTTCGATTTCTCGGCGGGCCGCGTGGCTTCACTGGACCCGGGTGAACATGTGCTGGTCGTCGCCAACCTGGCGGCGTTCACGAACCGCTATCCGAACTGGGCGGCGATGCAGATCGCCGGGGAGTTCCAACACCGGGACAGTTTCCCTCCCAAGGCCCTGTCCGACGGCGGCGAGGACGTGCGGCTGGAGGATGGTCTGGGACGGACGCTCGCCGCCTTCCGGTACAACGATGCGCGCGGCTGGCCGGAGGCCGCGGACGGCGCGGGGCATTCGCTCGTGCCGCTGGCCTGGGAGGACCAGACTGAGGCGCTGGACTACGGCGGGAACTGGCGGGCGAGCGCGTTTATTGACGGCTCGCCGGGTGCGGTCGATCCCGAGCCCGTGCGCGAGGCGGCGCTCAACGAGGTCGTGGCGCACACGGACCTGTCCGACACGAATTATCCGGGTTACGACTCCAACGACTGGCTGGAACTGCACAACGCCGGGACGTCGGCGGTGAGCCTGGCGGGTTGGTACCTCAGCGACGACGCCACCAACCTGGCGAAGTGGGCCATTCCGCCGACGAACACGCTGGCCCCCGGCGCCTGGATCGTTTTCGATGAGGTCAGCGGCTTCCACAGTCCACTCACCAACGGCTTCGGGCTTAGCAAGGCGGGGGAGACGGTGTTCCTGAGCCACCTGCCGGGCGGTGGGCGTGACCGCGTGGTGGATGCGGTGCGCTTCAAGGGGCAGGACAACGGCGTGAGCCTGGGGCGCTACCGCGACGGCGATGCCTACTGGTATGCGCTGGCGCCGACGCCCGTCGCGGCGAACGCAGGGCCCTCGGCGGGCGTGTGCATCAGCGAGTTTCTGTACCACCCGGCCACCACGGGCGACGAGGCGCTCGTGGAGTTCGTCGAGGTGCATAATGCGGGCAGCACGACGGCGCTGCTGTGGAATGTGGACGGCGCGTGGCGGCTCGACGGCGGCGTGGCCTATACGTTCCCCGAGGGCGTGACGCTGTCGCCGGAGGAGCGCCTGGTGGTGGTGGGGTTCGATCCGGCGGACCACGCGGCGCGCGCGAACTTCCTGGCCACGCATGGATTGCACGAGGGCGAGGTTCGGCTCTTCGGACCGTATGCGGGCCAGCTCGACAATCACGGCGAGCGGTTGGCGCTGGAGAAACCGCTGGCGTCCGACCTGCCGAGCGATCCCCTCGGCTGGGTCATGGTGGACGAGATCATCTACTTCGACCGTGCGCCGTGGCCGGCGGCGGCGGACGGCACCGGCCATGCGCTCGTGCGGGTGCTGCCGGAGGTGTCAGGCCGCGATCCCGCCAACTGGTATGCGGCCTGGCCGCCGACGCCGGGGCTGAGCACCCTGCGAATCGCGCTGGGAGCCCCCGAGCAGAACGCGGTGGTGTTCGTCGGGATGGCGGAACCGCTGCAGGCGGTCCTGGACCCCGTGCTCGTGACCGGAGCCTCACCGCAGGTGGCATTCTACCTGGGCGACGAACAGGTGGGCACAGACGAGACGGCGCCGTTCACCGCGACAGCGCAGTTTCCCGCGGAGGCGGGCCGCTTCGCGCTGCGGGCCGAGTTGGCGGATGGCGCAAGCACCTGGACCTCGCGCACGGTATGGGTGACGGCGCTGGCGCTGTCGAACGCGACGGTGGCGGCCGCGGACGATTTTGGCGCGACGACGGAGGGCATACTGAAGGGGGCGGCGGTGGCGACGGTGTGGGCGCACTGGGGGTCGGCCGACGGCGGGACGAACCTGGCGGGGTGGGTGGCGTCAGCCGCCGTGGGCATGGTAAGCAACGCCCCATTCACCGCGCGGCTCGACGGGTTACTGCCGGGGTGCAACTACGCGGTGCGCTTCAGCGCGGTGGCGGGCGCGCGGCGGGGCTGGTCGCCGGCCGCGACGTTCTTCACCACGCGGAGCTATGAGGAGTGGCCCTACCGCACGACGATCCGCTTCGACGGCTACACGGACGCGGAGCCGCTGGCCGATTTCCCCGCGCTCGTGCGGTTCGGCACCAACCTGGCCGCTTTTGCCTACAGCCAACTCGGCGGCTCGTGGGCCAGCCTGCGTTTCACCGACGAGGCGGGCGGCACGCCGCTGGCTTACGAGGTGGACGTGTGGAATACCAACGGCGAAAGCGCGGTGTGGGTGCGCGTGCCGGCGTTGACCAATAGCGCAGCGATCTGCGCCTACTGGGGGCTGGCGGGGGCGACGAACCCGCCGCCGACCGCGGCGCCGGGCGCCGTGTGGCGGGACGACGATGAAGGGGTCTGGCACTGGCAGGACGGCTGGCGGGATGCGACCTGGCGGGGGTACGAGGCCGTCAACGCGGGCTCGGTCTCCTCCCCCGGGGTGGTGGGGGCGGGGCGCGGATTCGACGGGGTGAGCAACGCGATCGTGCTGCCGTTGCCGGCCTCCTGGTACGGGACCAATCTGCCGGCGCTGACGCTGAGCCTCTGGGTCAATCCGGCCGTGCCGCCGCGCGACTACGGTACGGTCTGGGGCAGTTCGGAGCTATATCTGCAGATGAGCACCTCGCCGCGGGTGTTGAAGTGGACGGCGCGGGCGGGGGGCGCGGAGTGGCAGGGACCCGCGTACACGGCGGGCGCCTGGCAGATGGTGTCGCTGGTGCTGAGCAACGGCACGGCGTACCTGCAGAAGAACGATGGCGCGCCAGTGCTTCTCGGCGCCTATACGCCCTTCACGCCGACCAATGCGCCCGTGCTGGGGCGGCGGGCGGAAGGCGACCACCCCTTCGCCGGCGCGATCGACGAGGTGCGCCTGAGCCGCGCGGTGCGTTCGACCGCCTGGCTGAGCGCCGCCTACCGCACGGTTGCGCAGCCGACGGGCTTTGCAACCTACGGCCCCGTGGAAAGCGCACTGGAACCAGACGCCGACGACGACGGGATGCTGGACGCGTGGGAGCGGCTGCATTTCGGGGACACGAATCTCGACGGGACGGACGACTGGGACGGGGACGGCCTGCGTGACGGCGACGAATACATCGCCGGCACCGACCCGACCAACGCGCGCAGTCGCTTCGTCGTGTTCCTGGCCGGCAGCGGGGAGGGGACTGGCGTGGGGTTCCGCGCCGTGCCTGCGGGCGGCGACGTGCCGGGGATGCGCCTGTATTCGCTGGAACTCGCGACGTCGCTAACGGGCGCCGTCTGGGCGGACATTCCGGGCTACACGAATCTGCCGGCGATCGAGGGTGACATCGTCTACACCAACGCCGCGCCGCCGGGCGTGCAATTCTATCGCGCCAAGACCTGGCTCGTACCGCCGGCCGCGCCTTGAGCGCTTTCACGAACACCTACCGCACCATCAACAGAAATCCATCCGGCGCCTCCCGGAACTCCGAGAGCACCACGCTGTTGGCGTCGTACGTGACGACCGCCTCGAACCCGCCCAACCGGTACGACCGCCCGGAATCGGGCGCGTTGGCGAACACGCCCGAGAGCGTGCCGCTGGTGCGGGTGACGATCGTGTAGCTGTCCTCCGGCAAGGGGGTGTAGCCGCCTTCGAGGTCCACCTGCAGCCTGCCGCCCAGGGTCAGAGTGCCGCCGCTGACCGTCACCTTGTCGTAGTTCCCCGACGCCGGGTCGCCGCCGATGCCGACGTGCAAGCTACCCGCCGCATTGGCGAAGGAGCCCCCGGTGTTGATCGACGTCGCGCGCGGCAGGTGCAACGCGCCGCCGTTGAGGTTGAGCCGGCCGTCCCGGTTGCCGCCGCTCCCGCCGAGCGTGAGCGCGTCTGTGAGGTTGACCGTGCCGCCGTGGACGTTCAGCCGGCCGATGCTGTAAATCGCGTTGGCAATCGTGGTCGCGCCGGCAACCGTCAGCATCGCGCCGTTGGTGACGCTGCACACCCCGCCGTTGCCGGCTTGTGTGCAGTAGTCGCCGACCGTGAGACTACCGCCGATCGTGACCGCGGAACCCGTCTCCAGCAGGAGCGAGCCGGTGGCGTCCGTGTCTGTGTGGGTGCTATAGCCGATCGTCACGTTGCGGGCCACGGCCAGCGGGCCGTTGCAGGTGAAGGTTCCCCGCCCGTTGCGGCCATAGGCAATCAGCAGGTCCGACGCGGCGCCGGCGAGCGTCAGCGACGCGCCCTCGCCGACGGTGTACGCCCCACCGCTGCCGGCGTGCGACCAATACGAACCGACCGTCAGGCTGCCCCTGATTGTGACCGCCGAGTCCGGGCCCTGAATGAGCGATCCGGTCGCAGGAGTGTCTGAGTGGGTGCTATAGCCGACGGTCACGTTGCCGGCGATCGTCAGGGGCGCGGTCGTGCTGTTGTAGGTGAAGGTTCCCCGTCCGTTCCGGCCGTAGGCGATGTAGACGTTGGCCGCCGTGCCGGTCAGCGCCAGCGTTCCGGTCTCGGGCACGGTGTAGAGTACCCCCAAGGCGCTGTCGTTGTAGCCGTTGCCGACGGTCAGGTCGCCGCCGACGCTGACGGACGTGTTGGTGCCCTGGGTGTAGGCGGTGCTGACGGCACAATAGCCGCCAATCGTGAGATTGCCGCCGACCGTGACGGCGGTGTTGTCGGCTTGGGTGAAAGTCCCCGCGGCGCGATAGCTCGCATCGTCGCTGTAGGCGACCGTCACGTTGCGGACTACGGTCAGCGGGCCGTTGCAGATGAAGGTTCCGCGCCCGTTGCGGCCATAGGCAATCAGCAGGTCCGACGCGGCGCCGGCGAGCGCCAGTGACGCGCCCTCGCCGACGGTGTACACCCCGCCGCTGCCGGCGTGCGACCAATACGAACCGACCGTCAGGCTGCCCCCGATTGTGACCGCCGAGTCCGGGCCCTGAATGAGCGATCCGGTCGCAGGAGTGTCTGAGTGGGTGCTATAGCCGACGGTCACGTTGCCGGCGATCGTCAGGGGCGCGGTCGTGCTGTTGTAGGTGAAGGTTCCCCGTCCGTTCCGGCCGTAGGCGATGTAGACGTTGGCCGCCGTGCCGGTCAGCGCCAGCGTTCCGGTCTCGGGCACGGTGTAGAGTACCCCCAAGCCGCCGTCGTTGTAGCCATTGCCGACAGTCAGATTGCCGCCGACCGTGACGGCCGTGTTGGTTCCCTGATTGTAGGCGGCGCCGGTGGCGCAGTAGCCGCCGACGGTCAGGTTGCTGCCGACGTTGACGGCGGTGTTGTCGCCCTGGTTGAAGATGCCCGCGGAGCGGTAGCTCGTATTGCCGCTGTAGCCGACCGTCACACTGCCGGGCACGCTCAGCGCCGCGGTCGCGTTGCTGTAAGTGAATGCGCCCAGCGCCGTGCTGCCATAGGCGATGCGCAGGTCCGAGGCCGAACCGAGCAACGCCAGCGCCCCGCCGTCCGCCACGGTGTACCTGCCGCCGTTCCCGGTGCCGGAGTTGTCCTGGCCGACCACAAGGTGGCCGCCGATGGCCACCACCGAGCCCGCGCCCTGGTTGACCGTGCCCTGGCTGCGTGTGCTGTTGGGGCTGTAGGCAATGGCGACGTCGCCGGCTGTGCTGAGGCTGCCGTTCACGTTCAACGTGCCGTTCTGCCCGCTGTTGCGACCCACATAGACCACGGCGGCCACCGCGTTGCTGCCGCTCGCGATCGTCGCGATGCGGCTGCTGTTGATATAGGCCGTGTCCACCTCGATCGGCACCTGCGTGGGACTCCAGTGCGCGGCGGTGTGCCAGTCGCCGTCGGGGTGGTTGAAGGTGAGCGTCTGTGCCGGCGGGAAGGGCGTGGTGAAGGGCTCGGCGTCGCCCCAGGCCTCGCCATAGGCGTTCGTGGCGTAGTAGCGATAGACGTATGCCGTGTTGTACGCGAGCGAGGAAGCGGTGGTGTCGAGCGGGCCCTCGCCCATCGCGCCGAAGTCGTGGGTGCCCAGCCAGCCGTCGTAGTTCGGGTACCGGTCCGTCGTCCCCCAGTGCACCCGCACCGTTGTCGGCACGTTGCCCGTGGAAATGACGCTGCCGTTCAGCACCGCCGACGTGTGGGTGACGCCCGATTCCGGCAGCGTCGCGATCAGCGGCGGACCGCTCGCGCGGAAGGGCACCGGCTCCGACCACGCGATCGTGCCGTCAACGGCGTTGGTGGCGAAGAAGCGGCAGGTGTAGTACGCCCCCGTCGTCAGGCCCGTGATCGCCGCGCCGTCGATCGGCCCCGGGCTCCGGAGGCCCAGGGCGTTGGTCGCGCCCCACGCCGCGAGCGTCAGGCCCCGGTCTGTTCCGTCCCACACCAGGTACACGTCCGCGTTCGTCCCGCCGAAGGTCGTATAGGCCTCCGCCGCCATCGGGGTGACGTTGGACACGCCCGTGGAGATGAGCCACAGCGGGATTTCGTACCGCACGATCACGATGCCCGAGCCGCCGTTGCAGCCCGCGGTCCCGTTCCCCTGGCCATCCCCGCCGTTGCCCGTATTCGCCGCCCCGGCCGTCGCGCCGGTCCAAGTATTCCCGCCGCCCTTGCCGCCGGTTGCATAGACCTCCGGCACACCGCTGATGGCATTGGTGACGCCGACTCCGCCCGCCGCATAGTTCGTTACTCCCTGCACGCCTGTCCCGCCAATACCGCCTGCGCCGCCGCCGCCGCTGCCGGTAAGGGCGGTGCCCGCGGGACTGCCCAGCGGGCCGCCATCGTTTCCCTGGCCGGGGGTGCCGCTGCCCGGACTGCCGGGGTATGTGTAGCCTGACCCGCCGCCTCCCGACCCGCCGGTCGCGCCGTTGGTCCCAGGTACGCTGGTCTTGTAGTTGCCGCCCCCGCCGCCGCCGATTGCCGTGAGCGAGGCGAAGACGGAATTCGAGCCGCTCCCCGCCGGAAGGCCGTTGGCGCTCGTTCCGCCGGATCCACCCGCACCCACCGTCACCGTGTGGCTGCCGACAGCAATCGGATAGGCATGGCTGTTGATGAATCCGCCCGCGCCGCCACCGCCGCCAACCTCGTATCCGCCGCCCCCGCCGCCGCCTACCACCAGCGCCTCAACATGCCCCGCGGCCGTGACGTTGAACGTGCCGCTGCCGACATTCGTGTAAACGTGAACGCGGTAGCCGGGGATGTCGTAAGTGTCGTCCCCGCCGGCGGCCGCCACCGGGCCGTCCGTGAGGAATGCCACCGGCGCCGACCACGCCGTCGCGCCAGAGGCGGCGTTGGTGGCGAAGAAGCGGCAGGTGTAGGACGTGCCCTTGCTCAAGCCCGTGATCATGGCGCCGCCAATCGGGCCCGGGCTCACCGCGCCCAGCATGTTCGTCGCCCCCCACGCGGACAGCGAATTCCCCTTGTCCGAGGTGTCCCACACCAGGTAGACGTCGGCATTCGTCCCCTCCAGCGTCGTGTGCGCTTCCGCGCCGGTGAAGGCCACGTTGGACACGCCCGTGGACACGAACCACAACGGCAGTGCGTAGCGTACAATGACGACACCCGAGCCGCCGTTTCCGCCGTTGTGGGGCGACGAGGCGCCCTGCGCGCCGCCGCCGCCCCCGCCGCCCTTGTTGGGTGTGCCGGGCGATCCGGCGGCGTTTTTCTGGCCGGCGCCGCCTCCGCCCAGGCCGCCCGCGGCCGCGAGTCCGGCCCCGCCGTTGTTGTAGTACGTCCCGCCCCCGCCGCCGCCGGCGTACCAGACGTTCTGCCCCGAGATCGCGTTGGTCACGCCATCGCCGCCCTTGCCGGCGTCGTTGCCGGCGGCGTTCGCCCCCGCCGCTCCCGCGCCGCCGCCGCCGCCACCGCCCCAGCCCCAGGCGGCCCCATTGCCGCCCGCATAGCCCTGCCCATTGGTCGCCGCTCCGCCCATCCCCTGCGGCGCCGCCTCCGCCGGACTGCCGCCCCCGCCGCTGCCACCCCCCGCGCCGGTCTGTCCGGAGTAGGGAAATCCCTGCAAGCGCGAGCCGCCGCCGCCACCGCCGTACGCCACCAGATCCCCAAACGCCGAAGGGCCGCCTCCGTCACCCAGCGTGTAGTTGGTGGTGGAACCTGCGCCGCCCGCGCCAACCGTGATCGTGTAGTTGCTGGCGGCAACAACGGAAAACGACTGCGTGTAAACGACGCCGCCGGCCCCGCCGCCGCCCGCCGCCCGGCCGCCGCCCCCGCCGCCGGCCACCACCCACACCGCGACCTCCCCG
>CAZWQJ010000110.1:0-13495 GCA_964635825.1 uncultured Victivallales bacterium | reverse complement strand
CTGGTCAGCCTGGACGACGCCCGCACGGCCGCTCGCAAGCTGGCAGCGGAATGGGGCAGGCCGGTCTTCATCTCGCGCGGCGACCGCGGTTGCCTGGTGGCCGATAACGACCAGGTTGACTGCGTCCCCGGACTGCACATTGTGGAACAGACCGATCCCGTCGGCGCCGGCGACAGCATGGTCGCCGGCATCGCCGCCGCCCTGGCCGTCGGCTGCACCCCGCTCGACGCGGCGACCTTCGGAAACTTCGTCGCCGGCGTCACGGTGCAGAAGCTCCACCAGACCGGCACGGCCTCGCCGGAGGAAGTTCGCGCCATCGGCGCCAGCCCCGACTATGTCTACCTGCCGGAGAAAGCCGATGATCCGCGCGCCGCGGTCTATTGGCAGGACACCGAGATCGAGATGGTCACCGACAGCGCCACCGCTAGTCACCGTATCGCCCATGCCATCTTCGACCATGACGGCACCATATCCGTGCTGCGCGAAGGCTGGGAAAAGATCATGGAGCCGATGATGCTGCGCGCCGTCCTCGGCCCGGTCTATGACAGCGCCGACGAGACGACCTATCACAGGGTGCTCAACCACGTCCGCACCTTCATCGACGCCACCACCGGCATCCAGACGCTGGTACAGATGCAGGGGCTGGTCAAGCTGGTCGCCGAGTTCGGATTCGTCCCCGCCGCCGAAATCCTTGACGAATTTGGCTACAAGGCCATCTACAACGATGCGTTGCTCGACATGGTGCGCGGGCGCCTGGCCAAGTTGGAGCGCGGCGAACTTGAGGTGGCTGACTTTGCGGTCAAAGGCGCCGTCGAATTCCTGCGTGCCCTGCACGGCGCCGGCGTGAAGCTCTATATGGCCAGCGGTTCCGACGAGGACGATGTCATTGCCGAGGCCAAGGCGCTCGGCTATGCCGACCTCTTCGAAGGCCGCATCTACGGGGCCGTCGGCGATGTATCCAAGGAGGCCAAGAAGATCGTCATGGACCGTATCCTGAACGACATCGGCGCGGACCAGGTCTCCTCCATGGTCGCCTTTGGCGATGGGCCGGTGGAGATCCGCGAAAGCCGCAAGCGCGGCGGCCTGGCCGTCGGCATCGCCAGCGACGAAGTGCGCCGCTTCGGCCTCAACAGCTCCAAACGCCGCCGCCTTATCCGCGCCGGCGCCAACCTGGTTGTTCCCGATTTCTCCCAGTGGCAGGCCCTGCTGCCGATCCTCGGAATATAGCATCACAGGAAAGCACACATGCCCTATCCACAACTCGATCGACATCACTTGCGCGTAAAACCGTTGCGGGAACGCCACAACAAGGTCGACATCACACGTGATCTCGTTCCCGCCGACGCTGGCCCTGCCGATCGCAGCGCGTTCGAGAATGACGTGTTCAGAGAGACCATCGCGCGGGTTCGCCAGGCGCGGGCCAATAGTCGCCCGGTCATGGTGACCTTTGGCGCCCACACCATTAAGAACGGTCTCGGGCCGGTACTGATCCGGTTGATGGAGAAAGGCTGGGTCACACACCTGGCGACCAACGGCGCGGGTATCATTCACGACTGGGAATTCGCCTACCTGGGGCAGTCAAGTGAGGATGTGCGCGCCAACGTCGCCGTCGGGCAATTCGGTATCTGGCAGGAAACCGGCCACTACATCAACCTCGCGATAGTCGTGGGCGCCTACCGGGGAATGGGCTACGGGGAAGCCGTCGGCGCCATGATCCACAATGAGTCACTGATCATACCCACGACGGACGAACTTCGGGAATTTATCAAGGGGAACCTGACCACCAACCCGGCCCAGGCCGCAGCGGCCGCGGACTTGCTGCAAACCATCACCACCTTCACTCTTGCTCCGGGGGAGATGGCCATTTCACATCCCTGCAAGCCATACAGCGTTCAGGGCAATGCCTATCGACTGGGCATCCCCTTTACCGGGCATCCGATGATCGGCCACGACATCATCTACAATCACCCCATGAACTGCGGAGCGGCCATCGGCCGCACCGCGGAACGCGATTTTCTCAGTTTCGCCAACCAGGTCAGGCAGCTTGATGGCGGTGTCTATCTTTCGATCGGCTCCGCGGTCATGTCACCCATGATATTCGAAAAATCCCTTTCTATGGCGCAGAACCTGGAAATGCAGGAAGGCCGACATATCGACAACCACTACATGCTTATCGTCGACCTGGCAGAAAGTACCTGGGACTGGAACCGCGACGGCGAACCGCCCATGGACAACCCCGCCTACTACCTGCGCTACTGCAAGACCTTCCACCGCATGGGCGGAACCATGCACTATATGTGCGCCGACAATCGCGATTTTCTGACGGCTTTGCGGGAGGCGCTGGAGGGTTAGCGTGCCGACCCTATCGCCACGCTGACCGTGGCTCAGAATCAAGAGGAACTAATGAAATGAAACTTTCGCCCTTGTTAACGGACCACGCCGTGGTGCAGCGCCACCAGAGCATCCCGGTGTGGGGTTGGACGGACAAGCCGCGCACGCGGGTTAAGGCCAGCTTGGCTGGCCACGCCGCCGAAGGGATTTCCGGCGATAATGGCCAGTTTCTGGTGCGGTTGCCGGCCATGTCTGCGGGCGGGCCGCACCGGCTGGTCGTCGTGACCAGTGATGGAGCGGAGCGCGTCGAGGTGGATGACATCCTGGTCGGCGAAGTCTGGCTGGCTTCCGGGCAGTCGAACATGGAAATGAGCATGGCGTCCGCGGGGTACACGGCGGAGATTGCCGCCGCCACGCCGCGCCAGATTCGCATGATCAAGATTGCCAACCGTGCGGATCTCGCAACGCAATCCACGGTGACCGGGGCATGGCATGCGGCAACCCCGGAGACGATGGGCAATTTCTCCGCCGTCGGCCATTTCTTCGCCCAGCGCTTGCAGGATGAACTCGGCGTGCCGGTGGGAATCATCAATGCGAGCTGGGGCGGCACATTCATCGAGACGTGGATCAGCCGGCAGCGCCTGTTGCGAAACGCGACCACGCGGGACTGGGTGTTGGCGTATGAAGCGGTGGTCAACGAATCGCGCCGGTGGGCCGAGCAGGGAATGCAGGACGTCTGGCCCGCCGATCCCGGCAATCGCGGCGTCGAGAACGGCTGGCACCGCGCCGACTTCGATGACCGGGACTGGGAGCGCATGCCGGTACCGAGTCGGTGGCAGCAGCACGGTCACAACTACTCCGCCGTCATGTGGTTTCGCCTGACCGTCGCGTTGCCGACGATAGTTCGCGGCAAGGCGCTGACCCTGCATCTCGGCGCCGTGGACAAGCAGGACATCACGTACGTCAACGGCGTGGAGGTCGGCCGCACGGGTTCGGGCTTTGACGAGACCGTTTGGTCGCAACACCGGGAATACAGCATTCCGGCGGAGCTCACGCGCGGCGGGGAGTTGACGATTGCGGTACGGGCCTACTCGTTCCGGTTCCACGGCGGGCTGATCGGGCCGGCGGCGTCGATGCGCATCGTGGTGGCTGGCGACGAATCGGGCGCGGCGATTCCATTGGCGGGCGATTGGCGCTACCGGGTTGAACACAATTTCGGCCTCATCGAACCGCTGATGGGGCATGGCCAACCCAATTCGCCGTATATGCTGTTCGAGAACATGATCAAGCCGTTGTTGCCCGTCGGGATCGCCGGCGCGATCTGGTATCAGGGCGAATCCAACGGCGGCAAGGCGGCCGAGTACCGGCAACTGTTGCGCGACCTGATCGAGGATTGGCGGTTTCACTTCGCGGTCGGCGATTTCCCGTTCGGCATCGTGCAGCTCCCGAACTGGCAAGCGCCGCAGACGTTCCAGCCGGATTCGGAGTGGGCGCGCTTTCGTGAGGCGCAACAGGACGCGCTGGCGTTGCCGGGCACGGGGCTGGCGGTGACCCTCGATGCCGGCGACGCCGCGGACATTCATCCGAAAGACAAGCGGACGGTCGGCCACCGGTTGGCGCAGTGGGCGTTGGCGAACGTGTACGGCCGCGCCGGCGTTGCGGGCGGGCCGCTCTACCGCGGCCACCGGCTCGAAGGCAACCAGGTCCGCATCCTCTTCGACCAGACCGGCGACGGTCTCGCGCTGCGCAACGGCGACCATGTGCGGACGCTGGTCATCGCCGGCAAGGAGGGCGATTTCCTGCCGGCCGAATCGGCCATCGAGGGTGGCAGCCTGTTGGCATGGCATCAGGACATCGCGACTCCGGTATCCGTTCGCTACGCCTGGGCCGACAACCCCGCCGGCGCGAACCTCATCAACACCGCCGGTTTCCCGGCCGGAACGTTCCGAACCGACCGATGACCGGATAACATGCGCGCGCACATGAAATTCAGATCTCGGCAACCTGTCGCGCCTTTCCGCCGTGGTGACGCGCTCGATTTCGGCGAAGAACCCCACCGGCGCGAAGTGACAGGGCGGACGGCACACTGCGGAGATTCCACGAGGTTTTGAATGAGTTCACCAAGGAGGGAAACAATGAGTAACGACAGCCGCCTGACCATTTCGTTCTGGATCTGGGCCATCTTCGACATGGAGTCGAACCCATTTTATGACGACCTGGAGCGCCGGTTCGCGGAGCTCAAGGAGCGCGGGTTCAACTGTATCCGAATCGAGTCCGGCGCCGGGCTGTGCCACGACAGGAACGGTCGCCCGCGCGGGGAGCAGGCCTTTCAGGAATGGATGCCCGGGGGGCATGTGCGGATGTTCCGCGGCTCGTCGGAGCGGTTCATGGAAGGTCGCTGCGATCCGCTCAAGCGGCTGATCGAGCTCTGCACGCTGGCGCAGCGGCACGAGGTGAAGGTCATCCTGTCGAGCTGGTATTACCTGCACACGTTGTGGTTCGCCGACGAAGCCATCAACGCGGAGTTGCTCGGGCTGCCGCCGGAGAAGCGGTTTATGTACTTTGCGCGGGCGCTGGACTTCATTGTCAATGAGCTGGAGCGGCGTGGGTTGCAGGACACGATCGCCTTCGCGGAGATCTTCAACGAGGCGGACGGACTGGCGGTTGTGGGCGGCTACGGTGAAAAGACAGGGCCGCTGGACGTGCTGAATGCCTATCGGAGCTATCACGAGGAAGGGTTGGCATTCCTCAAGGCGCGCCATCCCGGGATCCTGTTCGCGCTGGACACCTACACACCCTGGGTCAACCCCGAACTCGCGCCGCGCAACATGCAGGTCTGGAACTTCCACAGCTATTTCCTGTGGTCGGTCTATGAGGTGCTGGAGGGTGCCGTCGCGTGGAGGGCGGACACCGAAGAACCCGTGCCCGGGGAAGTGATTCGTCCGTTCCTGAAACGCGACCTGACGCCCTATCGCGTGATCCGCAATTGCCGCGGCAACCGCCCTCCCCTCCAGGACGACTGGTATCGCCGGGTCTGGCTCTACAGCAACCTGGACCCGGCCGCCCTGCCGGCGGTGGAGCGAATGCTCCAGGACAACCTGGTCAAGAATATCGGGCAGTTCAAACGGAAGGCGGACGAAGGGGTGGCGCAGGCGGTCAAGCTGCGGGACGCGAACTATCCCGGCATCCCGTTGGTCATGGGGGAAGGCGCCAGCTACTGCGCTCACGCCGACATGCGCTGGGAAGAGCGCTCCGACGCATACTGGGAGGTCGTCGAACACGCGGCGCGCGCCTACCGGCAGCATGGGCTGTGGGGCGCGGTGGCGCGGACCAACTGCGGGCCGGAAGATCCCGTCTGGCACGAATTCCCCGAACGCCTGAAGCGGGTGAACGAAACGTTCCTCGGCACCCGCGTCGAGAGCGCGCCGTCATCGGCGAGTTGAACCATAGAAGGAGCCGCATGAAATCCGATTACCAGTCAGCCGAGATCACGCTGTGGAGCCGCGCGGGTGCGTCGCGCGACGATGCCGCGTTGAAGTGTCCGCAGGCCGGACCGGTCTCGGAACTGCGCTTCGAACCGGACGGGCGGTTCTACGCCGGCTGCCTGCGGCTCCCTGCCGCCGGTACGCTGGTGCTCGAACTGACCTGCCCGCGCCCGCTGCGCCTCTGGATCGGCGGGGCGCTGGCGCTGGACGAGGCGCTCTTCTGGCGTTGCTACGATCGGGAGGTCCGCGCTGCCGTCTCCATTCCGTGTGCGGCGGGGGAGATTGCACTCCTGGCCGAGGTCGGCCCGCGCTCGGGGTGGTTCGCGCATATCGACGAGCACTGCCCGTCGCGCAACCGGGACCATGTGCGCGCGGAGCTGAAGCGACGCCTGCCGGACCGGCTCAACCTGCGGGCGGCAGTCGCCCCCGGCGTGGCGGGCGCGGCCACCGCCCTGCGCTTCCTGCCCAGCCAGTTCGTGCGCGACGGCGTGACCTGGCAGCACGTGCTGGCGCGTCCGATCCCGGGCTTCGCGCCGGATGCGCCGTCGATCTACGTCTGGTCGCCCGTCGAGCCGGCCGAACCGCCGCTGTTCCTCGCGTCCAGCATGCTGCCCAGCCACGCGGTGGACGGCACCTCGGCGGAGGAGCGGCAGCGCGGCTGGCGGCGCTTCTACGTGCCCGTGGCCAACGCGCTGGACGCGCCGCCACCGCTGCGCGAAGTCGGCGCGCCGGAGACCCGCGTGGAGCCGGTCCTTGAAATCACGCGCACGCTCTCGCTCGTCGTTGAGGGCGCGCAGGGCAAGGTTACGGTGGACCTGCCGGCGTTCGAGAGCCTCGGGCGCCATGCGCCCGCGCGGGAATTTCGCAAGCTCCCGCGACCGCAGTTCGCCGACTTGCGGGCCGCGCTACCCGAGCCTGTGTTGCCGCCGCGCCTGGCCTGGATGGAGCGCATCTACGGGCACGCGTGGGAGATGCTTTGCAACCTGGTTCGCGAGCCGGCACCTGAGAGCGGCTTGCCGAACCTGTACGTGGCCACCGCCGCGCAGGGATTCCTCAACCACCAGTTCGTCTGGGATTCGTCCTTCACGGCCATGTGCACGGCTTACGCCTGGCGCGCGTTCCCCGCCACTGCCACGCTGGACCTGCTCTACTCGCGGCAGTTCGACGGTGGCTACCTCCACCGCGAGCACGACGTGCGCGACGGCGTCCCCACGGCCTACGAGCCGGACTTCAGCCCCAACCCGCCGATCACCTCCGTCACCGAGTGGGCGCTGGCCGGGCTGACCGGCGATCGGCTCCGGCTGGCGAAGGTCTATCCACTGTTGGTGGCCCAGCACCGGTGGCTGGTATTGCACCGCTGGCTGCCGGACGGGACCTATTGGACCACCGGCCTGGCCAACGGGTTGGATAACTCGCCCTCGCTCGGCGACGGCTACCCTTGCCTTACGGCGCAGATGGCGCACGATGCCGAGATTCTCGGTCACATGGCGCGCGTGCTCGGCCGCGCGGAGGAGGCCGCGGCCTGGGACGCGGAACACGCGGCCATTGCGCAGGCGCTCAACGCGAAACTGTGGAGCGAGTCCCAGCAGATCTACGCCACCTCGCTGCCGGGGGGCGGGCACAACCCGAACAAAGTTGTCACCGCGTTCTGGCCCCTGTGGGCGGGCGTGGTGCCGACGGAGCGCGTCGAGTCGCTTGTGCGGCACCTGCAGGATCCGCGCAGCTTCTGGCGTCACCACCCGATACCCAGCCTGGCGGCGGACTCGCCGCACTTCCGGCCCGCCGGCGACTACTGGCTGGGCTCGACCTGGGCGCCCACGAACTACGCCGCGATCAAGGGCTTCGCGCGCGCCGGGCGGCGCGACGTGGCGTTCGCCGCCGCGCTGCGCCACATCCAGTGCATGAGCGAGGTCCTCGCCGCGACCGGGCACCTCTGGGAGAACTACTGCTCCGAGAAGTCGGAGCGCGGCAGTTGCTCGGGACCGGACTACTGCTGGTCCGCGCTCGGCCCGATCGCCATGCTTCTGGAGATCATCCTCGGCTTCGAGCCGGACGCCCTGCACAACACGCTGCGCTGGGCGCCGCCGGACGAGGAACTCGCCGGCGTCCGCCGGCTTGCATTGGGGCCTGCAACCGTCAGCGTCGAATGCCGGCGCGGCGCCGACGGCGCGCGCAGCGTGCAGGTCCAGACGGACCGGCCGTTCACGCTGGAGATCGAGCTCGCCGGCCACCGGATCCGCCGCGACTGTCCGCATGGGAGCACGCAGTTCGAGGTGAAACGAAACGACGTGGAAGCCTGAATATGCTTAAGGATCTGCCTCACAACACGCGCCTCACACTGCTGCTTGAACCGTACAGCTCCGTGCTGGCGTGCATCCTCACGTTCTACGCAGCGCTGTACATGCAGGCCAATGGCCTGGATGCCCGCCAGATCGGTCTGATCACGACGCTGATCGCACACTTCGGACTGTCCGATTCCATGCGTTTTCTTTACGGCTTTGCCTTCGTGAGCATGACCTTGATGTTCTTCTTCCGCCACCGCCTCCTGACCGAGACGGCTGCAGGCATCGAGCTGAGCCGTCATCATGCCGACCTCTCCCTGGTGGAGAGCCTGCGCCATCACCTGCAAGTGGTGTTTGAGAATCTGGCGAATCCCGAATTCCGGAAGTTGGCCCTGACCTGGGTGCTCTTCAGTTTTGCCCAGACGATGGGGTTCGTCTTTACCCTCTACTATAACGTGCTGAAGCTCACGCCCGGGCAGTTGTCGTTGTTGCCCCCGTTGAGTCTTGAAATGCAACGTCAGGAGCAGGCGATGAACAACGAAAAACAAGTTGGACTAAACGTCATATGAATCACAGAAAACACTTCAAGCGCCCGTTGCAGCGTATCGTCACTTTGTCCTGTGTCGTAGCCGCGTTTCTGCTCGCCGCAGTCTGTGGGAGTCGCGGCGAGGTCAAGAAGGTCTCGTGGGGCCCCGGCAGCCCGCCACGCTGGCAGGAAGCAATCATCATCTCCACCAATCGCGTCGTGGCGGAGGTGGCGGTGCCGCCGGGCCACGACTTCATTACAGCGGTCGTGGACGACGAACAGGGTCGACGTGTGCGCAACCTGCTCGGGCAGGTTGCTGTCAGCTCGCTCGGGGGGGGCACGGGGGAGTTGGCGCGGACGGTCAGCGTGGTGTGGGACGGGCTGAACGACGACGGCGACGTGATGCCCGCGGGAACGTACTTCGTGCGCGGCGTGACGATCCCGCGCCCGCGGATTCTGTTCGACTACGCGTTCTACAATCCGAATACGCTGCCGTGGCAGGGCTATTCGCACAGCAGTTGGGGCGCGGATCACACGGGGCCGAGCGACGTCGCCTGCGCACCGTCGGATGCGACAGGGCGCACCGCGGTGGTCATCTCGTGCCCTGTCGCCGAAAACCCTCACGCCGTCCTGGGTGTGGACGAATCGAACCGCAAGATCTGGGGCTACAAGCGCGAAGGCGGCATCAACGGCATCAACTGCGTCGCCTACGCGCCCGATGGGCTCTGGATGGGGTTCAAGGACACGATCGTCAAGATCGACCCCGATTCGCAGCGCGATATCGGATGGAAGCGTCCGGCAGGAAAAGCCGCTTCGGTAAACACGACGGGGGAAGTGCAGCGGATCGCGGTGGGGCCGGAGTACGGCGCCGCGCTGGTGCGAGTGGCCGTCGACCGGTACAAGTCCGCCGACACGGTGGTGTTTCTCGACAAGCAGAGCGGAACGTCGCGGCAAAGCCGCCAGTTCCCCGCCGAGGTCAGGTTGCCATGGACGGCGCACGATCTGGTCTACCTGCAAGACGGCCGGCTCGTGGTCAGCGGAGAATCCGGCGTGTTCGGCGTCACCACGAACGGCGAGTTTGCGCCGCTGACGCTGCCGGAGTGCGCGACGCCGCGGCAACTGGCCGCCGACGCATCGGGGAATCTGTACGTCTTCGACGCCGGGCCGGACTGGCAGGTCAAGGTGTACGGTCCCGACCTGGCGCTCATCCGCACCATCGGGCGCCGCGGAGGCCAGAAGGTGCATCCGTATGTCATGTTTACCGAGGCCGCGGCGGATTCACCGCAGGGACTGGCCGTGGATTACGATGCGTTCCGCGTCGTTGGCGGCATGGATGTCGACCGCCACGGGAACCTTTGGGTCACCGAACCCCAACATCCGCGCATGGTGACCGTTTGGAACGCCGAGGGTAAGCGTGTGGAGACGTTCGTGGGCAACACGGAATACGGCGCGGCCGGCACGTCCCTGCATGAGCAGGATCCCGCGCTGGCCTACGGTTACGGCATGATCTTCCCCATCGCCGCCGACAGGACCGTGCCGCACAATCCGTCGCGATTCGTCACGTCCATTGTCACCGCCGAGCCGGCGTCGCAACGGCTGCCAAGGCTTTCGCAATGGATGTATTTCAAGTCCGGCCGGCTGTTTCGCAGCAAGGCCTCCGGCAGAATGCGCGAGTACTTGATCAACTGCGATTTCGGGTACCCGGTGCTGTATGTCAACCGCGGCGGTGACTACCGCCCCTGCGCCGCGGCGGTCAAGGTGGCCGGGAAAGACGTGACGGGACCGGACGCCGCTTCCCAGTTCGCTCAGACGAATCTTCCTCCCCTGAATGTCGACTGGTATGGCGTGTGGTCCGATCACAACGGGGATGAGCTGGTGCAGCCGGAGGAAGTCGTTCCCCTTCCGGAACCGGGCGGGCGCATCGTGGATTTCTACGGCATGGGCTACGTGTTCAACCCCTACCTGACCTGGTACCTGGGCGGCTACGCGGTGGCTCCATCCGGGTTCCAGGGCGACGGCACCCCGCTCTACGATGCCGCCGGGATGCGGAAACTCAACGACAAGAACCTCGCGCTGCGCACCGGCAACTACCTGGTTGGCGATTCAGCCGGCTGGTTCGCGACAGGGCTCTACCACTTTGCCGACTCGAACGGCAACGTGTTCGCGACCTATCCCCTGAACGCCATGGGCGTCCATACCTCCCAGCAAGCGCCTGCGCCCGGCCCCGGAGAAACCCGCGGCGAGCTGTGTTATGCGGGCGTCGCCACGATGGCTGGGGAACTGGGGCCGATCGTCGCCTCCCAGGGCAACTACGGGCAGATGTTCGTCTTCACCGGCGATGGCCTGTTCGTGTGCTCCCTGTTCAAGGACACGCGCCAGGGGCCGAAGCCCTGGCCTCCGGAGGCGCAAAAGGGCACCGATTTCACGGACTGCACCATGCTGCAGGAGCCGTTCGATGGCTGCATGGTCGTGCAGGACGACGGCAAGATGCGCGTGGTCTTCGGCCGCACGGAGGCGAACGTGTGTGTCGTGGAAGGCTTGGAGCAGGCCCGGCGCTTCGGTCCCGTTCCCGTGCACTTCACACCCGGCGACCAGGCGGCCGGCAGTCAGCAGGATGCGGACGCAACGCCACCCCTTGCGATCCCACGCCTGCCCGCTGCTGACGACGGGGCGATCACCGTTGACGGCGTCCTCGATGACTGGAGCCAGGTGCCCGTCCGCACGATCCGGGCCGGAGACGAGGAACTGGCGCGCGTGCAAGTGGCGCATACGGGGACGAACTTGCTGCTGGCCGTGGCCGTGCGGGACGAGTCCCCCTTGATGAACGGGGCCACCGACTTGAGCGCGGCGTTCCGCACCGGAGATGCCATTGACGTGACCATGGGGCCGGCAGGCCCGCGGTCCGATACGCCCGTCGCCGGCGATACGCGCGTGCTGCTGTTCCCCGCGAATGATGCGGCGACCGTCGTCCTGTACCGGCCCGTCGTGCCGGGCACGAAGCCGGACCAGCGGGTATCCTTCACGTCGCCGATCGGGACCACCACCATCGATACGGTCACCCGGCTGAAAAACCCGGCTGTGGTCTTCAAGAAGACTGACGACGGTTACGTCTGCGAGGCATCGCTTCCGCTCAGCCTGTTCGCCGTCTCGCCGCAGGCCACGAACACCGTTTCCGGCGACATCGGCGTGCTGTCCTCCGACGGCGGCGGGCAGCAGACCATGGCCCGACACTACCTGTTCAACCGCATCTGGACAATCAC
This sequence comes from uncultured Victivallales bacterium, assembly GCA_964635825.1. GTDB lineage: Bacteria > Verrucomicrobiota > Kiritimatiellia > UBA8416 > JAIOPI01 > CAZWQJ01. The sequence continues at coordinate 1,611 of CAZWQJ010000110.1, read as the reverse complement.
CTCGGATCTGCGCTCGGAAGCGATGCTGCAACCGGGCACCTGGGGGAGGCTGGTGTTCGAATGAACAAGCCAAACATTATTCTGATCAACTGCGATGACCTCGGCTACGGCGACCTCGGTTGCTACGGCTCCACGCGCAACGACACCCCGTGCGTGGACCGGCTCGCCTCGGAAGGCGTGCGGTTCACAAATTTTTACATGGCCTCGCCCGTGTGCTCGGCCTCGCGCGCCGCGATGCTCACGGGGTGCTACCCGCCGCGGATTGGTTTCGACAAGCACATGGTCCTGTGGCCCGGTCAGGCGAACGGCCTCAACCCGGCGGAACGCACCATCGCCGGCCAACTCAAGCAGGCCGGGTACGCCACGAAGATCATCGGCAAGTGGCACTGCGGCGATCAGCCCGCGTTCCTGCCGACAGCACACGGGTTCGACGAGTACTTTGGCCTGCCGTACAGCAACGACATGGGGCGCCAGGTGAATGGCCTGGACCGCCCGCCGCTGCCGCTGCTGCACGACGCGACCGTCTTTGAGGAACAGCCCGACCAGCGCGGCCTGACCGAGCGCTACACCGAGGAGGCGCTGCGCTTCCTTCACGCCAACGCTTCGACAGGCTCAGCGCAGGCCAGGCCATTCTTCCTGTACCTCGCTCACATGTACGTCCATGTGCCGCTGTTCGTGCCCAAGCCGTTCCTCGACGCCTCGCGCAACGGCGCCTACGGCGGCGCCGTTGCCTGCATTGACTGGAGCACGGGCGTGCTGATGGATGCCCTGGAGCACCTGGGGCTGGCTGACAACACGCTGGTCGTTTTCACCAGCGACAACGGCTCCCGCAACGGCATCGAAGGCGGCAGCAACCATCCCTGCCGCGGCATCAAGGCCAGCACGCTGGATGGCGGTCTGCGCGTGCCCTGCATCATGCGCTGGCCGGGGCGCATCCGGGCCGGAAGCACCTGCGACGCCCTGACGCGTTCGATAGACTTCCTGCCGACGTTCTCCCGTCTCGCCGGCGTGCCGCCGCCGGAACGTAAGATTGACGGCGTGGACATCTCGCCGCTGCTGCGCGACTCGCATGCCCAATGCCCCAACGACACGTTTGCCTATTACTGGAACAGCGAGCTTGCCGCCATCCGGGTCGGCGACTGGAAGCTGCACTTCCACCTGTCCGGCTGGGGCACGGAGAATGAACCGCAACGCGAACGCCTGCTCTACAACCTGGCCGAGGACGTGGGCGAAACCACCAATGTCTACGACCGGCACCCCGACGTGGTGCGGAGGCTGGAGGCGGCCGCTGACCGCATCCGCGTCGAACTCGGGGATGCGCTGCGTGGCATGGAGGGGCGGGAGAAGCGCCCAAGCGGCCTCGTCGAAAACCCGCGGCCGCTGACCACCTACCGCGAAGGCCACCCCTACACGATCGCCATGTACGACCTGCCCGACATGCCCACGATGAACGGGTGACCTTAACCGGACGCCCGTCGAAGCCGGCACCCTCCGCCGGGCACCTGGGGAGTACGCCGATAAATGCACCGCCGGAACGGTGTCATGCGTGACCGGCTGCTAGATGCTTCGGTCTGGTTCATTCAAGAGCTTCGTAATCCGCTTTCGGAAACA
>CAZWQJ010000109.1:0-13630 GCA_964635825.1 uncultured Victivallales bacterium | reverse complement strand
CCGGTCCGCACCGCATGGCGACCAACTTCGGCGGGCACCAGTGGATCCCGTACACCGCGCTGGGTGTGAACGTGGATGCCCTCTTTCGCCTGCAGGACGGCCAGGCAGTGCCGTACCCGGACCCGAACACCTCGATCGAACGGCAGGCGTGGAGCCGGGAAGAAGTCGTGGATTCGAACGGCCAGGCGCGGGTGGACTTCGTGTTCGCCAACCCCTTGTCGAAACCCGTCACGGTCGCTTTTACGAATGTGGTGCGCGCCTATTATTTCACGGAAGCGGCACGCGACGAGGGGACGCTGACGATTCCGGCACACGGCCGGGTCACGCGACCAGTGCGGTTCGACTGGGCGAAGGATGAGCCGGCCTACATGGCCTTCGCCCTGCTGCGCGCGGTCAACCCGCCGTCGCTTTCCGCGCCGCGCGCGAAAGGCGGCCTGGGTTGGCCGGAGCATGAAGTGTACAGTTATCTTGAGGGGCACCGGCATGCGCTGCCCTGGCCCAATCCCTACGCCTACCGCAACCTGCGCCGTGTCACGCTCAAAACGGCATTCGACGGCTATCGCAAGGTCATGGATCTGGACGCGACGGGGTCCATCAAGTTGTGGCAGCTCGCCTACACCACGGCGCTCAATCCGCCCATGCCGCTGCCGACGGGGCTGGACTTCCACCCGAAAAACGTGCCCTTTGCGTGGGGTTTCAACCGCATCGCCGATATGAAACCGCGGCCGCACGGGGCCTACGTCCGGCGTCAGTTCGTGCTGCCCGCGGACCTCTCCGGCCGTTCGTATCGGCTGACCCTGAGCGAGGCCACCGACGAGGCCACCGTGTATATCAACGGGATCAAGACCGGTAACCTGCGTGGCGCGCACACGCCGCTGATTTGCGACATCACGCATGCGGCGCGGCCGGGCACGAACGAACTGGTCATCGTCGTGCGCGACATGACCGCCATCATGAACCCGGCCTACGTCAACACCAACGCGCCGACGACGAATATCAATTATCTCGATGCGCCGGGTCTGTTCGGCGACCAGTGTATCGGCCTGGGTTCCGTGTCGATCGAGTCGGCCCCGGCGGTGTCCACCGAGGAGGCGTTCGTGGTCACGTCCGTGCGCCAGAAGACCATCGCCGCCCGGCTGGTAGTCGCCAACCGCGGCGAACGGCCCGTGCGGGCGCAGGTGAAGGTCGTTGTGCTCGACGGGGGCAAGCCCGCGCTCACGGTGGGCGAGCGGGAACTGGAGCTGGCGCCGCAGGCGCCCGTGCCGCTGGAACTGGAAACGGCGTGGGCGAACCCGCGCCTGTGGGGGCCGACCGATCCGCACCTGTACACGCTGGCCGTCGAGATCACGGACGCCGGGACGGGCGAGCGACTCGACTGGCGGCGCGACCGCTTCGGGTTCCGCGAGTCGTGGCTCGACAAGGCCCACATCATGTTCAACGGGATTCCGATCCGCCCGAAGGGCATGGGCCTGATACGCCGCCTCGACCCCGACGGCGAGTTCCGCATGGCCCGGGGCAGCCGCGGAGATTACCAGGATGAAGCCGGTTATCCCGGCGGCACGTATATCAGCGGGCTGCAGAATTCCTCCAGCGCGCACAATGTGGCGCGCGACGAATTCTGGGCGGCCGCCGAGAAGAACTCGCTCACCAAGATGCGGCTGTGGTGGAACCGCCCCAGTGTGATCGCCTGGGATCTCTCGAACGAGTGGCTTTGCTTCCTGTGGCATGACGGCATGCGCGGCGCGCAGCGCTTCAAACACCTCTCCGATGTCGTGCGGGGGGTGGATCCGACCCGCTGGACCCTCGCCAACGCCGAAGGCGATCTCTTCGGCCTGCTCGACAACTACAGTTTCCATTACATGAGCCCCTACTTCCTCGCGGGCGTCAATGGCGGGTATGGCATGCACGGGCACTCGCCTTACCTGCCCGACGAGGAGTTCTGGCGGCCGCTGGACCGGCATCTCAAAATCGGCGACAAGGTTCCGCTATGCCCGCACCATAGTCATACCGTGCTGACCCTCGGCGAGAAGGTTATCATGGACAGCGAGTTCCTGTGGAAATGCGGCGATGTCATGATGCCGCCCGGCACGACCCGCTGGGCGGACGAGGATGCTGTGCTGTCGCCTGCGGCGGACGCGTCTTCCGGGCCGATCGCCTGGATGTGGAAGACGAAGATCGACGGCCATCGCGACCTGGGCGTGGCACCGATCAACCCCTATTCGCACCATGCCGGCCTGCAACGTGGCGCCTACCTCGACCAGACGTTCATTATCCCCGAAAACCAGCGGCGCGGATTCTCCGGGCGGACCGAGACGCGGCGGTTCACGGTTCTGAACGGGGTCTTCCGCGATGCGGACATGCGGCTGAGCTGGGAGTTCCGGGCGCCCGGCGGGAAGATGATCGCGCGCGGTGAGTTTCGCAAGCGCCTGCCCTCCGGCGGGCACGAGACGGGCGAGTTTGCCTTCAAGCTGCCGAGCGTGCGCCGGCCGGCGAAACACACGCTGGTTGCGACGTTGACGGCGGACGGCAAGTTTGTGTCGCGCGAGGAGTGGGACCTCGAGGTGTGGCCGGACGAGCCGGTCAAGGCGGGTGAACTGGCGCGCAAGGTGATGCTGTTCGAGCGGGGAACGTCCAACGTCCAACAACCAACGTCCAACAACCAACGTCCAACAGCCAACGTCCAACGTCGGGAGTTGAAGACATCCGAGGCGCTGGCGGCGGCGGGGGTGGCGTTCGACCGGGCGGTCGATCCCGGGGCGCCGTCGACGCCGCCGGGACAGACGTTGCTGGTGATCGGGGAAGAGGCGCTGGATACGAACAACGTGGTGCATACGGCCAGCCTGGGCCAGTTTGTGGCCGCGGGCGGGCGGGTTCTGGTGTTGTGCCAGAGCGTGGCGCCGTACGGGCCGGGAGTGAAGTTGGAGCCGCGCGAATGGGCCAGCCAGGTGTTTTTGCGCATGCCGGCGCATCCGATTTTGAAGGGGCTGGATCCGCTGGCGCTGCACTTCTGGCAGCCGGACCGGGCGGTGGGGACCGGCGCTTACGCCAAGCCGGCGTCGGGGAATTTCGTTGCCCTGGCCGACAGCGGCAGCCGGGTGGGAATGGAATGGACGCACCTGCTGGAACTGTATCGCGGCCGCGGCCTGTGGCTGCTGTGCCAGATTCCGGTGGCCGGCCGCCACGACGCGGAGCCGATGGCGCGCGAGCTCCTGGCGCGGCTGGTGCGGTATGCGGCGGGCGCGGAGACGTACGCGGCGCCGACCAACTCGTTGACGGTGGTGGCGGAGGACGACAGCCCGGTGGTGAAGCGGCTGGCGGAGGCGGGGGCGCAATTCGAAAGCGGCATGCGGAAGGTGGAAAGCGGAAAGGCGCCGGCGCCAGTGGAGGTGGAACGTCCAACATCCAACGTCCAACAGCCAACGCCCAACGTCCAACGTCCAACGTCCAGAGGAATCCTGGTTGAGGCGGCGGCGGGGCGTGGGCTTTCTGCGGAGGAGCGCGCGGGGCTGGGCGGGGCCTTGCGCGGCGGGGCGACGGTGGTGATCGCGGGCGCGACGCCGGCGGACACGAACTGGTTGAGCGACTTGGCGGGAACGGCGGTCGGGGTCAGGGTTCAGCCGTACCGGATGTGGGAGGGGCGGGGGCAGCGGCGCGGGTGGCCGCGCTGGACCGCCGGACTGAGCCATCTGGACCACTACTGGAAACGTTATGACGGAGGAGAGGGCGCGGGAGAACAGGCGCAGGATCCCTCCAATATGCTGGAGCCGTTGCAGCATTACGCCGTCCGTGCGGCGGGCGGGGTGGAGCATGTCTTCCCCGGCGCGCTGGTCGAGTTGGCGGTGGGACAGGGGCGTCTGTTGTTTGACCAGCGGCGGTGGTGGACGGCCAAGGCCGAGGTTCTGACGCTGGCGAACCGCCAACTCTCCGCGCTGCTCACGGCGTTGAACGTGGCGGCGAGCCCGCCGCCGCCGGCGCGGTCCATGCCGCAGGCGGTGGACTACCGCACCGTGAGCCTGGACGCGGTGGCGAACCGCGGCCTGGCGGACGACGGGCAGGGGGGGTGGACGGCCGAGGGGTCGGACTGCGACCTGCGGCGTTTTCCGACGGGGCGGCGCAACCTGTATGGCGTGCCGTATGCGATCGGGGCTGGAACGAACCGCATGGTGGCGCTGCGCTCGGCACGGGTGACGAAGGCGGGGGAACTGCCGGAGGCGGTGGAGATTCCGGTGGGCTTTTCCGTGGAGGCGTTGTATTTCCTGCATGTGGCGGCGGGCAGCGAGGACGGCGGACCGGTCGGCCAGTACACAATCGAGTATGTGGACGGAGTCGCGAGCGAGATCCGGCTGGTGGCCGGGGAGAACATTCTGGACTGGACGCGGCCGTATCAGGTATCGCAGGTGGTGTGGACGGGGAGCAACGTCCGGCATCCGCTGATTGCCGTCACGCGCCTGCAGTGGGTGAATCCGCGGCCGGAGGTGGCGGTGCGGGCGGTGCGGTTCTCCAATCCGGCGGGCAAGGCGATGCCCGTGCTGTTCGCTTTGACGGCGGCCGTGCCCAAGGGGCGCGTGGCGTTGACGCCGGAGGCGGAGGCTAAAGGGGTGGACATGCTGGGCAAAGGCCACGCCGCCATCAAGGCGGAGCAGTGGGCCGAGGCGCGGCGGCTGCTGACCGAGGCACTGAAGCTGAACCCGGCGCTGGAGGACGCGTACCGGCTGCTGGCCGACGCGGTGGAGCGGGCGCACAACGAGGACTGGCAACTGGAGTCCTACCGCCTGTGGGCGGCGTCAGGTCCGCGCCTGCCGCTGCCCTGGAACCGCATCGGCGAGATTTTGGAGAAACGAGGCGATGCGGCTGGCGCCCTGGAGGCGTACAAGAAGTCGCTTGAGGTCGAGTGGAACCAGCCGCCCATCATGGATGCCCGGCGGCGGTTGGAGCAGAAGAGCCTGAAGTGATCGGGTCGTGTCCGATTGAACTCTGGTGCCTGTCAATCCGTGAAGAGAAGGAGAGGGTGTGAAAAGACTGATCTGTTGTGTGCTGGTGGGCCTGTCTGTTCAACTGGTTTCCCGTGCCGGGGAAAAGGCGCCGGATATCATCCAGCCCCGGAACGGGGTGGCGAATTTCTGCCGGGATTTGGTGAATTCGCTGAACTTGGAAAAAGTCGCGGGGCGAAGGAAGATTCTCTTCTTCGGCCACCATTTTCTGTACGCACCCGACTACACTCCGGCGCCGCACCTGATTCTCAAGCCGGTTGAAGCGCAGGGGAAGAAGTTCACCTTTGGCCCCTCTCTTTGCTACACCCTGTTTCACGATCTCGTTCCCGGTTCGGAAGTGTCGCGGCAGACCTCGACGACCGACTTGCCCTCCTGGAATGGTGCGATGCACATCAAGAGTCATGGCATCCTGCTCTGGACGAGCGGCGGGTTTCCGCCCGATACGCAGTTGGTTGTGCTGGATTTCGCCAACAATGACCGGGGATTGTCCGAGGCGACCGTGTGCGCCGGTCTGGAAGGCATGCTGCGCCAGATTTGGGAGGTCTATCCCGCCGCGGACATACTCTTCCTGTACACGCCCAGCCGGACCTTTCTGAACGACTACCGCGGCGGCAAGGAGCCGGAGAGCATCCGGCTGCACGAGAAGGTGGCCGCCCATTACGGGCTTCCCAGCGTCAATCTGGCCAGGCTGATCGCGGATAAGATCATCGCCGGGGAACTCAAGGAGGCGGATGTCTTCCTGGGAGAGAACGTGGTTTCGGATGCGGCCGGCGTCTTGTGCCTGGCGGCCGTGAAGCCGCTGTTCCAGGCGGGTCTGGCGGCGGCGAAGGCCGCGCCGGAGCTGGAAAAGCGCGTTGCGCCGCCCCCGTTGAGCCGGCACCCGATCGTCAAGCCCCTGGTCGAAAGCTATAACAAGGCCCAGTACGAGCCGGGCTGGCTGGACTGGCAGCCCAGCCCGATCGAGCAGTACCTGCATGTGCTGCACGGCGAAACGTCCGGTCCGGTCGTGACGGTGCGATTCAAGGGCGATCTGCTCGGCATATCCTGTGTGGTCGGCCCGGATTCCGGCGACGTTGAAGTCTCCGTGGACGGCTCGGCCTGGACGCTCAAGCCGTGTTTCAAGCTCAATGCCGGCGGCGCCTTCAAGAACGTGGCCGTCCTGTTGGCGGAAGGGATGGATCCGGCGGTGGAGCACACGGTAAAGCTGCGCGTCGCGGCCGCCGTGCCCGAGGGCAGCACGGGGAAGCAGGTGTGCATCGCCAACCTGCTCGTCAACGGCACGATCGTCTCTGAAGATCCGTTCAAGGGGATGACCGCGCTGCAGCGGATCGACGCGATTTATGCCTCCCTCGAACCCTTGAAGTATGTGCCGCCGGCAGATCGCTGGAAGCACATTCCCGCGGCCATGAAGAAACTCGAGGAGGGCCCTGCCCTCAACCTGGTCCTGCTCGGGGACAGTATCATCAATGACACGAGCGACTCGCAATTCGAACTGCTGCTCGGGCGGATGTATCCCAAGTGCAAGGTCAAGAAAGTGACCTCCGTGCGCTCGAGCACGGGTTGCGACTGGTACAAGCAGGAGAACCGGGTGGAGGACTATGTGCTGAAGCACCAGCCCGACCTGCTGATCATCGGCGGCATCAGCAACCGGGGAACCAATTGGGTTGATGCGGCCGAGTCCGTGCGCGAGGTGGTCCGGCAGGTGCGGGCGGCGAGGCCCGCGACGGAAATGGTGCTGATGACGGGGCCGTTCGGATTAGATTACCTGCAAAATCCGAAGATCATCCGGAATTGGCAGGAAGTTGTGACGCCGGAGGGGACCGACTACCGCAGTCTGCTGATGAAGGTTGCTCTGGAGGAAAAGGCGGAGTTCATCGACATGAACGGAATCCTGGGGCGGTATCTCCTGGACTCGAAGTATCCTTACGGCTCGTTCCAGCGCGACCCCATTCATGCCAACTGGCGCGGAAAGCAGGTTGTCGGACGAATCATCGAAAAGTATTTCGCGCCCAAGTGACCCTGCGTCATGCGGTGCGCATGATGGAAAGAAACTGGAACGGTTGATGAGGACAATGGAGCAGGAGAGCCCAGGCATGAATGCGGAAAGACGAACGGTGGGTACGGTGGTGTGTGGCGTTTTGCTGGCCGCCCAGATGGCGGGACGCGCCGCGGCGGAGCCGGTCAACCTGCTGCCGAACGGGTCGTTTGAGTTCTGGACACGCTTCAGCACGAACTACATCAAGGAACAGTCGGCCCGGCTTTGGGAGGGCGATCCGCTCGTTCCCGTGAACTGGGCCGATAACCACGGGCAGGCCAAAATCAAGATGGAACGTGTGGAGGAAGCCCACGGCGGGAAATATGCCGTGGCCGTCAGTGGCGGCGCGCGCCTCTCGCTGGGGTCGCTGGAAGTCCTGCCCGGTCCGGAATACACGTACGGCGTGTGGATCAAGGGCGAGGGCAAGGTCAACCTCTGGGTAGACGGTTACGCCCTGGAAGGCAACCAGGGCCTGGCCGGGGCCAAGGCGGTCGCGACCAGTGAGTGGCAGCGGGTGGGCGGAACGTTCCGCGCCCCGCCGCATGTGCGGCGCGTGTCGCTGGTGATCGACGTCCAGGGCGGGCGCCTGCGGCTGGACGACGCGCATATCGCCGCGGAACTGGACCATCCATATGACGCGGATACCTTGCTGCGCGAGCCGTATGGCGCCGACGAGCACACGATCCTGTTCGAAAATTTCACGAGTCCCGAACCCCGTTACCAGACCGAATATCCGAATCTGGTCCGGCCCACCGCCGAGGGAGGCGGCCGGTTCGGGCGGGGCCTGCGCATCGATCCGATCAGCGAGGTTTCGTTTGCCCTGTCGATGGAGCGCCTGCCCGAGGAGGGCACGCTGGAATTCTGGATCTCCCAGGACGAGCCGCGCCGATCGGCGGTCGTGGGTCTTCCGATGGACCGACGCCAGGCTCTGCTGGGTTCGATGACGCGGGGTTGGAACTGGATGGACGGCGTGGACGGAGGGTCCGCCTGGATGATGGATGGCGGCCTGGCCGAGAGCCGGATCCGGGCGGGCGAATGGCGGCACCGGGCGATCACCTGGGACCGGCAGGCGGTGCGCACCTACATTGACGGCGTTCTGGTCGGCACGGAAGTTCGCCGCGAGATCCGATGGCCCGGCGCGCCGAAGTATTTGCAGGTGGGCAAGGCTCATTTCATGGATGCCTTCCAGGGCGTCGTGGACGAGATTCGGCTCTCGAAGGTCCGCCGCTACGGGCCGGTGGTCCCCAAGGGGGCGGTCTACACGCCGCCGCCGACGTTGTTCGCGTCGCCTGGCATGGAGGTCGCGTCGGACAAGTCGGACAAGTCCGACCCCGCCCCCACCGCGGAGCAGGTCGTCGCCGGGCGCAAGGAGTTGCTGAGCCCGTTGCCGGAGCCGGAGGCGGACGCGGTGGTTCTCGAGGCCGCCGCCGCCCGGCCAAGCGTCGAAGGCGGAACGTGCGTCATCGAGAGCAACAAGTTGGTTAAAGGGCTGACGGTTGTGCGGATGAACGGTTTGACCGGGAGGATGCCCGACGATGTTTGCAACGAGGGCGTCTACTGGAAACTGGGTGCGATCAAGCCGGGCTCGTACTGGATTGGCGTCTGGTATCAGAGCGGCTATGCGGAGCGGGAAGCCTCCCAGGCGGCCTATGCGCCGCTGCAGGTTTATATCAACGGCCGGATGGCGCAGGTGGCCACGCATGGCGATCCGGTGCAGGTGAAGTCCGGCGTCTATTTCGCCGAAGCGCAGACGGCCCTGGCCGAGCCGCTGCGGCCGGGCGACGAGATCACGGTGGGGGGCATGCATGGGGGCGTCGTCGCCAGGGTGATCCTACGCAAGAAGCCGGCGGCGTACGCGCTCCGGATGGCGACCAACTTCGGCGGGCACCAGTGGAATCCTCATACCGCCCTGGGCGTGAACGTGGACGCCGTTTTCCGCCTGCGGGACGGCCAGACCGTGCCGTATCCCGATCCCAACACCTCGGTCGAGCGACAGGCCTGGAACCGGGCGGCGGCGGTGGACAGCAACGGGATGGCACGGGTGGACTTCGTGTTGGCCAACCCTCTGCCCGAGCCGGTCACGGTGGCCTTCACGAACGTCGTGCGGGCGTACTACTTCACCGAAGCGGCGCGCGACGAGGGGACGCTGACGATCCCGGCGCACGGGCGGATCGTACGGACGGTGTCGTACGCCTGGGCGGAGGACGAGCCGGCGTACATGGCCTTCATGCACCTGCGCGCCGTCAATCCGCCGCCGCTCTCCATGCCCAGGGAGCGGGGCGGGCTGGGCTGGCCGGAACACGAGGTGTACAGTTATTTTGAAGGCCATCGCCACGCGCTGCCCTGGCCGGATCCCTACGCCTACCGCAACCTGCGGCGCGTCACGCTCAAGACAGCCTCCGACACCTATCGCAAGGTCATCGATCTGGACGCGCGCGCCAACGAGCCGGGCGCGTGGCAGCTCGCCTATACGACGTCGCTCGAGCCTCCCATGCCGCCACCCGCAGGGCTGACGTTCGCGCCGAAAAACGTGCCCTTCCCCTGGGGTTGGAACCGCATCGCCGACATGAAGCCGCGGCCGCACGGGGTCTACGTCCGGCGTCAGTTCGTGATGCCCGCGGACCTGTCCGGCAACTCGTACCGGCTGATACTGGACCATGCGGTCGACGAGGCCACGGTGTACATCAACGGGATTCGGACCGGCAATGTGCGCGGCGCGAACACGCCGCTGGTGTGCGACATCACGCGCGCCGTGAGGCCGGGGACCAACGAGGTCACGATTGTCGTGCGCGACATGATCGCGATCATGAACCCGGCCTACGTCAACACGAACGCCCCCGTCCCCAACATCAGCTACCTGGACGCGCCGGGACTGTTCAGCGACCAGTGCCTCGGGCTCGGCTCGGTGTCCATCGCCGCCGCGGCCGCGGTGTCGACCGAGGACGTGTTCGTGGTTCCCTCCGTGCGGAAGAAGACCCTCACCGCGCGCCTGGTGGTGGCCAATCGTGGCGAGAAGCCGGTGCGGGCGCGGTTGAAGGCCGTCGTGCTCGACGGCGGCACGCCGATCCTGACCGTGGGCGAGCGCGAACTGGCGCTTCCCCCGCACGAGCCGGTCCCGGTGGAACTGGAGACCGCCTGGTCGAACCCGCGCCTGTGGGGACCGACCGACCCGCATCTCTATGCGTTGGCGGTTGAGATCACCGACGCCGCGACGGGTGAGCGGCTCGACTTGCGGCGCGACCGCTTCGGGTTCCGCGAGTCCTGGCTCGACGGGCCGGAGATTGTTTTCAACGGCGTGGCCGTGCGTCCCCGGGGCGCGGGCTTCCTGACCCGGCTCCACCCCGACGGCGAGTTTCGTTTTATCCGGTTCTCGCGCGGCGACTACTCCGACGAGGCCGGGTTCATGGGCGGAGTTCCCGTCGGCGGCCTGCAGAATTCGTCCAGCGCGCACAACGTCGCCCGCGACGCTTTCTGGGAGAACGCCGAGAAGAACGCCCTGGCCAGGATGAAGCAGTGGTGGAACCGGCCCAGCGTCATGGCGTGGGATCTCTCCAACGAGTGGCTCTGTTTCCTGTGGCATGACCACATGCGCGGCGCGCAGCGCTTCAAGCATCTCTCCGACGTGGTGCGCGCGGCGGACCCCACGCGCTGGACCTTCGCCAACGCGGAGGGCGATCTGCACGGGTTGTTCGACAATTACAGTTTTCATTATGCGTACCCGTATTTCAGCCCCGGCCAGAACGACGGCTACGGCATGCACGGGCATGCGGAGTATCTGCCCGACGGCGTCTTCTGGCGCACGCTGGACCGGCATTTCGAACCGGGCGAAAAGGTGCCGCTGTGCCCCCACAAGCGGAATGTCGTGATGACGCTGGGCGAGAAGGTCATCATGGACAACGAATTCCTGTGGAAGTGCGGGGATATCCTGATGCCGCCGGGCAACACGCGCTGGTCGGACGAGGACTCCGTTCTCTCGGCCGCCGTGGATGCCGCTTCGGGGCCCGTGGCCTGGATGTGGAAGACCAAGATCGATGGGCACCGCGACCTGGGCATGTCCGTCATTCACCCGTACTCCTTCCATGCCGGCCTGCAGCGCGGGGCGTATCTCGACCGGACCTTCATCATTCCCGAGAACCAGCGGCGGGGGTTCGCCGGCCGGACCGAGACGCGGCGCTACACCGTGCTCAACGGCGTCTTCCGCGACACGAACATGCGGTTCGGGTGGGAATTCCTCGCGCCGGACGGGAAGGTTTTGAAGCGGGGCGAGTTTCGCAAGGTCATGCCCTCCGGTGGGCACGAAACGGGGATGTTCTCTTTCAAGCTGCCCGCCGTGGCGCGGCCGACGAAGTATACCCTGCGCGCGACGCTGGAAGCGGACAGGAAGTTCGTGGCCGGCGAGGAATGGGACATCGAGGTGTGGCCGGATGAGCCGGTGAAGGCGGGGCCGATCGTGCGGCGCGTGGTGCTGTTCGAGAGGGGAACGTCCAACGTCCAACAACCAACGTCCAACGTCCAACAACCAACGTCCAACAGCCAACGTCCAACAGCCAACGTCCAACGTCGGGAGTTGAAGACATCCGAGGCGCTGGCGGCGGCGGGGGTGGCGTTCGACCGGGCGGTCGATCCCGGGGCGCCGACCACGGCGCCGGAACAGACGCTGCTGGTGATCGGGGAGAACGCGCTCGACGCGACGAACGAAGCGCACACGGCGAGCCTGGGCAAGTTTGTCGCCGCGGGCGGGCGGGTGCTGGTGCTGCGTCAGCAGGTGGCGCCGCGCGGGCCGGGATTGAAATTCGAGGTGCGCGAATGGGCCAGCCAGGTGTTTTGGCGCATGCCGGCGCACCCGCTCTGCGCTGGGCTCGATCCGCTGGCGCTGCATTTCTGGCAGCCGGACCGTTCGGTGGGAGCCGGTGCGTACGCCAAGCCGACCGACGGGAATTTTATTTCCCTGGCCGACAGCGGGAGCCGGTTGGGCATGGAATGGACGCACCTGCTGGAGCTGTATCGCGGCCGCGGGGCGTGGCTGCTGTGCCAGATTCCGGCGGTGGGGCGCTACGACGTCGAGCCGATGGCGCGCGAGTTGCTGGCGCGCCTGGTGCGGTATGCCGCCGGGGCGGAGACGTACGCGCAGCCGACCAATACGTTGACGCTCGTGGCCGCGGAGGGCGGTCCGGTGGCGAAGCGGCTGGCGGCGGCGGGGGCGCAATTCGAAAGCGGCATGCGGAAGGTGGAAAGCGGAAAGGCGCCGGCGCCGGTGACACGTCCAACAGCCAACGTCCAACAGCCAACGCCCAACGCCCAACGTCCAACGTCCAGAGAAATCCTGGTTGAGGCGGCGGCGGGGCGTGATTTGGGGGCGGACGAGCGCGCGGCGCTGGGCGGGGCGTTGCGCGGCGGGGCGACGGTGGTGGTCGCCGGGGCGACGCCGGCGGATACGAACTGGCTGAGTGAGATGGCGGGAACGGCCGTGGCGGTCACGGTGCCGCCGTACCGCATGTGGGAGGGGCGCGGGCAGCGGCGCGGGTGGCCGCGCTGGACCGTTGGACTGAGCCATCTCGACCATTACTGGAAGCGCTACGACGGCGATGAGGGCGCGGGTATGCAGTCAGAGGATCCGCGCAACATGCTGGAGCCGCTGCAGCATTACGCCCTTCGCGCGGCGGGCGCCGTGGAGCACGTCTTTCCCGGCGCGTTGGTGGAGATCGCAGTGGGGCAGGGGCGGCTGCTGCTGGACCAGCGGCGGTGGTGGACGGACAAGGCCGAGGTGCGGACGTTGGCGAACCGTCAACTCGCCGCCCTGCTCACGGCGCTGAACGTCGCGGCCCGCCCGCCGCCGCCGGCGCGGAGCCTGCCGCAGGCGGTGGATTATCGAACGGTGAGTCTGGACGCGGTGGCGAACCGCGCACTGGCGGACGACGGCCAGGGCGGCTGGACCGGCGAGGGGCCGGACTGCGACCTGCGGCGTTTTCCGACGGGACGGCGCAACCTGGGCGGGACGCCCTTTGTGATCGGTGCCGGAACGAACCGCGTGGTGGCGTTGCGCTCAAAGCGGGTGACCGGGGCGGGAGAACTTCCGGAATCGGCGGAGGTGGCGCTTGGGTTTGCCGTTGAGGCCTTGTTCTTCCTGCATGTGGCGGCGGGCAGCGAGGACGGGGAACCGGTCGGCCTGTACACGATCCGGTATGAGGACGGCGTCGAGCAGGCGATCCGGCTGATCGCGGGGCTGAACATCCTGGACTGGACGCGGCCCTATCAGATCGGGCAGGTGGTGTGGACGGGCAGCAACGCCCGGCATTCGCTGATTGCCGTCACGCGCCTGCAGTGGGTCAATCCGCGGCCGGACGTGGCGGTGAGCGCGGTGAACTTCTCCAATCCGGAGGGCCGGGCCATGCCGGTCCTGTTCGCCTTGACGGCGGCGGTGCCGAAGGGGCGCGTGGCGCTGACACCCGAGGCGGCGGCAAAGGGCGTGGCGCTGCTGGGGCAGGGCAAGGCCGCTCTGGAGGCCGAACAGTGGCCGGAGGCGCGGCGGTTACTGACCGAGGCGCTGAAGAACAACCCGGCACTGGATGATGCGTATCGGCTGCTGGCCGACGCGGCCGAGCGG
>CAZWQJ010000108.1:0-13972 GCA_964635825.1 uncultured Victivallales bacterium | reverse complement strand
GGTTGCCCATCCCGGTTTGACAGGCCCGCCACCAGCCCCTAGAATTTCACGGTGTTGATATGATTCCGCTTGGGACACACCCCCACTCCAGAGGTACCACCATGACACGACTTGCCCTTGCCCTCCTGCTAACCCTCGCCCTCACCGCCACCGCGCAGGAAACCAACGCCCCGCGCATCGCCTGCGATGCCCCCCTCTACGAATTCGGCACGGTCATGAATGTCGAATACATCGAACACGAGTTCACCCTCCGCAACGAGGGCACCGCCGACTTGGTCATCAACCGCGTCCGGCCCACCTGCGGCTGCACCACGGCCGCCCTCAGCAGTTCCACCATCCCCCCCGGAGGATCCGTCAAGGTCTCCTCCCGCCTCTCCCTCACCGGACGCCGCGGCGAGCAGCATAAATCCATCTACATCGAGTGCAACGACCCTCAGAACCCACAGTTCCGCCTCGACATCGTCGGCACCGTCCGCCACGAAGTGGATTACCGCCCGCAGCAGGCTTTCCTCCAGCGTACGCCCTCCCAACGCGCGCCCAGCGTCGACATCCAGGTCCAGTTCTACGCGGACACCCCCTTGCACGTCACCGGCATCGAATCCAATGAGGCCCCATCCTGTAACGTCAGTTGGCGCGAAACCACCGCCGGCAGCGAGTATGCGCTGACCATCCAACTGCGCGCCGATGTGGAGCTGGCCACGCCTTACCACACCGAAAGCGTGACCGTGCTCACCGATCACCCCAAGCAGCCGCGGCTCTCCATCCCCGTGGTCATCCACCAGATGCGCGACGTCATCATCGCCCCCAACCAGCTGAGCTTCGTCGAGCCCATTGCCGAAACGCCGGCGCAGAAACAGCAGCTCCTCGTTCGCAACCGCACTCCGGAACCCCTGCAGATCCTCGAAGTCCGCGTCCCCACTAACACCATCGAAGTCGCCACACAAAAATTGGCGGACGCCATGTATCGCGTGGACCTGACGTTCCCGAACCCCGCCACCATCGTCGATGGCCAGTTGATCGTCATCCGCGTCCAGCGGCAGGGTGCCGCGGAAGAATCGTACGACGTGCCGATCAAGGTCCTGAAGCGCTGACGCCGCACCGCACCCGCCCCATCACCCATCAGCGGATTGAAACGGTCTGCGTCAGCGAAAGCACGGGCAGCAGCACGGCCAGGGTGATCAGCAGGACGAATACGCCCACCACGAGGAGCAGCCCCGGCTCCAGCAACGCCAGCGCCCGGCTCACATAGCGATCCCAGCGGTCGGCACAACGTCCGGCCGCATGCTCCAACAGCCCCGCGAGGTCGCCGCTTTCTTCGCCAATGCGCACCCAGCCGGGCAGCAGATCGGCCAGCGGGGCTATCGTTTCCAGGCATTCGGAGAGCCGCTTGCCGTGACGCACCGCCTGGGCCTGTTCCGCCGCCTGCTGCCCCACCCAGGCACTGCCCGTGGCCAGCCCCGCTAGGCTGATGCCTTCCACCAGCGGCACCCCACCACGCAGCAGCAGGGCCAGCGTGCGGGCAAAGCGCAGACTCACCAGTTGCGCATACCCCCGCCCCCACAGCGGCACGCGAAACAGGGCGCGGTCCCAGCGCCGTTGAAAGGAGACATCCTGGCGGCAGCGCCGGCGTACATACGCGATCGCCATCCCCACCCCCACCGCCAGCACCGGAACGGCCCGCAACCCCACGTGGCTCACGCCCATCATCACCCGCGTCAACAACGGCAGCGCTTTTCCGCTCTCGGCCAACAACCGCCCCGTGCGCGGCACCAGCACGCCCAACATCACCAACGCCACACACACGCCAACCGCCACCACCACCGCCGGATAGATCAAGGCGCGCTGCACCCGCTCACGCAAGCGCTCCTGATCTTCCAGAAAGGAGGCCAGCCGCTCCAACACGCCCGCCAGCGTTCCCGCACGCACACCCGATTCCAAAACCGCATACTCGAATCCGCTGAGCCCTCGCCCGCTCGCCGCCAGCGCATCCGCCAGCGAGGCCCCCTCCCGCACGCGGTCGCGAACGCCCGCCAGCAGCGCCCCGGAACCCTGGCCGCGCGAAGACTGGATCAACATGTCGAGCGCCCGCACCAGCGGCAACCCCGCCGCCAGCAGCGCCGCCAATTCGCGATAGACCGTCCCGCGCGCCTCCGCCGGCCACCGCATCGCCCGCCCCGCCACCGCGATGCGCTCCACCAGCACGCCGCCCCCCGCCAACTGCTCTCGCGCCGCCTTGACCGACACCGCCTCCACCAGCCCGCGCGTGGATTGCCCGCTCGTCGTCAGGCCCTTGTATTCGAAGGTCTTCATGCGCGGTTCTGTCTCTCGCCTCGCCGGCGCTCACACCCGTCAGCGCGCCGGCGTCGCTACATCACCCGTGTCACTTCATCCAGGCTGGTCGTGCCGGCAAAGGCCTTCGCTAGCCCGTCCGCCAACAACGACACCATGCCCCGGCTCTCCGCGCCGCGCCGGATATCTTCCAAGTCGTGCCGCCCCGCGCGAATGCGCTCGCGCAGCTCGGCATCGCCCGGCAAAAATTCGAACAGGCCCAGGCGCCCCTTGTACCCCTCCAGGCAGGCCTCGCAGCCCACCGGCTCCCAGTGGCGACGCCCCAGATGCGCCTCCAGCACCCCTGCCGGCAACCCCGCCCGTCGCCCGGACGTGACCACCGCCGGCCGCTTGCAGACCGGGCACAGCGATCTCACCAGCCGCTGCGCCAGCGCCCCGCGCAGGCACGACGCCAGCAGGTGCGTGGGCACCCCCATGTCCGCCAGCCGCAAAATCGCTCCGGCCGCATCGTTCGTGTGCAGCGTCGTGAACACCAGGTGCCCCGTCAGCGCCGAACGGATCGCAATCTCGGCCGTCTCCAGGTCGCGCGTCTCGCCCACCAGGATCACGTCCGGATCCTGCCGCAGGATGTGCCGCAGCCCCGTCGCAAACGTCAGCCCGATCTTCGGCTTCACCTGCATCTGCCCGATGTTCGGCAGCTGGTACTCGATCGGATCCTCGATCGTCAGGATGTTCTTGCGCGTGGAGTCCAACTGCCCAAGCGCCGCGTATAGCGTCGTGGTCTTCCCCGATCCCGTCGGGCCGCAAACCAGGATCATCCCGTCCGGACATGCCAGCAGGGACTCGAAAGCCCCGCGCGTCTCCGTGCTCATGCCCAGGGCCGCCAGCGGCAGCAGCGCCGAACTGCTGTCGAGCAGGCGCAGCACCACCCGCTCCCCTTCCGCCACCGGAATCGTGGACATGCGTACGTCGATCTCGCGCTCTCCCACCCGCACGCGCGCCATCCCGTCCTGCGGCAGGCGCTTCTCCGCAATATCCATCCGCGCCATCACCTTCAGCCGCGAAACCAGCGCGTCCTCCATCTGCTTCGGCGGAGACATCTGCTCATACAGAACGCCATCGATCCGGTAGCGCACGCGCAGGCGCGACTCGTAGGGCTCAAAGTGGATGTCCGAAGCCCGCCGCTTCACCGCCTCCAACACGATCAGATTCACCAGTTGGGTCACCGGCGCCTCGCGCGTGTCCTGCAGCAGGTCCGAGCTGCTGTCCGTCACACGCACCGCCGGTGCCGCCGCCTGGGGCTCCAGATCGCGCAGGAAGTCGCCCGGCGAAGCTTCGCGCCGGTAGTAGCACTGCTCGATGCTATGCAGGATCAGCGCCCGCGGCGCCAGCACCGGCCGCAAGTCGCGCCCCAGCAGAATCGACACATAATCCTGCTGCGCAATCTGACCGGGGTCTGCCGTCAACAGGCAGCACTCGCCATCCAGCATCACGGGCAGCAGGCAATGCGTGCGCGCCCATTCCACCGACAGGTCGGCCACCAGCGCCGGATCCAGCATCTCCGGCGGCACGCGCTCCAGCACCGCCAGGCCATAGGCGCGGCCCAGCGCGTGCAACCGCGTCAGTTCATCCGCGTCGGTCTCCCGACCCGGTACATCAGGGCTCCTCGGCATGATACGGCAACCCCGTCCTTTCCGTCATGTTCGTCAACACGGCGGACACGTCGGCGCTGCTGCGGACGATCGTGGGCGTCACGAAGATCAACACATTCGACTTCTCGACACCTTCCACGGTGTGCCGGAACAGCCAGCCGACCAGCGGCAGCGACCCCAGCAGCGGCACCTTGGACACCGATGAGGTCCGGTCTTCCCGCGTCAGGCCCGCAATCACGATGACCTCCCCGTCGCGCACCGTCACCGTCGTCGTAACCTCACGCTTCGCAATCGTGGGCGTCAGCCCCTGCGCATCAACGCCCGGGTCGATCACCGCCTCAATGCTCGGACTCAACTCCATCTGCACCTCTCCACCCGGAATGATGCGCGGCGTCAGCTTTAATTTGATCCCCACATCCACGCGCTCAATATTCTGAATGACGTCGCGCGAGGTGCCCGACCCACCCTGAATCGTCGAGGTCAGGATCGGGATCTCGTTCACAATGCTGACCGTCGCCTCGCGGTTGTTCTGAGCCATCAGCGACGGATTCGAGCGCACATTGAAGCGCGTGTCCTTCTTGATGGCGCTGATGTTGATCACCCCGGGATAGCCAACCACCACGTTGCCGGCAGAATCCACCCGCGTGCCGTGCGCCACGCCCAACGTCAAGCCCCCCGGAAAAATTCCGTCCTGAATCGAATTCATCAGCGTCGCGTTTTCATCGTCGACCGTGCTGCTGCCCTGCACCGTGTAGTCGCCCGCCTTGCCTGGCAGATCCAGCGCCGCCATCGACACGCCCAAGTCCAGGCTGTCCCCCGTCGTGATCTCCGCGATCAACACCTCGATGTGCACCTGCTCCGGCATCCGATCCAACTGATCCACCAGCTTGCGCACCACCTCAAAATCGCCCGGGTTGGCATCCACCAGCAACGCGTTGTTCTCCGGGCTCGGCTCAATGCCAATGTCACGGCCGGCCTTCACCCCCGCCACCGTCCCCGCCGCCGCCGGTTCCGTGGCCGTCCCCAGCAGGCCCTTCAAGCTCTTGGCCGCCTCTTCCGCCTTGATGTACTTCAGGAAAATCGCATTGAGCCGCCCGCGCCCGGCGGGGCTGTCGATATCCACCTTGGCGATGACCCCCTTGAGTTCCTCAATCTGGGATGCCGTGCCGACCAGCAGCAGGCTGTTCGCGTGGGTGGACGCCACCACCACCGGGCGCCGCCCATCCGCCGAACCGGACGACTCGGCCGGACCCGCGGGCAGTCGCCGCCGCAACTGATCCGCCGCGCTCTCGCCCTGCGCCATCGCCATATTGAGTTCGCGCGCCACCTCTTCCGCGCTGGCAAACTGCAGGGAAACCAACTCCGTCACCCGCGTCAGCCCCGGCTGGTCGATCTCTGCAATGATGCGCTCCACGCGCCGGATGGTTTCGGCCGTATCCGTGACGATGAGGTGGTTCGTTTCCTCCAGCACCCCCACCGCCCCAAGCTTGCCACCGCGAATCTTCGGCTCCAGCATCTTGCGCAGCTCGGTCGCCGAAACATGCTTCAGCCGAAATACTTTCGTCACGATCCCATCGCTCGGCAATTCCTCATCCGCTCCCACGATGGGCGCCATCGGCGTCTGGCGCTCCGGCATCGGGACCACGCGGTACAGATCCCCATCCTGCAGGACCGAACAACCCGCCGACTCCAGGATCGAAACAAACAGCGGATACGCTTCGTCGCGCCGGATCTTGGGAGAGATCACGGTGATCTTGCCGTCCACATCGTCGGCCACCACAAACTTGCGGCCCGTGATCTCGCCAACCAGCCGCACAAAGGTCGGGATGGCCACTTCGTCGAAGCTGAAATTGATGAACGTTTCGCGGCCCGCCCAGCCCGCCGGCGCGCCCTGGATGGACACCGAAACGCCGTTCGTCTCATCCCCGGCACGCGTCGCTGGCGCCAGCCCCACCGCCAACGCCGCCAGAACCACCCGCATGCCTGCGCGCGTCATCATGGGCCTCGCCTGCGCCAGGAGCCCGTCACTTGATGACCCCGCGCTCCGAGCTGCGCACAAAGGCCAGCAAATGATCCACTTCCGGCGACTTTTCCACGTCCGACTCAATCCGCTGCAACGCGTCACTGACCGTCATGTTCTCGCGGCACAGCAGGCGGTAGGCCTGCTTGAGCGCGCGCTGGGACTCTTCACTGACATTGCGTCGCTGCAGGCCAACCCGGTTGATGCCATGCACGGCCGCGGGATTGCCATCCACCAGCATATACGGCATGCAATCCTGCGTCAGTTTCGTCAGCCCGCCCACCATGGCCATGGTGCCAACCCGCACAAATTGGTGAACGCCCACCATGCCGCCCAGCGTCGTCCGGTCTTCCACCACCACTTCGCCCGCCAGCGTCGACCCATTCGCCATGATGACGTGGTTGCCCACCCGGCACGCATGCGCAATGTGCGCGTAGGCCATGATGTGGCAATGCGAACCCACCCGCGTCACCTCGCCTTCACTCGTGCCCGAGTTCACCGTCACATACTCGCGCAGCGTGGTCTCATCGCCGATCTCGACAAAGGTCTTGCCACCACGAAACTTCAGATCCTGCGTCTGCGTGCCGATGCTCGCAAACGGAAACAGGGTGCAGCGCTCGCCAATGCGCGTGTGTCCATCCAACACCACATGCGACATGAGGCGCGTCCCCGCCCCGACCGTCACGTTCGGTCCGATCACACAGAACGGCCCAACCTCCACACCGTCACCAAGTTGCGCGGCGGCATCGACCACCGCCGCCGGGTGGACAGTCGTCATGAAGCCGCTCCGGCCGGCGCCACCATGCACATCAGCTCGGCTTCCGATACCACCGCCCCATCCACCAGCACCTTGCACGCAAACTTGGCGCTGCGCGATCGCGAACTGATCACGTCACACTCGATCCGCAACTGGTCGCCCGGGCGCACCACCTTGCGGAATTTCACTTTGTCGATGGACATGAAGTACGGCGTGCCGCCGCTGTCTTTCACCAGCGTCCGCAGCATCAGCACTCCACCCGTCTGCGCCATCGCCTCCAACTGCAACACCCCGGGCATCACCGGGTTGCCCGGAAAATGCCCCAGAAAGTAGGGCTCGTTTGCCGTGACGTTCTTGATCCCGACGATGTGCTTGTCATCGTCGCACTCCACAATCCGGTCCACCAGCAGCATCGGGTAGCGATGCGGCAGGGTCTTCATGATCTCATCGATTCCCAGCATTCCCATCGTCGTCCTCCCTGGCTTCCGGACTGCTAGCCTGCACCCCGTTCGCGCCTCATCCATAGCAAAACGCGCCGCGCCATGGAACAGCAAATCCGGGGCCGGGAACTCGTCGGTCACCACGCCCCGGTCAGTTGTGGCGACGGATCAAATGCGTGCCAATCAACACCGCCAGCACGATCGGGATCCATACAATCAACTGCGGATGCAGCGCGGGGCGCTTGTCCAGCGATTCGGCCACAATGATGAAGACGTAAAGATTCACCACCAGCAGCAGGCTGATCCCGATCCCCACCGACGATTCCTTGCGGTGGGACCGGATCCCCAAGGGCACTCCCAGCATGGCAAATCCAAAGCACGCAAGCGAGAGCGACATGCGCTTGTGCAGCTCCACCCGCAGCACGCTCTCCTGGCGGCCAAGGTCCTGCTCATCCAGGTGCGGGTAGCGCTCGCGCACATCGCGGATCGCGCGCACCAACTCCAGAAATGCCATATCATCCTCGTCGGGCCGGTAGCCCCCTTTGCCTTCCCGCTTCGGGATGCGCACCGTCCACTGCTCACAGTAGGCGGCGCCAGGACGGTCATCCGCAAAGGGATCGATGCGCACATCCTGCAAGTCCAGCGCCAGACCCCCGTTGTCTTCGCGTACCGTGCCGGACGTCGCGCGAACTTCCCGCCGCAGCCCCGGCTTGCGCAAATCGTAGATCCGCACATTGCGCAGCGTGTCGCCCTTGCGCTTGCCCACGTACAGCGTAAAGCCCGGAAAATCCTGAATAAACCGCCCTTCCTCCAGCAGCTGAAGCGGCGTCTGCATTCCCAGCCGGGAAAGCTCCTCGCGCCCCGCCAGATGGCTGCGCGGCATCACTTCGTTGTTGATCAGCACGCAGACCAGACTCATCGCCGCCGCAAACAACAGCGGCACCTTGACGACACTCCACAGATTGACGCCCGACGCCCGCATCGCGCTGATTTCGCCGTCCGCGGACAAGCGGCCGAACACGAGCAGGCAGGCCGTCAACGTGCTGACCGGGATCGAGTACGTCAGCGCCTGGGGCATCCCGTAGCCCAGCATCCGCAGAATCGGCTCCCACGGCACACCGCGCGCGATGAGATCGGTGACCTTGAACATGATGCCGATGCACATCACGAAGGTGATGACCATCAGCGTCATGGAGAACGCGACGAGGAAGCCGCCCCCCACGTATCGAGTCAGTATGCGCACGGCACCGCCTTATTCACGGTTCCCCGTCGGGGTGCCAGCGGCGGTGAGCGTCGACGACCGTGCACGCCCCTCGCCATCCCCGCTCCGGCGCGCCGCATCACGGCACGCCGGTTCGGGAACGACCGCCCGTTCCGCGCGTCAGGGCGCGTCCGGAGCCGCCGACGAACCACCGGTGGTGATCGTCGTGACACCACCCTGCGTCGACGCCGTCGTCTTGCCCTTGAGGGGCGAATTCGCGGACGGACGGATGTACACTTCCACACGCCGGTTGTCAGGGTTGCCGACCTCCGGGCTGTTCGGCGCCTTGGGCCGGTCAAACCCGTACCCCACCGCCTCCATGCGCGAAGCTGAAATCCCACCTTCCGAAGCCAGGTAGCTCAACACCGCCTCGGCACGACGCTTCGAAAGGTGCTTGTTGTAGAGATCCTTCGACTTCTTGTTGCGGTCCGCGTGCCCTTCGATGCGCGCCTTCGCACCCGCATCGCGCTGCAGCACCTTGGTGATCACATCCAGCTTCGGGAAGTACTGCGGCTTGATCACCGCCTTGTCATAGTCAAACTGGATGTACAGCTCGAACAGCAGCAGGTCGTCCGCCCCGTTGAGCGGATCGGTGCCATCCTCAATGACCTCGTGACCGTCGGCCACGCCGCCCTTGTCCGTGTCGCGAACCAGCGGATTCGTCTTGTGCTGGTGAACTTCGGCGCCGTCCTTGAGCCCGTCCCAATCCGAGTCCGGGTTCAGCGGGTCCGTCTTGTACGTGTAAACTTCCTCGCCGTCCGTCAGGCCGTCATCGTCCGTATCCGGATCAAACGGGTCCGTCCCCCAATGGGCTTCTTCTTCGTCCGGCAGACCGTCGCCGTCGCTGTCCTTCGGACCACCCACCGCCGCGTAATCCGGCGCCACGCCCGCGCCCCAGTTCCAGGCCAGCCCCGCGTCCAGAATCATGTTGGCTTCGGTGTCGTCGCCCGCCACGAACGTGCGCGCGTCAGCCCGAATCGCCCACTCGTCATTGAAGTGGTACATCACGCCGCCGCCAATGCGCACGGCCGGCTTGAAGGAGTCACCGTCTTCGGCGGTGTCCCCATAGAACTGGAAGCCCGCGCCGGCCGCCAGGAACGGATCGAACCGCTCCCAACGCGTGAAGTGGTAGATCCCATCCACCGCCAACCCCATCGCGTACGTGCTGTCGAACTCGCTCTCGGGCTCACCCAGTATCCACTCGCCATTCTCATCGAACCGTGGCTGTCCCGTCGCGGGGTCGATCTGCGGCTTGCGGTGCGGGTTCGCATCCAGGCTCGGCGCCAGGTGCGCCGCCAGTTCAAAGCTCCACGCTTCCGAGTAGTCGTAGCCGAGGCGACCGACGAGCACGAAGCCATCCTCGTAGTCATCGTCACCCTCGAAGTCGATCAGCCCGATGCCCGGACTGAAGTACCAAGGCGATTCGATGCTCATCTCTTCCTGTGCGGACGCGGAAGGCAGGAAGGCACCCGCGGCAATAACCAACGCCACCGCACTTGCGGACCACCAACGACTCAAACCTTTACTCATAGTAAGAAGACCTCCTGCTCGAAATATCCATCGGGATCTCACCGGGCACGGTGAGCGTAGCACAGCATGCACCAAACACAACCCAATTTTGACAATCCACCTCAGCGCCCAAATCCTTGGCGCCGTGCCAAACTTGCTACTGAAGAACCGAAAGCCGAAGATCCACCACCCGCTGCGCTGGAGGCACGGAGGTATGCTTGCTTTTCCGTGACCTCCTTCGGCGGATCGTTGCGCGGAGGAAGAGGAGGCGGCGCACCATCTTCTCCCGCCTGGAACTCCGTGCCTCTGTGCCTCCAGCGCAGCGGGTGGTGAATTCGCTCCAGGAAGCCTCACCGTGCGGTGAGAGTCCGCGGCCTGGATTCTCACCCCTCGGTATGGTTTTCCGTGGTTGGCTAAGGATTGGGGCTCAGCGCGTGCCGGTAAACCACTCCAGCCATTCCGACAGGACCAGCAGCGTCCACAGCGGCCGGGCCTGGTCCGCTCGGCGCGAACGGTGTTCGTCCAGCAGCGCCATCGCCGCAGCCGGATCCACCCCGGCCGACGCCAGCCGCGGCGAGGCCAGGCGCTCGCGCGCCCAGTCCTGCAACGGGCCGCGCAGCCAGGGCCCCAGCGGCACCGAAAGCCCGCGCTTGCGGCGATAGACCACTCGGCGCGGCAAGTAGCGCTCCGCATAACGCTTGAGAAACACCTTCGTCGTCAACCCGCGCACGCGTGCCGACCCATCCAACGTGGCCGCAAACTCCATAACCGCCAGATCCAGAAATGGCGCGCGCAGCTCGAGTGAGGAGGTCATGCTGGCGCGGTCGGCCTTCGTGAGCAGCCCCTCCGCCAGCGAGGTCTCCAAATCGTGCGCCTGGATGCGGTCCAGCAACCGCTCATCCGGCAGCGCGTCGGACGCCGGCCAGACCGGCTCCACCCCCAGTCGCTGCAGCGTCGCTGGCGGAATGGACGATGTCCAGACGAGATGCCGCCGATAGCCATCCAGCCCCTCGCCATCGACGAAGCGCTTGAGCAGATAGGAAATGGCCACCTTGCGGTCGCTGATCGGCAGCGCGCGAATGACGCGACGGATGGCGGCCCGCAGCGGCGCGGGCAGGTGCCCATAGCGCTCGGCCAACTGCGCCCCGGGATACGTCGGGTAGCCGCCGAACAGCTCGTCCGCCCCTTCGCCCACGAGGACCATCTTGACGTCCTGCGCCGCGCGACGGGCCAGCATGGCCGTGGGCACCCAGGCCGGATCCGCCAGCGGCTCGCCCACCAAACGCACCAGCGTCGACAGCTCCGTCGGCAGATCGGCGGCGCCCACGCGCACCACCACGCTGCGCGCCTGGTAACGGGCCGCCACCGCCAGCGCATACTCACCCTCGTCGAAGGACTGCTCACCAAAACGCAGCGTGTACGCCGGCATATTCGGGCGTGGCCGCACTTGCTGCGCCACCGCCAGCACCAACGACGAATCCACACCGCCACTCAGAAACACGCCATAGTCCACGTCCACGTCGGACTGCCGCCGCACCGCCTCGCGAAATAGCGGATCCAGCAGATCCGGCGTGGCCGCACGGTTGACGGGCGGAACCTCCGGCAACGCGGCCGCCCAGCGCCAGTAGCGGCGGCGCGTGGCCCCGGACTCCGTCAGCACCACGATCTCCGCCGGACCCACGCGCTGCACGTCGCGCATCGGCGAGGCGGGCGACGAAAAGGAGCCGAACTGCAAATAGTGGCGAACCGCCTCCGGATCGGGCTCCAGCACCAAGCCGCGATCGGCCGCCAACGCCGACAGCTCGCTGCCAAAAACCACCATCGAGCCACGCCGCGTGAAAAAAACGGACCGTTCGCCCGCCCGATCACGGGCCAGCAGCAGCATCCGTTGGCGCGGATCCCATACGGCCAGCACGAACGTCCCCACCAGGCGGGATACAAATTCGGCGCCCAATTCCAGATAAAGTCCGGGCAGCACCGCCACGTCGGTCTCCTGATCGACCGTCCGTCCGCGCCGGTGCAGCCAGGCCCTCAACTCCCGGTGGTTATCGATCTCGCCGTTGCAGACCACCACCACTCCCGTCGCGGCATCGACCAACGGTTGGGAGCCGCTCGCTACGGCGCGAATGGCCAGTCGCCGCACACCCAGCACCGCCCCCCGGGCGAGATGCACGCCCGAGTCGTCCGGCCCCCGGTGGTAGAGCGCATCCAGCATCGGCGTCAGCCGCGCACGCGCATCGGCTTCGTCGAGGTCACCATTCAGCGCCGCGATTCCGGCGATCCCACACATGGCTACCGCCCTCTGCCCGGCTGCAACAAAATCCCTTTGTACTGATCCCCCAGATCGTCCTCGGTAACGCCAGCCCCGGCGGCCACCTCATCGAACCAGGGCCCCGAATGCCGGTTGCGGATCAGGTACACCGGATGCCGGCGCGAGGCCAGCCAGCGCCCCGCATCCCGCATATGCACCACCTGGGCCGGCCAGTTCGTCTGGTGCGCCAGGTAGTACGGAATGTAGTTGCTGGGAAACTCTTCTCCATCCTCCGTGAGCAGCGTCACCGTACGCTGCATGTAAAAGGGGAAGTACTGGGGGAAGCACATCACGCTGGCGATCTCCGTCTCCGGCGGCAACGCCGGCAGGCGATCCAGCATGTCTGCTTGCGAACGCACCCGGGCGTACGCATCCAAACCAGAAAAATTGACGAAGGCCAGCAACGGCACCAACGCCGCAAAGGCGCCGAAAATCAAGCCCACGCGCTTGCGGTAGGCCGCCAGCCACGCCATCACCGCCACCACCAGGCACGAGGCCGCCAGCGGCCCAAGGTGCGGCAGCATCTGGTCGACCTGATCCGTCGTGGCCTGCGCCCACTCCAGCGGCAGCGAGGGCCGCACGATCACCGCCACCACCCCCGCCCCCAGCACCGTGAAGACACCCCCCAGGATCATGGCCGAACCCCTCAGAGCCCGCGCCACCCGCCCCGCCGGGTCCCGCAAGCCGGCGGCCACATACTTCGCCAGCAGCAACCCCAGCGGCAACGTCACGCTCAGGATGTAGCCGGGCTGTTTCGATTGCGGGATCGAAAAGAACACCACCACCGCCCCCAGCCAGACCAGACTGAAGCGGTCCAGCCGCGTCCAACCGCGGCGCGCACGCCACGCCGCGGCCGCGGCCGATGGCAGCAACACGCTCCACGCCACGCATGTCCCCGCAATCAATGGCAGGTAAAAATAGAACGGCTTCTGGCGCCGGAACGTACCCGTGGTCAACCGCTCAAACGACTCCACCACCAGCCCATAGTACGGAAAATCGGGGCGCTGGTGCGAAAGGGCCAGGAACCACGGCAGCACCAGCGCCAGGACCACCCCGATATTCAATGGCGCCAACAGACGCAGGATGGCCCGCGGGCGACGGTCCACCACGTAGAACAGAATCAGGACCAGCCATGGCAGCAACAGGCCAACCGGCCCTTTGACCAGCACGGCCAGTCCCGTGCAAACCGCGCCCGCCAGGTGCCAACGCCGGCGCGTGCGCCCCTCCCCCTCCTCCGCGTGATACCCCGCCAGTATCGCCAGACTCACGCAGAGCGTGAACAGCATGTCCAGAATCACCAGCCGCGCAAAAACGATGAAGAGGGGCGTCGTGGCCACCACGATCACGGCCAGAGCCGCGATCGGCGACCCGGCATGACGGCGTGCGAACAGGTAAAGCCCAACCAGCAACGCCAGACCGGCCACCGCCGACGGCAGGCGCGCCGCCGCCTCATTCACCCCAAACAGAGAGAAGGTGACCGCCACCACTCGAAAATGCAGCGCGGGCTTGTCTAAATAGGGAAGCCCGTTGAAGGTGGGAACAACCCAGCTTCCGGACGCAAACATCTCGCGCGCCACCTCGGCGTTGCGCACCTCGTCCGGCTTCAGTAGGGGAAAGCGCCCCAACCCGCCGAAGAGCATGCCAAGGGCAACCAGCAGCGCCAGCCACACACCACGCATGCCCGACCCTTCCTGGGTCCAGGCCTTCACCAGGGGGATAGGCCGGAACGCAAA